>JAYUMV010000272.1:0-5708 GCA_043762265.1 Chthonomonadaceae bacterium | reverse complement strand
CCCACGCGCGTTGCGAACCGGTTCATCGATCAGACAGGCGCAGCTCCGGGAATCGACACGAAGAACTATGGCCAGTACAAGGCCTACTATAACCCGGATACGGACGGATAAACGATGAAAGCCCTGACGACGAACCGATTGCTTGCTCTAATCGTTCTGCCTCTCGTCCTCGCCGGATTGGCGGGATGTAGTGGTCAGCCGCCGGCTACTACTACCGAGAATCAGACTGCCCGAGAGCAAGAGGCGCAGGAAAAAATGAAGAGCGCGCTCCAAAACGATCCTACATTGAGGCAGCCGGGAACAACGTCGGCGCCCTCTGGCGGAATGAATATGAAGGCCGGACCTGTCCCCGGCAGCAGGTAACCCACCCGCTTCTCTACTCACCCCTGATCGCAACAGCTCATCCCACTCCCGTAAGGAAGCGAGGTGGGCTCGTCTCTTTCCGGTCTGGACGCAAGGCGCTCTGCACATTTGACTTGCACTCCTGAATACGCTACAATAGCATTGCAGGAATTCAGGCATCGAGTGGGATTTTGACCACGTTCAGGAGATTTCATCATGCGAAAACGATTGGTCCCAATGCTAGGGCTGCTCGTCGTCCTTGCGCTGGTTTTAACAGCGCGTCAGGGAATGACGGGAGGAGCCGGAAAGTACAAGATCGGCAGTCACATCGCCGATTTTACGTTTAAGAGCGATCAGGGGAAGATGGTCAAGCTGTCGGATTATCGTGGCAAAACGGTCGTCTTGACGATGTTTGCCACCTGGTGAGGCGGCTGTAATGAGGAGGCTCCTCATTTAGAACGCGAGGTCTGGCAACCGTTCAAGACCAAGCATGTCCAGGTCATTGCTCTCTCCATTCAAGAGGGCGTCCCGGATCCTTTTCCGAAACTGCAGGCGTTCCGCAAGCAGCATCAGGTCACCTACCCCATTCTCTCGGATGAGAAAGCGACCGTCATCGAGAAGTTCGGATTCAGCGGCATTCCGACTACCGTTATCATCGACAAGAACGGAACTTATATCGCCAATCCGGAGACGATGGACCAGGTCGTCGCGAAACTGAAAAAAATAGCGAAGTAGCGCAGCATCCAAAATGCCCGGACCGTACAGGAAACTCCTCTACGATCCGGGCATCGTGTTGGCGACGTTGCTATTCGTGGCGGAGAGCCGTGATCGGATCGAGTCGGGAAGCGCGAATGGCAGGATAGATGCCGAAGAAGATGCCGACAAATGCCGAGAAGGCGAATGCTCCAAGGGAGACGCTGACCGGCAGATAGATATTCAGCCCTTTCGCGCCTGTCTGCTGATCTACCATCGCCGGAATGAACTGCGTAATAAAGCCGATCCCATAGGCCACTCCTGCCCCGAAGGCGATCCCTATCAGACCTCCCAACCCCGAAACCGTCGCGGATTCGATCAGGAACTGCAAGAGAATATCGCGCCGTTTCGCGCCGACGGCTTTGCGAATTCCGATCTCCCGCGTTCGCTCCGTGACAGAGACCAGCATGATGTTCATGATGCCGATGCCCCCGACCAACAGCGCCAGCCCTGCAATCGAACTCAGCATGATCGCGAAGATGGCCAGAATCCGGTTGATGCTGTTGAGGATATTCTCCTGACTATCGACATGAAAGCCGGGCAGATTGTCGTATCGGCGCATAAGCATCTGCCACACCTGCTCCATCGCTTGATCGATCTTTTTCGGATCCTTAGGTTCCGCGAATACCACTCCTACGGCCTCGGTTCCCAGCAGCCGTTTCTGGGCCGTCGAGAGGGGAACATAGACCGTTTTGTCGGCATCTCCATCTAAGGAACGGCCCTTGGCCTTGAGCACCCCGATCACCGTCAGACTAAGGCCGTGAAACTGCAGGTTGCGCCCGAGCGGGTCTTCCTGCTTGAACAGTTCGGTGGCGACTTTAGGTCCGATCACGCAGACTTTGGCCCAGGTGTTCATGTCCTCCTCGGAGATGAAGCGCCCATGACTGACGGAGACATTGCGCAGGCGTTCGTAGGCAGGCATGACGGCGTTGCCTGTCACGCTGACTTCCTGGTCATTGACTCGCGCCTTCCCATCGCCTCCCATCGGCATCTCCGCAGAGAGATCCTGGATCAGATCGCATTGGGTGGTCATCGCCTCGATGTCCGCCATCTTCATGCTGTCGATTCGGCGGGTCGTCGCCCGGTTGTCGCTACCGCTCGGCTCGTAGTAGATAATAATCAGGCTGGAGCCCAGTCGTTTGAACTCGTCCGTGACGCGGGCAGACGCGCCATCGACAATCGCTACCATGATGATGACGGAGCTGACACCTATGATGACTCCCAACATCGTCAGAAACGACCGGAGTTTGTTCGCCAGGAGGTTGGAGATGGCGGTCTGGATAGAGCGATAGAAGTTCATAGTCTCTTTCCGATCACTTTAGCCTCCCTGGCCCATATTGAAGTCGATAGCTTTACGAACGGGTCCGGTATAGGTGTTGGGACGCACGCGATCCTTCTCCTTCACACCGGAGAGGATCTCCACAAAGTCGTTTCCACGCAGTCCGGTGGTAACTTGTCGCTTTGTCGTCGTCTCGACCGGTTTGCCGTCTTTCATGGAGGAGTTCACCAGCATTACGAACGACTTTGCTCCCTCCTGCTGAACACAGTTGATCGGGAGGCGCAGCACATTGGTTCGGCGTCCTACGATGATGGCGCACCGTGCGCTCATCCCAGGCTTGAGGCGCTTGTCCGATTTGTCCACATGGATTTCGACCGGAAATCGAACGACGCCTTGCCCATTTCCACCGCTCTGTCCCCCGGCTTCGTTCGAGAGCGCAGATGTCGCGACCTTGCGCACCACTGACGGGAAGATGGTGCCTTTCGCAGAGTCGATCGAGACTTCCGTCAGCAGCCCTAGTTGCACCTTGGGAATATCGACCTCGTTGATGTTGATCTTGATGAGCATGGTGGCGAGGTCGGAGATCTGGAAAATGGGGGTTCCTGCGTTGAACGAGCCGATGGCGGAGGTGACGATCTCTCCCTCCTCGATATAGCGCTTTGTGACGACGCCGGTCATGGCCGCGCGAAGGGTCGTATCGTGCTGATGCACCAGATTCTCGTTCAACTGGTTCTGGATCTGGCTGACTTCGGCTTCGGCGGCCTTGATGTCATCCCCGCGCATGGCATCCTGCGTTTTGCCCGACCGGGCGGCTTCCAGTTGGGCAAGGGCCTGACGATAGGCGGCGCGGGCGCTGTCGAGTTCGCTGCGTTTCGTCAGGGGAGTGACGTTGGTACGACTCTCGTCCAGCGCGATCTCCAACTGGTGGACCTGACTTTCGGAGCTTGCGATCTGGTTGCGCAGATTGTTCTCTTCAAGTCGATCCGTCCTCTCGATGCGGTCGAGGCGATCCTTGACCTCCCGAAGATGCGCCTGCGCGACCCCAGCCTCCGTCTCCGCGCTATCGACCGCCTGCTGCGCCACAAAACCTTTCACCAGCAAGAGACGTTGGCGTGTCAGGTTCCGATTGGAGTTGTCCGCCTGCGCTTTCGCCTGTTCGTAGGCCGACTGTGCCGTAACGACCGCATTTGGATGCGTAGACTCCACCATGAGGTTCTGGTTGTCCTGAAGGGCCTTCAGGTTGGAGCGAGCCGACTCGAGATTGGCCTGTGCGATCTGGATGCTCTGCTCCGTGAGTTTCGGCTGGACGGTGGCCTCGGACTCCGCGATGGCGAGGCGCGCTTTGGCGCTCTCTGCGTTTTGCCGGACGGAATCGATATTACTCGAGGTCTGGCTATGCTGGTAAGTGGAGTTTTTGCGCGCGGAGGCGAGGCGGGCTTCGCCGCCTTTCAACTGTGCCCGCAGCGCGGCGACCTGACTGTTGATCTCCTCGGGATCGACGATCGCCAGCGTCTGCCCGGCCTGGACCGTCTGGCCCTCGTCCACGACCAGCTTCGCGACTTTACCACCGACTTTCGATTTCACTTCGACCTTCTTGAGCGGCTCGATCACGCCGTTTTCGATGACCTTGATCTCGACATTGCCCCGCTGCACCGTTTCGCTGCGCAGCTCTGCGGGCGGAGATTTCAAGAGAGATTTCACCCCGAACCAACCGGCGACACCGACGACCAGGATCGACAAACAGACGCCCAGCACGACCTTCTTCAACATGGTTTCGCGCACCTTCTTTCACAAACATACTCCGCAGGTCACTTCCGAACCGATTACGAGAGGCAGGACTCAACGGTTTCGCACAGTTCACTTCTTGCCGGAGAGAGGGCAAACAGGGGCATGCTTCCGCAGCGATGCCAGTCCCCGTGTATCGCACGTCGACTAAAGTCCTGGCGGGCAGGAGTTCCCCTGTCCTACGTGGAACTGAGAAAGAGAACGAAACGAATGGCTGTAAGGAATCACGATGTCGCAAAAGGTGTGTGTGATCGGGCTGGACTGTGCAGCGCCCGAACTCGTTTTCGAACTCTGGGCGGACCTGCTGCCCAATCTCCGTAAGATTCGGGAGCGCGGTATCTGGGGACCGCTGACCAGCACGATCCCTCCCATCACCGTGCCTGCCTGGATGTGTATGATGACGGGCAAGGACCCCGGCACCCTGGGAATCTACGGTTTTCGTAACCGACGTGACCATAGTTACGATGGCCTACAGTTTGCCAGCAGCCGCCTGGTCCACGAGCCGACCCTGTGGGATATGCTTGGAGAACACGGCAAGCAGTCCATCGTCCTCGGGGTTCCGCTCACCTATCCGCCCAAGCCGCTGAACGGGCTCTTGATCGGCGATTTTCTGGCTCCCGACACGCGCAGCGAATACACCTATCCGCCGGAACTGAAAGTCGAGATTCAGGAGGTCGTGGGCGACTATCTCTTCGACACGCGTGATTTTAGGACGGAGGATAAGGAGCGGCTGCTCTCGGAGATCTATCAAATGACCCGGCAGCGATTCGCACTGGCCCGCCATCTAGCGACCACCAAGCCGTGGGATCTCTTCCTGATGGTAGAGATGGGGCCGGATCGCATCCATCACGCCTTTTGGAAATATTTCGATCCGAAACATCCGAAATACGTGGCAGGAAACCCGCTGGAGCACGCCATTCGCGACTACTATGTCGCCCTGGACGCAGAGATCGGCGCCTTCGTCTCCGTTCTGGATCCGGATACCCGGCTTTTGATCGTCTCGGACCATGGCGCGAAACGCATGGACGGCGGCATCTGTTTCAACCAGTGGCTGATTCAGGAAGGCTATCTTGTGCTGAAAGAGCCGGTGCACGCAGTGACGAAGTTCAGCCCGGCGCTGGTGGACTGGTCCCGGACCCGAGCGTGGGGCGATGGCGGCTACTACGGGCGACTCTTTCTCAACATTCAGGGCCGTGAACCGAACGGTATCGTGGCCCCTGCCGATGTCGAACACCTGCGTGCGGAACTAACGACGCGCCTGGAGGCCCTGGGCGACGAAAGCGGCGTTCCCATCGGCACGCGCGTCTTCCGACCGGAACTTACCTATGCGGCCATGAGAAACGTGGCGCCGGACCTGATCGTCTATTTCGGGGATCTGCACTGGCGATCGGTCGGAAGTATCGGGCATCCCTCGATCTGGACTCACGACAACGATACCGGCCCGGACGACGCGAATCATGCGCAGGAAGGTATTTTCCTGATGGCCACCGCAGGAGATCGCCCCTTCGGCGCTGGCCTACCCCGGTCAGGGCTGTCGATCTACGACGTT
>JAYUMV010000271.1:0-20582 GCA_043762265.1 Chthonomonadaceae bacterium | reverse complement strand
GGTTCATGAGGTAGACTTCGCAGGAGAGCCAGTGTGGCCGCCAGAACTCCGGGTACAGCAAGAGAGCAAAAGATCCGTTTGGTGCGTCGTTTCATCATTTCCCTATGCGGGCTGTGCCGCTTGCAAAGTGCAGGCGAGACCTGAGTGAGCGTTCCGCCAGGTCTGCCACCGAATAAGACTGCTCTGGAATACGCATTCCGATTCAGGGCAGACTGCTGGAAAGTCGGTTCAATGTCGCGCGTATTGATCGTCATCCCCACTTATAACGAGGCCGATAACCTTCCGACACTCCTGGAAGCGATTCATCGTGTCGCGCCGGAGGTGCATATTCTCCTTGCCGACGATGGCTCGCCCGACGGCACCGCCGACATCGCAGAGGGGATACTCTGCGCATTCCCCGGCAGTCGCGTGCTGCGTCGGACGCAGGAGCGCGGCTATGGGAGGGCCTGCCTGGAGGGCTTTCGCTATGCCCTGGACCACGATTACGAGTTCGTGATGACGCTGGATGCGGACTGGTCTCACGATCCGGTCGCGATCCCTCAGATCCTCGCGGCGCTGGAGGCAGGAAACGATCTGGTGATCGGTTCGCGCTACTGCAACGGGATCAGCGTGGTCAACTGGCCGCTACGCCGGGTGCTGTTGAGTATCTTTGCCAACAACTATGTTAGAGCCATTTTACGCCTCCCGGTTCAGGACTGCACCAGCGGCTATCGCGGCTATCGGTCGCAGGCATTGCGGGCAGCGAACCTGGATGCCGTGGTGTCGGAAGGGTATGCGTTTCTGGTGGAGATGGCGTTTCGGATTCACCGGGCCGGAGCGACACTGGTGGAAGTGCCGATTATCTTTGTCGAGCGAAGAGCGGGGCAGTCGAAGATGTCGAAGCGCGTCATGTTCGAGTCGGCGCTGCTGCCCTGGCGTCTGCGGTTCACCCCTCTGCGCCTGCGATAAGGCCGCTCTCAGCGTGGATAGTAGACCCAAACCGGGCGCCCAGGACTTGGCGTCGGAAAACCTGTCACGACCCAGGAAGTCGTGAGCTGAAACGAGTCAAGGGGGGCATAACTCTCCAGAATGATCGCGAACTTGCCGTTCGGGTCAAGCAGTTCGTCCGTCACGATCGCCGCGAAGCGGTGCGCCTTCAGGTCCGCGACCAGCGTAGGCGGCATGCGCTTCTCCGAATTGAGAACATCGAGTAGCCCCATCATTTGAAAATGGCGCGGCGTTGTTAGCCCGCCATGATCCAGGCAGAGCACTTCCCCTCTCCGTTCCAACCCATGGATCCGCTCGGAGTAGACGGCCCCGGCGGCCCAATTGGCGGCATGCGGAATCTGGAGATCGGGCCGATAGAACAGGGTGACGAACTGCGCCAATAGCAGCGCATAGAGCGGGAGCGCCGTCCTCTCCGGGCGCGTCGTGAACCACCGTCCCGCCACGATGCAGGCCGCCGCTTCCAGCACGATAAATCCCGCCATCAGCACATTCTGATCCCCGCCCCAATGCGCCCGACTGAGTAGACTTCCCAGCAACCCCATGATCGTCATCGCGATCAAGACCGCGTTCGCCGAAACGCTTTTGAGCGTATCGGGCTTTGGGGTGGCTTTGCCGCGCTTTGCCACGAGGGGAACGATCAGGAGCGCAAGGAGAGGCGCATAGAGCGGCAGGTCGCCGACAAAGTACTGCCGTGCGAGGTTGAGATGGATGCCGTTGGAGAGCGGAACGTGAAAGCAGTAGTAGCTAAACCAGCCTTGTGTCGCCGCATTCAGAGCCAGGATAGCCCCTCCGCAGACGAGCACGGCAGTCAAGAGGAACGGAACGAGCAGGCGGCCCTCACGTCGCCAGAGCAGCGCGGCTCCGCCTCCGACCATGAAGAGCACCGCTTGCTGTTTGGTGAGAAAGGCGAGGCTAAACGCCAGGGCGGAGAGGCAGGCATAGGCGATACGCGAAGAGGAGGACGAGCCCTGCGGAGCCTCTTCGGTCGCACAGGTCAGCAGAACAATGCCCAGCAACGAGAGCACGAGAAAGAGCATGTCCAGGCGTTCCGCGTCGTACCAGGCGCCGGTGAAGCGATAGGTCGCCAGAAAGATTCCCGCCGCGATCCAGCCCCAGATCTTCCCGTTCTGTCGGGAATCGTCGTGATCCGACCGAGTGATGGCGCGCCGGACCCAGAGCGACAGCAGGCCAGCGCAGCCGAGCGTGGAGAGAATGGAGACCGCGCGCATCGCGACCAGGGTCGCACACCCTGTCATCCGCACCACGGCGGCGCTGACCCAGAAATAGAGCGGGGGATATTCGTAAGGGAACCAGTCGGAACCCGGCGGCACATAAAGCGGCTTGCCCGTCAGGACACGTTCGCAATGATCGCGCATCGCGCCTCCGATCCACTCCAGTTCGTAGGGATAAGGCAGGCGTATCAGCGCGACCGCGATCCAGACCGCGCCCCAGAAGGCGGAGATCCCGAGCGTCAGACGGCACAAGGCGCGGCCCCAACGCAGGCCTGCCGAAGACGCCTCCTGATCCCGCGTCCTCCAGAGCCAGACTCCACCGACCATTGCCGACAGAATCGCCCACGCCAACCGTACGATCATGCCTCCCGACAATAAAATTCTCCTCTCCACGCTCGCGCCCGTTCAAAATCGTATCTGAATAGAAAGAGCCTGCGGAATCGCAGGCTCTTTACCGGGAAGGCGCGGAAGTTATTTTTTGCCTGCGACCCACTTGACGCCGTTGCGGAAGATGTGGCGGATCTCCTCCTGGAAGTAGATCGGGTAGCCTTCGTGTCCGGGCTGGAAGTAGAAGACGCGGCCTTTGCCGACGGTCCAGACCATGCCCTGCTGCGCATGCTCGCCTTCGGGTTTGCTGTAGATACCGTCAAATACCACGGTCTCCGGCGTCGGGACTTCGAACGGATCGCCGTAGCGCTCGGTGTGCGGCACGACGAAGTCGGTGACGCCCTTGCAGATCGGGTGATTCGGAGCATTGACGATCAGCTTTACTTCGGCGCCGTCGTCGATATAGTATTTCCAGCCGCAGTTGGTGCCGAGGATCGACTTCAGCGCTTTGGAGTAGTGCGCGGAGTGGGTGGCGATGAAGCCCATGCCATCCTCTTTCACGCGCTTGGTGATGCGTGCGACCAGTTCGTCTTTGACATCGCCATGTTTCTGATGGCCCCACCAGATCAGTACATCGGTCTCGTTCAGCACGCTGTCCGGCAGTCCCTGATCGGGATCGTTGAGGGAAGCAGTGACCACGTCCCAGCCTTTGAGCGGCTTGAGGCCTTCGGCGATCGCGGTGTTGACGTCGTTCGGATAGACATTTTTCGGGGCCGTGCCCTCGGACCAGACAACGACCTTACGGTTCTTTTTGGCAGCTCCGGCGCTGCTGCTAAGCAGGGTGGCGCTCGCAAGCGCTATTCCACCGCTCACAAAGGCGCGGCGATCGATCTTTTCACTCACAGTTTTCTCATTCCTTTCTGCATTCGGGGGCTCTGAACCATTATAGCAACGTTCCGGTTCGACTGTCAAATTCAGGTGCGAGGCGCGGAGGAGCGGGTTCGGACGCCTCTTTGTAGGTCGCTCCGGCTGCGGCATAGTTTCAAATCGGGCCGTCAGCGCGTGTTCAAGACCGCTAAGACGCAGAATTTTCCAGAGAGGACCGGAGATCTTCCCAGAGGGTATCCGCGCCTTCCAGGCCGATGTGCAGGCGCACCAGCCAGCGACGACCCTCACCGCCATCGATGTGTGCTGCCGGAATATTCGAGGGAATGGCGAGGCTCTCGAAGCCGCCCCAACTGCACCCGATCCCGAAATTTTCCAGGCCGTTGACGAAGCGGAAAGCCGCCTCGCGGGTTCCATCGCGCAGGGCGAGGCTCATCAGGCCGCTCGTGCCGCGCAGTTGGCGAGCGGTCAGCTCCGGCTGGTCGTAAGAATCGAGGCCGGGATAGAAGACGGTCTCCACCGCGCTATGGGCGCAGAGGGCGTTGGCGATACGCCGGGCGCTCTGCTGATGCTGGGCCATGCGGACGGGCAGGGTGCGCATCCCGCGCAGAAGCAGCCAGGCCGCAAAAGGATCGAGGATTCCGCCGAGCAGCAGACCTTCGTCGATGACCAGCTTCTTCATGCGCGTCGCGTCCCCAATGACGACTCCCGCTACGACATCACTATGCCCGCCGAGATACTTCGTCGCGGAGTGAATGGAGAGGTCCATGCCCAGCGCCAGTGGGCTCTGGTAGAGCGGAGAGGCCCAGGAGTTGTCGCAGGCGGTCGTGATGCCGTGCGTCTGAGCAATGGCTGCGACCGCGCGCAGATCCTGCTGTTTCATCAGGAAACTGGAGGGCGACTCCAGAAAAAACAGGGTGGTGTTTGGGCGACGGGCGTCCTCCCACTCCTGTGGATCGCAGCCGTCGATGAACGTGGCCTCGACACCGAAGCGCGGGAGGTAGGTCATGCAGAACTGCCGGGTCGGCCCATAGACCGTCTGCGGCAGGACGATGTGATCGCCCGCCTTGACGCAGGAGAGAATCGCTGCCGAGATCGCCGCCATTCCGCTCCCAAAGCAGCGTGCCCGCGCTCCACCCTCCAGCGCCGCGATTTTGGTCTCGACGATCTCCGTCGTCGGATTGGAAACACGCGTGTAATGGTACGGATCGCCTTCGAGGCCGGAGGGTCCTGCCCAGGCTTCGCAGTTGGGGAAGGTGAACAGGGAGTTCTGGTAGATAGGCGGGATGACCGCCCCGTGATATTGGGTCCGATCTTCCCCGAGATGCGCGCAGATCGTTTCGAAATCGGGAAGCTCTTCAGGGACGGGGTTGGTCTCGGGCATTGGGCGGTTTCTCCATCGTTTGTTGCAGCGGCCTCGTGAGCCGATAATAGCCAACATTGTACCTCCGAACCGCCTGCTTTACCTGCCATCGAGAAGAAATAAGGGCTGGCTGGAAAGTTACGGCTCGTCTCGAAGGCAGGAGTTGTGCGCCGTTCAGGGGGCGGCGGAGGCGCGGACGCAGGGCGCATTTGACCGCAGTTCAGGAGGCGTAGGGGTCGGCGGCGTCGCGGAGGGCGTCGCCGACAAAGTTGTAGGCTACCACCACGATCAGGACCGGAACTGAGGCGAACAGGAGCCAGGGATTGTGCAGAACGACCGTCACGCGCTGCGCCTCTTCCAGAAGGACGCCCCAACTGGTCATCGGTGGGCGGATTCCCAGTCCGAGAAAAGACAGCGCGGTCTCGCCCAAAATCATGCCGGGGATCGACAGCGTGGCGATCACGATGATATGGCTGTAGGCGGTCGGCATCATGTGGCGCAGGAGAATATAAGGGGTTCTCGCGCCCGCCGCCCGCGCCGCCAACACATAGTCCTGCTCCCGCATCGCCAGCACCTTGCCGCGCACCTGCCGTGCCAGCCCGCCCCAACTGAGCAGCGACAGAATCAGCGTGATCCCGAAGTAGACTTGCAGGCCTGTCCAGGTTGGAGGCAGCGCCGCGCCGAGCGCCATCCAGAGCGGAATAGCCGGAAACGCCGACAACAGCTCGATCAGCCGCTGCATGACCGTATCGATCGCGCCGCCGTAGTAGCCCGAAAGCGTACCGAGAAACGAGCCGAGCAGGATCGAGATGAAAACGCCTGCCAGCCCAACCGTCAGTGAGACACGCCCGCCGTAGATAATCCGCGAGAGCAGATCGCGGCCCATGCGGTCCGTTCCCAACAAGAAAAGGGGGCCGTCGGAGCCGAACATGTGGATGTTGCCGGGAATCAGGCCCAGCAGTCGGTACGAGTCGCCGCGATAGAGGAGGCGCACCGGAGCGCGTTTCGCGGGATCGGCCGTGTAAAACAGCTCCAGCGATTCGGGGTCGCGCCCTTGTTTCAAATCGTAGACGAACGGCAGATGCCATCCGTCGGCAGCCGCGACGTGCATGTGTTGCGGTGGTACGTAGCGCAGTCGGATATTGTCGTGCTGATAGTCGTAGGGTGCGAAGAACTCGGCGAACAGCGCTACAAAGTAGAACAGCGCCAGCGTGAACAGCCCGACGAGCGCCAGCTTGCTGCGCCGGAACCGCCGCCAGACCAACTGGCGGTAGCTCAACGTCCCCAATCCCCCCGGATTCTCTTCCTCTTCCAGCAGGTCAAGTTCGGGCAGTATCGAGGGTTCCTCAGGCGTATTCGACTCGTGTATGGGCGTGTCACTCATAGCGGATCCTCGGATCGGCCCACGCCAGCAGAATGTCGGCCGCAAGATTACCGACGACCAGCAGCAGGCTCATAAACAGAATGATGGTTCCCGCCAGATACATGTCCTGATCCTGCAACGCCTGCAAGAGCAGCGGTCCGACCGTCGGCAGCCCCAACACGATGGAGACGATCGTCGTGCCGGAGAGCAGTTCCGGCAGGCTCATCCCCAGCATCGAGATCAGAGGATTGATCGCGATTCGGGCCGCGTGCTTCACGACCACCACTGACTCCTTCAATCCCTTCGCCCGCGCCGTGCGGATGAACGGTTCGCCCAGTACATCGAGCAGATTGCCCCGCATCACGCGCATCAGGCCTGCCGTGCCGTTGAGCGCGACCACGATAATCGGCACCCACAGATGCTGCAGCAGATCACCGACTTTGCCCCAACTCCACTCTGCGTTCTGATAATAGGGCGAAAACAGGCTGAACAGCGGAATCCCGAAAATCTGATAGACCGCCACGATCATCATCAAGGCGATCAAAAAACCTGGCAGCGACATGCCGATAAAGGCCAGCAGTGTCAGCACATTGTCGCCCGTCTGGTATTTGTGCGTCGCCGAATAGATCCCCAATGGGATCGCGGTCAGGTACATGAATAGCAATGCTCCCAACGACAGCAGAAGCGTGAATCCGAGGCGCTCCCAGATCAGATCCTTCACCTCCTTTTCGTAGCGGAACGATTCGCCAAAGTCACCGTGGAGCATCCCGCCCGCCCACTTGATATACTGCTTCGTGATCGGCAGGTCGAGGCCGTACCGCTTGCGAAGCGCATCGGCCTGGGCCAGCGAACTGCTGTCGCCGAACTGCTGTTCCAGTTGCGCGATCTTCTGGTCGAGATAGTCCCCCGGTGGCAGATGAATGATGACGAACGCGATCATCGAGATCGCGATCAAGGTGGGAATGGCGATAAGAATGCGCCGAAAGATATAGTTGAGCATCTTTTTTCCCGAAGGGAAGTCCTTCTAATACGCTGGGCTAAAGCCCTACGCTGGGGGAGGCTACGCCTCCGAAGGCCCGCATTCGCAGGCACAAAAACCTTGCTCTCTGAAAGCAAGATGACTCTGTGATTGATGTCGTTCCGTGCAGAGCACGGCCCGGCGCAGCCGCGTAGCGAGGGACAACGTCCCTTGATTCTCGATTAAGGAGTCGCAGGGCGTTTCGGCGGTTGGTAGCCGTTCGGCGCGAAGAAAAACGTCTCGGGATAGCTCGTCGCCGGGCCTACGATCGCCCAGGGGCCGAGAATGCGCGGCTCCTCCGGCACGTTGCGGAAACTGTTTTTGACGATCACCAGCGAGGGCTGGTTGCCCGTCGTGCCCAGCGCAAAAAGCCCCTTTTCCGTATGCAGCCGCATCGCGCCCAGCGCCAATTTGTGGGCCTTATGGATGTCTTTTTCTTTTTGGATCTGCGCATAGATAGCGAGCAGCTCCTGCATGACGCCGGTCGGAGCTTCCCCTTCCTTGCCCGCTGTCTTGTACCACTTGCCGACCTTGCTATGCCAGTAGAGATCGGAGGTCGGGAACACCCAGTCGGGGTAGGTGAACAGGTCCATCTCCGCCTCCCCATGCGTGGACACTTCATAAACGCCGGTCTTTTGGCGCAGGTTGTGCTGCGCTCCCGGCCAGTTTTTGACGGTCACCTCGATCCCAAGCTTCTTCCAGCCATCCGCCGCGATGAGCGCATTGTCCGAATCAATGACGTCGGTTTGCGGCGGCACATCGATCATCAGAGAGAGCCGTTTGCCATCCGAGCGCAGCCGAAAGCCGTCCCCATCCCGCTGCGTCAGCCCGATCTCATCCAGATATTTATTGGCCTGCGGCAGATCAAACGCGGCATAAGACTTCGCCCAGTCGTCGTAGACCTTGTGTCCCTCCGGACTGAGGAAGTGCCAGGCTTCCTTGCTGATCGTCGCCTGCTGCGGCGTCCCCAATCCGCGCCAGACGACTTCGTTACACTTCTCGCGATCGATCCCAAGCGACAGCGCCTTGCGAAACCGCAGATCTCGCATCAGCTTGCGGAGCACTGGATCGGGGGTAGACCAGTTCAGCAGAAACGAGATTTCTCCTCCGCTCGCTTCCTTCCATTTCAGAACGCGATAGTCGCCGCGTTTGCGCCCATCCATGTACATTCCCAGATCCCGCAATTCGACCAAGCGAAACTGCGCATCGATCTCTCCCGACAGAATCTTCAGCACGCGTACCTGCGCGTCCGGCGTATAACTGACGATCAAATGATCGATATAGGGAAGCTGCCTCCCGCGATTATCGGTCATGTAGTAGTAAGGATTGCGTTCCAACTCCATCCGAAAGCCGCCGTCCGCAATTCGCGCCAGCCGCCACGGCCACAAGGTCGGGCGGTCTGGATTGAAGTGCGACTTGTTCTTCTTATCGAAAACACTGTAGTCCTGATACTTCGGGTTCACATTGGGATCGAACTGCTGCAGGTAGTGCTTCGGCATATTGTAGTCGTCGCTGTTCCAGAACCCGGTCGCAAGTTGGAGCGGCACATACCAGTTCGGCCCGGCAAACACCATGACCACCGTGTACTTATCCGGCGTCTCAATGCGCATCTCTTTGCCGCCCACCAGCGACCAGAACGGCTTCTGGATCAACTGTTTTCCCCCATGGATCAGTTTGCCCCAGTACGCCATATCCTCCGACGTGAACTCGACCCCGTCGCTCCACTTGATCCCATGCCGCAAATGCAGCGTCAGGCGCGTCCCCTCCGGGTTGAACTCCCACGCCGACGCTGTCCCCGGTTCCAACCCCGAACAGTCCGCCTTCCACCGAATTAGCGGCGCGTACCCGCAGATCATCTTGATCATGCTCAGATCGGGATTGTCGCACATCATGTGCCAGGTCCCACCATAAAAGCCAGGCGACTCATAAGGCGTCACCACCAATGGATCCGCTGGCAAACGCTCCTGCAACGGCGGCAACTTCCCGGTATCAACCAAGGAACGGAGCGCAGGAGCCTCCTTCGCCTCCACGCCTCCCCTCGCATTCGGCAACGATGTCGGCGACGGCGGCCTCCCGCATCCCGTCAGGAAAGCTAGAAGCAGAACAGGAATGCAAAAAAATGCCAATGCAGAGCAGGAAGGCAGGAAGAAAGAAAGCCAGGAAGGGGAGAAGAAAAGAAGGGAATTCCCTTTCATCAGTTTATCCGTCCTTACCTTGCTAAAATAGACAGGTCGCGTTATATCTCTGAATCTCTTTTGCATTTTTTCCTGCCTTCCTGCTCTGCATCTGTATTTCCTTCCCCATTTCCTGCTTCATGACGCTTCCACTCCCTGTAATCCTAGTTCCTTACCGAAGTGGCAAGCCGTGAACTGACCGGGGGTGACCTCGGTAAGACGTGGGTCTTCCTGCTGGCAGAGGGGCTGCGCGTAGCGGCAGCGGGGGTGGAAGCGGCAGCCGGACGGCGGGTTCGCAGGGCTGGGCACGTCGCCTACAAGCCGGATGCGTTGTCGCTCCTTCTGGGCGCGGGGATCGGCGACGGGCACAGCGGAGAGCAGGGCTTCCGTGTAGGGATGTCGGGGGCGGGCGAACAGGGCGACGGTCGGACCGGTCTCGACGATACGGCCCAAATACATGACGGCGACGCGGTCGCTGATGTGTTCGACGACACCGAGATCGTGGGCGATGAAGAGGTAGGAGAGGCCGAACTGGGCGCGCAGATCGGCGAGCAGGTTCAGCACCTGGGCCTGGACGGAGACATCGAGCGCGGAGACGGGTTCGTCGGCGACGATCAGGGCGGGACGCAGAGCGAGCGCACGGGCGATGCCGATGCGCTGGCGCTGCCCGCCGCTGAACGCGTGCGGATAACGGCGCAGGGCGTCTGAGCGCAGGCCGACGGCCTGCAACAGTTCGGCGACGCGCTCCTGCCGTTCGTGGCGCGTCCCGACGCGATTGATCACCAGAGGTTCCGCGATGAGATCGCCTACGGTCATGCGCGGGTTGAGCGAGGCTTGCGGGTCCTGGAACACCATCTGGAGATGGGGGCGGGCCTGCGCGAGTTCGCGGGGCGGCAGGTCGAGGAGCGGCCAATTGCGGCCTTCGGTGTGCAGGATCACGCTCCCGTCGGTCGGCTCGATCAGGCGCAGGAGGCAGCGCCCTACCGTCGTTTTACCGCAGCCGCTCTCGCCGACGACGCCCAGCGTCTCGCCTTTGGCGAGAGTGAACGAGACGCCGTCTACCGCCTGCACCTGCCCGGTCACGTTGCGCCAGAAGCCGGACCGGATCGGGAAATATTTGCGCAGGTTCTCGACTTGCAGCAGTGGCGTGGTGACCGCTTCGTTAGCCAACGTGCGCCTCCTGCTCGCGTTCGCGCGCCCAGCAGCGGACGAGGTGCGGGGGTGGGATCGGTTTCAGTTCCGGCAGTTCGGTGCAGGAAAAGAAGCGTTCCGCACAGCGCGGGCGAAAGGGGCAGCCGCGCGGCATGGCGAGCGGGTTCGGAACCGTGCCGGGAATCGAGTAGAGGCGCGAGGAGTGAGAGAGGGCGGGATTGCGACTGCCGAGCACCGGAGCCGATTTGAGCAGGCCTCGCGTGTACGGGTGCAATGGCTCGTAGAAGATCTGTTCCGCCGATCCGTGCTCGACGACGCGCCCGGCGTACATCACGACGATCTCTTCGGCCATATCGGCGATCACGCCCAGATCGTGGCTGATCATCAGGATCGCCATACCGAGTTCCGACTGGAGGTCGCGCATCAGATCGAGAATCTGCGCCTGCACGGTCACGTCGAGGGCGGTCGTGGGCTCGTCGGCGATGAGGAGCGTCGGATTGCAGGCGAGCGCCATCGCGATCACGGCGCGCTGCCGCATCCCCCCCGACAACTGATGCGGATAGTCGTTGACACGGATCTCCGGCGCGGGGATTCCAACCTTTTTCAGCATCTCGATGCTGCGTGCGTGCGCCTCCTTGCGCGTCACGGTCTCGTGGGTTCGGATCATCTCCGAGATCTGCTGCCCGATGGTGTAGACCGGTGTCAGCGAACTCATCGGTTCCTGAAAGACCATCGCGATCTCGCTGCCGCGCAGAGCGCGAATCTGTTCCCCCTTCGGAGGCAGGGTTGCGATGTCTACGGTCTCGGCTTCGTCTCCCTTCGCTGCTTCCTTGCCATGATAGAGAATCGTGCCGCTTTCGATGCGTCCGGGAGGCGGCACCAGGCCGAGCAGCGCCAGACCGGTCACGCTTTTGCCGCAACCCGACTCCCCTACGAGTCCCAGCGTCCCGCCGCGCGGAATCGCGAACGACACATCGCGCACCACGGAGGCTTTGCCATCGTCTGTGGGAAAGGCGATATTCAGGCCGCAAATCTCGATGACGGGCACGGAGTCGGTTCGCACGTGGTGAGACACCTTTCTCAAACAACGTTGTTAAGGCCAACTATAACGCTGGAGGGCAAATCTGTCAAGTAATCTTCCAGGTTTTGCACAGCAGGTCTCACTGTTCCATGAATTGCAAGAAAGGATGCCTTGGGGTTAACCTCCCCAACCCCTCCTTCGTAAGGAGGGGCTTTTTTCTGCCTGCTCCCTACCACTTCGCGCTACAGATCTGCGCGCATGCCAGTTCTCCTTACTTACACCAGAAGAGGTTATCAGATCGTCAATAGCCCCCTCCTTACGAAGGAGGGGGTTGGGGGAGGTCTCTCACGCTTCGCACCTTACTCTGCGGCAAACGGCTAATCTTGTCCGCGATGGACGAACAGCATAATGCGAAGCAGTGCTGTCGGGTACAATATTTCAGGCCCTGTCACGCAATTCCCGCACTCTGCAAGGAGATCCCTTTCTATGACGACCTTTGCCCCCTCCGTGATTTCTGACGACGAGCTCCTTCCGAAGCCGCTGCCGCAGCGTCCCCTCGGCAAGACAGGCTGGAACGCCAGCGTACTGACGCTGGGTGGGGTGAAATGGGACGTCAAATGTTCCGACTCTGAGGCTGCTGCGTTGGTGCATCGCGCCATCGAGTTGGGCGTCAACACCTTCGATACCGCGCACGCGTATGGCAACGGGGAGAGCGAGCGCAAGTTGGGTCTGGCTCTGGAAGGCGAACGGCATCACATCTGGCTCAATACCAAAATAGGCGATCGCTCTTACGACGGCGCGAAACGGCAGTTCGAGACCTCCTTGCAGCGCCTGCGCACCGACTATGTCGATCTGCTGTTCGTCCACTCGCTCGACACCGACGACCAGCGCGAGCAGATCATGCAGGCGGAGAGCGTACTGAAGGCGATCGAAGAGTATCGGCGGGCGGGCAACGTGCGCTATATCGGCGTCTCCGGCCACTGGGTCAAAGACGTGATGCTGCGCATTTTGGGCGAATATAAGTTCGACGCGGTGCTGTTCCCGGTCGGCCTGTTCAACATCGCCTACGACTACAGTTTTCTCGATACCGTCCTGCCTTTCGCCCGCTCGAAAGAGATGGCCGTGCTGGGTATGAAAGTCTATGCGGCCGGACGTGTCAAGCAGGCCGCGTCCATCGCTCCCTATCTGCGCTACAGCCTTCAGCAGGACATCGATACCGCCATCATCGGCATGGACAGCATCGCGCACCTGGAAGAGACGATCCGTATCCTGAAGAGCGATCCGGCGCCGCTCTCCGAGGCGGAGATGCAGGCGCTGCTCCCGGAAGCCATCGCTATCACGCAGGAGTGGGACGAGCATGAGTTCAGTTGGGTCCAGGGGTACCAGAAGCCCTGACCCTGAGGAGAGGAATGAGCACCGTGTCTGACGAGATCCGTTTCGATACCTACTATCCGTATACCGAGCTGACCGCACGACTGCAGGCGCTTGTGGCGGCGTATCCGCATCTGCTCAAGATCGAGAGCATCGGCAAGAGCTACGAGGGCCGCGAGGTCTGGTGCCTGACGGCGACGAACTCCGCCACCGGTCCCGCCGAAGAGAAACCCGCCTTCTGGTGCGACGGCAATATCCACGCCACGGAGGTCTCCGCCTCATCGGCCTGTCTCTACCTCCTGAACAAACTTGCCACTGGCTACGGAACGGACGCGCAGGTTACGCGCACGCTCGATACCTGCGCCTTCTATGTCGTGCCGCGCGTCAACCCGGACGGCGCGGAACTCTACTTCGCGGACAAGCCGAAGTATATTCGCAGCAGCACCCGCCCTTATCCCTACGATGAAGAGCCTCTGGACGGTCTGAAACCGGAAGATCTCGACGGCGACGGGCGTATCCTCACCATGCGTATTCCCGACCCCAACGGCCCCTGGAAAGCGCATCCCGACGAGCCGCGCCTGCTGGTTCGTCGTGATCCGATCGAAATCGGCGGCACCTACTATCGTCTGCTGCCGGAGGGGCTGATCGAGGACTACGACGGCATTACGCTGACGATGCAGCGCAACAAAGAGGGCCTCGACCTGAACCGCAACTTCCCCGCGCACTGGCGGCAGGAGGGCGAGCAGTACGGCGCGGGTCCCTTCCCCGGCAGCGAGCCGGAGGTCTACAACCTCGTCAAGTTCATCACGTCGCACCCCAACATCACGGGCGGCATGACGTTCCACACCTTCAGCGGCGTCCTCCTGCGCCCTTACGGTACGCAGGCCGACGACTCGATGCCCGCAGAGGATCTCTGGACCTTCCAGGCCATCGGCAAGGTCGGCACGGAGATGACCGGCTACCCGGCCATCAGCGTCTTCCACGACTTCAAGTACCATCCGAAAGAGGTCATCACCGGCGTGTTCGACGACTGGATGTACGATCATCTGGGCGTCTACGCCTGGACCGTCGAGATCTGGTCGCCACAGCGTCAGGCGGGCATCACCGAGGGCTTCGACAAGAACACTAAGCCAGGAGCGTTCAAGTTCATCGGCTGGGGTCGAGAACATACCCTCGAAGACGACCTGAAGATGCTGCACTGGTCGGATACCGAATTGGAAGGCAAAGGCTTCGCGGACTGGGCGCCCTTCACGCATCCGCAGTTGGGCGAGATCGAGATCGGCGGTTGGGACACCCAGTACGCCTTCCGCAACCCGCCGCCTAAATCTCTCGAGAAAGAGATCGCGCCGCTGGCCGACTGGGCCATCTGGCACGCCCTGCTCGCCCCGCAACTTGCCCTCCAGAGCGCGACCGCCGAACGCCTGGGCGACGGCGCTTATCTCGTCCGCATGGTCGTGGACAATACGGGCTGGCTGCCGACCTACATCAGCAAAAAGGCGCTGGAGAAAAAAGCGGTCCGCGCCCTGATCGCCGAGATCACGCTGCCGCCCGGCGCGACCCTGGAGAGCGGCAAGACGCGCCAGGAAGCCGGGCAGTTGGAAGGCCGCGCCTACAAAAGCGCCGCGCCTTACGGCTGGGCTGCCGATACCACCGCAGAGCGCGCCAAGATCCAGTGGGTCGTTCGCGCCAACCCCGGCGAGACCGTGCAACTCGTCGCCCGCCACGAACGCGCCGGTATCGTCCGCACCGAAGTCACCCTCCTCTGACATTGTCGTGCCTACTCAAAATGCTAGGCCCAAGTGAAAGAGACCTTCTAATGCAGGTTTTGGTAGCCAAACTTCATCTGCTGATAGATAGATCAGATAAAGGTCGTATACAGCAATTTAGTCTTTGCGAAGTAATTCATTCCATCGCTAGAGCGCTACCCGCTGAATGTCCGCCTTCGCAGACATCGGCATACTGCGAGGTTTATCTGATCCGTCTATGAGAAGGTCTTTTTCGTACACGAAGTGTTAAGCTTCTGTCGGAATCCACTTTTCCGTTGTGCCGGCAGCGTCAGTTTGCTCACACGCTTGACTTGGCCTGCTATCTTTGCATATCATACTACATCGTGTAATATCTTCCGTTCACGCGAACTCCAAGTCTCTTCCCAACCATCGCGGCACAGTAAGACGCGACTCTGAACATAAACCGCAGATCGTCGTCGAAGCTTTCCTGCCGTGGTTTCAGATTCAAGTCTCGACCATGCACAATCTCATGCCGTTCTGTGTCAAGGCGCTTCAGTCGCTCGGGATCGTATCGAAATCCTTCGATCTGTACAGGAAGGGCGCTGCGACAGATGAGTTCGAGTTTGGCCACCTTCTTGGGCAGAGAGGCACTGCCGCATTTCTTGAGCGCGATCTGTGTTTCTCTCTCAATCAGTTCTTCGACCCTTATTCCTCGAAGTTGGGAAACCGTCAACGTGACCTCGTTATCTTTCACGAAGCCTTCCCACTCTTCAGGCAGGAACAGATGCGTGGTCATCAAGTAACCCATTACCGCTGCTTCAAGCATGGAATGTGCGAACACAAGGCAGGCAGCATCGACCGTCAACTGTGCATTTGCTAAGGCAGTCACTGCAATCATGCCCGCAACCTCTGTCCTAGCTTCGTCCGACCAGTACTTCGCCATCTGAGGCGTGAGCGTTTCTACAATGCTATCGTGATAAATTGCCGTAAACTCTTCTTTCGCTGACTTGATACCAGACTCTGTCACCTTACGCATATTGATGATTTGCTGGCACCCATTGAACCACCCCCTCTCGATTTTATGCAGTTCCTCTTCTGGGTATCTTTGCCTCATCCGTGCCCATCCCCTTTCCCTTGTAGACACGCCTAGCAAGCATAAAGTTTCCGCATTGCCTCTACACTTTCTCTCATAGGCTCATCACTCGCACTGGAAACGCGACAGTGTAGCAACAATTCCCCAACCATCGGTAACACATTCTTTTGCCGGAGCAAGTGACGTCTGCAATAGAAGAACTATTGTAGTTTGGCCATCGCCTCCACATAGTACGGGATACCAGGGAGATAGTCCTCGTGGGGTATCGAGGTGCGGCAATCATCGGCACATCCCTTCCAATGCTTTCGTGCATCCGCGTCGCAGCCCATCGATTCCAGGGTTCTGGCAGCCATCCAATGTGCGAATGCCCGATAGGACAACCTACCGGATTCGGCCTCTTTAGACGGATTGTGTGACAGCCTGACGGACGCATCCTCCGTGAACTGGTTGTTCGACAGCAACGCAATCGCTTCTAGGTATTCTCTGTAGGCTTCCTCGAACAGACCAGCAGTTTGCAGTTGCGCGGCAAGCCCGATGCGGGCACGAACATCCGTCGGATTGGCTTCCACGCTGCCACGGAGGGTAGCAAGTTCTGGCCTCGGATAGTTGTCGGGCAACTCGATAACGACCGGCTTTTTCCGTCGAAAATTCATGTGCGTTCCCCTTCCTCTGCACGAAGCTCTTCCTCGTTTCTTCTTCTATGGACGAGACTCCAGTGGCTTCGTTGCGTCCTGGTAGAGCCAGCCGAGGAGTGCCGATCAAAAGGGTCAAGCAGGAGGCAGATGGCATGTCATGGTAACTGCAACTGATCTCATTCCGCTTCGATAGCGTCCTGTTCAATTGCTTGCTTCTCGGTCAGGTGTTCGCGGGCGCGGCGGATGGCTTTTTGCAGTTCCTGCTCTAGGAGAGGCGATGGCAAGTTCTTCGTGAAGTATTCCGCAACTCGAATATCGCCTTTGTCCAACTCCAGCAGTTCGATCTGCTGTGGCGACCGGTCGCTGCACAGGATCAGGCCGATAGGGGCTTCGTCATGTTTGCGGCGCTCGTAGCGATTGAGCCAGCGCAGATAGAGTTCCATCTGTCCTTTGTGGGCGGCAGTAAACTTCCCCATCTTCAACTCGATAGCGACGAAACGGCGCAGGTCGAGATGGTAGAACAGCAGGTCCAGGTAGAAATCTTCGTTGTCGATAGTCATGCGCTTCTGCCGTGCGACGAATGCGAACCCTGCGCCGAGTTCGAGCAGAAACGACTCCATGTCGCGAATGATCGCGTTCTCCAGATCACGCTCGCTATAACCATCGTGCAACCCCAGAAAGTCGAGCAAATACGGATCGCGAAAGATCAGGTCCGGCGTGAGTTGATCCGTCTCGCGCAGGGACGCGATTTCCGCATCGATCACCGCCTCCGCCTTCCCGGACAATACGGTGCGCTCGAAGAGCATGCCATCGATCTTCTGCCGCAGAGCGCGAACACTCCACTTCTCCAGACGGCACATCTCCGCCTAAAACTCGCGTTTTAGGCGGTCTTTCATAGGCAAAAGTTGCAGGATGTGCGTCCAGCTTAATTGTGCAATCAGTGATTGCACAATCTGGACTTCAGGAAACATCTCAGCGAACTGCATCATATACCGCACATTCCGGCTACCGAAGCCACGGCCGAACTCACGCTCCAAATGTCTCGACACTGTCGAGACGATCTGTTCTCCATAGTCGGCGCGTTCTTCTCGCAGGATGTCACGGCGGATGTGGTCGCCGATGTGCCAGTGCATCAGCGTCAGTTCGCGGTTGACCGCGATAGCGGCGCGTTCCCGCGCTTCGTTGATCAGGTTGCGCAGGTCGCTCAACAGCGCTGTTACGTCCGGGGTGTCGTCGGGAAATTGAAATGTCAATTCAGTCATCGTCGTTCCTTTGCAGCGGTTGCAGTGTAGGGCAGCAAGACCAGGATTTACTCTTTTCCGTCTTGCGTTCTGTCCCAGCAGGAGACAAGTATCGCTTCGAGCAAATCAATACCTGACTACTCTCATGCAGACACGGAGAACCGGAAAGCCTCTCCGAAAAAATATGCCGAGTGTGGAAGCAACGGAAATCAGGTGCAAATCGGAATGATGCCGAGCTTCTCTTTTTGAAACTGAAGCGTTGGCCGACCAGTCCAGCAATATAGCCGTGCTGCTCTTCCTAGCCCGCAACCAAAAGCAAAATCGAAGGAGTTCTCTCCCATGGACCGTTGCTCGCCTGAAGTAATAGACACATCAGATAAAATTCGTATCGTACCAGTTTTTCGTAGTAGTGAGCGGGCGAATCGGACATCTGTCCGCGAAGGCGGACAATCAGCGCGAAGCGCTCTAGCGAAGGACTTTAGTCCATTGCTATGGGTATGAACTCTATCTGATCTGTCTATCAGGTCTCGGCTGATGCTGCCTTTCGCTGCCGCCACTCTCTCCCTGCTGACCCTCCTGTCCCCTTCTTCTGCGCATGCCGATACGCCCATGAAGCCGGATCAGGGCAAATTTCTCCTTATCCTGCAGGAAGCGGAGATCGGGACCGACACCTTCACGATCTCCGCAAGCGGGGTGGCGGACAGCGTAATCGTGGTCAACCTTGGCGGTCGGAAGACGGATCTGCACAATGTGACTATGTTCGGGAAGGATGGGATTCTCTCGATCGCCACCGATGCGTCCGGTCGCGGCAAGTTCAAGATGGAGATCGCGGGCGGCATGGGCAAGGCGACCGTAGACGACAAACCAGGGCCGACTCAGAAGCTGCCCGAACGTGTCTATCCCTTCGGAAACTTTGTGCCGCATCTTTTCAACTACCTGATCGCGGCCTATGATCCGGCGAAGGGCGGGCCGCAAAAGTTCACGGCGCTCGCCGTCGAAGGTATCGGCCCGACCGGGCTGGCGGCGCTCACCGTGACCCTAACCGCGCTGGGATCACAGCCGAGAAAGGTCGCCGGCAAGACGATTCCGGTGTCCCGTTACGCCCTGATGCTGCCGGGAGCGATCGGGAATATCGATACCGAAATCGACACGGATACCGACGGTCATCTCCTGCTCTGGAGCATTCCCAGTCAAAAACTCTCCGAGGTGCGCGAGGGGTACGAGGATCTGACCAAGCCCGATGCTCCCACCGATCCCTTGCTCTCCCCGCCCACTTACAAGGTAAAAACCGAACGCAAAGTGATTGTCTCCATGCGGGACGGCGTCAAACTCGCGACGGACATCATTCGTCCGGATGCCGAGGGCAGATTCCCCGTGATTTTGCAGCGCACCCCCTATAGTCGCGCGATGGCCGCGGAAGCCACCGCCTACGCAAAGCGCGGCTATGTGTTTGTGGCGCAGGATGTGCGCGGTCGGTTCGACTCGGAAGGCGAGTTCCATCCGTTCGTGCTGGAGGCGAAAGATGGCTATGACGCGGTCGAGTGGTGCGCCGCCCAGCCGTGGTCTACCGGAAACGTCGGCATGATCGGCGGATCCTACCTCGGGTTCGTGCAGTGGGCGGCGGCACGGGAAGGCAGTGCGCACCTCAAGTGCCTCATCCCCATCGTCTCGCCGCCCGATCCGTTCTTCAACGTCCCTTATGAGTACGGCGCGCTGTTTCTCATGCCGGACCTATGGTGGGCGAACGCCGTGAAAGAGAAAGCGTCTTTATCGGTCGAGCCGCCTGCTGCGGCGTTGAAGAACCTGGATGCCTTCAAGACCCTGCCGCTGACGGAGGTGGATAAGGCAGTCCTCGGCAGACATATTCCTTTCTTCCAGGAGTGGCTGAAGCACTCGACCAACGACCCCTACTACAGCCAGGTAAACTTCAACGAGCGCATGAAAACCATGGGGCCGATGCCAGCGCTCCATGTCTCCGGGTGGTTCGACGGCGACGGCATCGGAACGAAGCGCAACTTTGCCGGAATGGTCGCTTCGGGCCACGCGAACCAGAAGCTGATCTACGGTCCCTGGGGCCACGCCGTCAACACGACCACCCGCATCGGGCCTTTCGACTTCGGGCCATCGTCGCTGCGCGACCTGGATACGCTCTATCTGCGCTGGTTCGATCACTGGCTCAAGGGAGTCGAAAACGGGGTCGAGAAAGAGCCGGCGGTCAAGGCGTTCATCATGGGAAAGAACGAGTGGCGACAGTTTTCCGCCTGGCCGCCGAAAGAGGCCAAACTGCAAAAATGGTACTTGCACTCGGCCGGTCATGCCAACGCCACTCCGAATCCGAAAGCGAAAAGGAACCAGAATCCTGCGGCTTTCCCCTCCGAAAGCGATGGCACGCTTACGACCACGCCGCCCTCCTCCCGTGAACTGGCGGATCACTACACCTACGATCCCGCAAACCCCTACATTCCAGGAGGAAGCGCAGCGGCCAAGAAAGAGGCGGAAGCCCAACCTGGAGAGGAAGCGGGCATGGGTTACCCCGACCAGCGGCTCGACTTGCTCTCCTACTCCTCCGCGCCTCTCAAAACCGACCTGACCATTGCCGGACCGATCTCGATGCACATCGTCGCCGCGACATCCGCGAAAGACACCGACTGGTTCGCGATGCTGCAGGACATCTATCCGGACGGACACACTGCGATACTCTGCCGGGGGATCATCCGCGCCCGCTTCCGTAAATCGTTCACGACCCCGACGCTGCTTCAGCCCAACGAAGTCGCCGGATACGATCTCGACCTGTGGGCCATGGGAATACAGTTCAAGAAAGGGCATCGCCTCCAAGTCGTCGTGACTTCGTCCTGCTTCCCCTCCTTCGCGCGTAACCTCAACACCGGAGGCGACCTGGCGACCGAGACAAAGATGGTGACCGCGCAGCAGACGATCTACCACACGCCTGCCCATCTCTCGTATCTCATCCTGCCGGTCCTGCCTGAATAGAA
>JAYUMV010000270.1:0-3599 GCA_043762265.1 Chthonomonadaceae bacterium | reverse complement strand
GCCGTCTACAACCCGGCGGGAACATCGATCGCGGTCTTCGGTACAAGCAACCATTCCCATGTGGACGAAAATGGAATATTTCTCATGGATCGTAACGGTCATGTGTTCCGGAAACTGGTCGATCAGAAGAAGATAGGTTCCGTCACCTATCCACTCGAGTTGGCTTGGTAGTTCTTCACCGTTAAGAACGAGAGGTCTTGATGTGCGGCGCGGAAGCACGAGCAAGTTCTACCACGGCGACGCGCTTGGCAGCACACGGGGCATAACGAACGCCAGCCAGACGGTCACCGACTCCGTGCTCTACGACGGCATCGGGATGGTTGTCAGCCGGACAGGCACGACGCCGACGCCGTTCGGTTTCGTGGGCAAAGGGCAGTACCAGACAGACAACGACAGCGGCCTGCAATTACTCGGTCACCGCTACTATGATGCCAGTGTCGGACGCTTCATCTCCTCCGATCCTATCCAAGATGGAGATAACTGGTACGCCTACTGCGACAACAGTCCACTCAAGACGACGGATCCTCTAGGACTGAAGCCGCCTCATGATGTAGCGTGGCATTGGGTTCACGATTCCGACCCTGATCCTCCTACAAAGCACCAAGATGACGGTCGGCTGAAGAAAATCGGTCAGGCGACCTGGGGGTTCATGTCTGCCGTTGGTAGTGCTTTGGCAGCATTCGGCGAATACGCGAGCGGTCAGAGTGGCCCCATGGATGGAGATATCGATAGACTTGGCCAAGGAAATGAGGGTGCGGGTAACAATTCCGGGTGGGATCCTAACCGAACACACAGGGATGACCTGCCTAAAGGTAAAAGTGGCGAGCCTATAGCGGATCCTAACGCGCAGGGTCCCCATACAGTTATCGGCACACGCACTAATCCTAAAGAGTCGCCTGCACCTTACAGGCAGGGCGTGTCCTACGGTCCTGAAGGCAAACCGATAGGACGTACCGACGTCTCGAACCATGGACGTCCTGGAGACCATTCTCCGGTTCATTTTCACCCATGGAATGGCAGAAAGTTTACGAATCCTAGCATACCCATACAAAAAAACCGCTAGTATATCCCCGACCGAAAGAAGGCGCTGGCGTATCTAACATTTCGCCCCGTGTGATTCAAGTTGATTCTCGCCAGGCCGAACGGAACGCACCAGATTGGAGGCGAACGCGAACCGATATATGTTCATGGAACGTGAAGTATTATGTTCCATGAACATGATTTTCCCGCTTAAAGGCCAACGAATGATCCGCATCTAACGGAAAGCAATTTACGATTAACCGATCTATCTATGAGGAGCAATATGTCAAATCCGTCCGATGTTAATTTGTTTGAGCTGTGGTTTCAAATTGAGGTAACTGATCCTGAATATGCCTCGGGAGAAAGCATTGCCGGTTTCATTCGCACTGTGACACAATATATACCTGTTCAAAAGGTTGCTATTGCTGGTGCAGCATGGTTGGCATATGCTATGGGAATGCCAGTCTCGCAGGGATCATCAGTAATGACCGTGACAGTCGATGTGTTCCTCAACGGCATAATCGGGATCACACAAGTCGACTGGGCAGACTTCTTCTTTTACTTGGCGGATGATATTGTGCCGGAAGATATTGGCGAGATGAATTTCACATCTGCGCTGACGGATTCACGCTTTTGTGTGAGCGTAGCAGATAACACCTACTTGGTCCTGTACACGAAAAACCCGGAACTAACTTCCGCCATTGGTACACAGTACGACGAAGTCGAAATCAAGACATGTGCTCTGGCCCAATTAAGCCATTATTTTTGATTTTCACCATCAACTACCAAGAACTACGCGTTTGTTGCTCACTGCGAAGGGTTTTTGAGATCTAATTCCGCCCCGCCAACCGCCGTACGAGCATGAGCGTCACGAGCACGGGAAGCTGGAGCTATTCTTACGATGCGGGCGACCGCTTGCCCCAGGTGACCAACCCCAGCAGCGAGAACAGCTACTTCTCTTACGATGCGGCGAATCGCCAGACGGGTCAGACCAACGGCAACAACAGCGGAATACGCCTATACCAATGAGACGCTTTGAGAGGAAACAGACCTACGACTGGAGACGTTTGAACTGGGAAGGGAAGATGGACATTGGAACGTGTTTGACGGGCGGGCGGCAGTGTGATATAATTCGAGCATTCTTGAAATAGCGAGGGTCACCGATGTCCGGACATTCAAAATGGCATAATATCCGTCTCCGCAAGGGCGCGCAAGACGCAAAGCGTGGCAACCTTTTCACCAAACTGGCCAAAGAGATCATCATGGCGGCGAAGAACGGCGGAGGCAACCCAGACAACAACCTGCGCCTGCGCCTCTCCATTCAGAAGGCGCGGCAGTACTCGATGCCCGCCGACAACATCAAGCGCAGCATCCAGCGAGGGACGGGCGAGATCGAAGGCGCGGCTTTCGAAGAGCTGATCTACGAGGGCTACGGCCCTGCCGGCGTCGCGGTCATCGTGGAGGTCGCGACCGACAACAAGAACCGCACGGTCGCGGTCATTCGCAACCTCTTCGCGCGGAATGGCGGACGGTTGGGAGAGACCGGATCGGTCGGCTATCGCTTCCGGCCCATCGGTCTGATCACCATTGCGAAGAGCGAAGTAGACGAAGACACGCTCTTCGGAATCGCGTTGGAGGCAGGCGCGGAGGATGTCCGTACCGACGACGAGCACTATGAGATCGTGACGCAGCCGGAAGATTTCGCCGCCGTGCGCCAGGCGCTCGATGAGGCGAAACTGAAGTTCATCAGCGCCGATTTCACGATGGAGCCGACCGACAGCGTCCATGTAGACGGCAAAGACGCCGAACAACTGCTGAACCTGATCGAACGCCTCGAAGAGGACGACGATGTGCAGAACGTCCATGCCAACTTCGAGATGAGCGACGAGGCGATGGAAGCCGCCACTCGCTGAATCTGTCCCTGCCAAAACGGAAGTTCGAGCGCAAATTTACCTCTTGCGGAGCGTGGAACGGTGAAACCGTCCGTCCTACGCTCCGTAGTGCGTATAGACGCTATTCGTTTGCCTGATCCGCCCGCCCCGGAGGTTCACCCTACCTATGAGACAGGACGCTCCCGCGCCCCGGCACATCGTCGCCCCTTTTGGCCTATTGACAAGCCTGTTCGCGTTGCTCTGTCTCTGCGGAAACGTTCGCACCGCGCACGCCGACATCACCCTGGACACCCTCGTTGGATTCGGCCAGAACGCTGTCTCCGGCTCCCGCTATCGCCCGAATACCTGGACGCCCGTTACGGTCTATGTAGGCGGGCAGGGCATGCGCGGCACCGCACAGCTCCAACTGTTGATCCGGCAGGGCGAACGCACCACGAACTATACTAAGCGCCTCGCACTGCACGATGGGCCACTGAATGAGGTCGCCAACTTCACGGTGCAGTTGGAGTCCCCTACCCGGTGGGGAGGCAGCACCGGCCTCACGATTCAGGCGCAGTTGCTGGTCGATGGACGCAAAGTCGCGGAGAAACGCGCCTCCCTGCCGCTGGGAGTGCAGGACGAGAGTTTCAATATTCTCGCCCTTACCAAAGACGGCAGTGGCCTGAACTTCCTGATTAAGAAGCGGCT
>JAYUMV010000269.1:0-20998 GCA_043762265.1 Chthonomonadaceae bacterium | reverse complement strand
CGTGCGACAACTCCAGCGGGAAGTCCTTCGACCGTAACTTCAACGGCTCCCTGAAAGCCTCCGGTACGTTCGAGCGTCACCGGAAGGGAGAGCGTTCCTCCCATCGGCACCGTCAGGCGATCCGTCGCGATCGAAAGATTGAAATCCGGGAGGATGCGTGATGCCTTAAGACGGTAGTAGCAGTCGGGGCCGGTAATCTCTTCGACATTGCTTACCTCAACCGTATAGTCACCTTCCGCTGGAGCCGTGAACGCCAATCGGGCATCTTTGCCAAGATCGGGAGCGTCGTCATTCATGGCTAGCTCTTTGCCGGCAGCATTCAATACTCGCACTTGCCCGTCGATCCGCGAACCGATGCGTCGCCCCAAGAGGTCGAAGAGGAAGGCAGCCTGCGCAGCGGCATGAAAAGTAAATCGAGTACGGGAAGTTCGCCCAAAGACGCCGTCCACGGCAGCAGGCAGCGCAGGGAGCGGCATCGCAACCTCGCCCTGCCCGGCATCTACCACCGGCTCACTCTCCACCAACAGCGGCACGATCATCGGTCCGGTCTTGTCGGCATTCACTTCCGCCCAATACATTCCGGACGGGGCATCGGCGGGTATCGAGACCGTGGCCTGCTTCGATGTCAGGTTCGTTCCGTCCAGCGCCAACTGCACCTGATGGCCCGGACGTTCCCCGCGCGGAGAGTAGCCAGCCAAAAAAGCCATGCGTCCAACGCGCAGACGATACGTATAGTTGGAACCACCGTTGTATTCCGAGTCCCGCACCGACAGGAAATACTTCCCGGCCTTCGCGAACCGATAGACGAATCGCGGATCGCTTTCCCACATTGACTGCACCAGTTTGAGGCTCACACCGCGCTCATCCCGCAGTTCCAGCACTGGATCGAAACGTGAGCGGATACGATCTGCGAAGCAGTCGAAACTCCAGGTATCGCCTTCCGCAGCCTTGAGGACGAAGCGGTCCCGGCCAGCCCGCACCGCAATGCGTCCGTTCACGGCGATAGGCGGCACACCCTCCAGGGCGACCGGCGGCATGCTCTCCGTCATCGGTGTCTCGATCACCTGGTTGGGAATAACATCTACCCAGAACCGCGATCCGTTGGAGACCCCCTTAGCGGTCGCCAGTCGCACCTCATGCGGCCCTAGCTTCGCGCCCGCGTCCACCGCCAGTTCCGCCGTCAACTGGTTGCCATCCGGCGTCACCTGCACCGACTTCACCGCGACTCCGCCCCCACTCAAATAGAGACGGGCTCCCTGGAGACTCTTACCGTCGATCTTAACCCGCGTGATCTGCCCACGTAACCCTCCCGCAGGCAACAAACCACCCACTTCGGGTGCCTGCGCGACCGCTGGGACAGCAAAACCACCAATCACGATGCACATAAATAGCAGTGTTTGACCGGGTGACCTAACCCCCCGCCCCCTTCCCGACACGGGAAGGGGGTGCCCCAACACGTACTTTCCTCGTTGTATCTGACGTTGTTTCATGTTCCCTCTGCTCTGTCCCACGACACGGGAAGGCATGGTCAAATCGTTTTCTTCCCCGTAAAATAAGTTTGAGTGCAACAAGCCGATTGCTTGTTGAGGCACCCCCCTTCCCGGTGAGCGAAGCGAACGAAGTCGGGAAGGCGGGGACGGGGGGGTTAGGTCCGCGAAAGAAAGGTCACGAGAAGAGTCCCGGAATCCCGGGGGAGTCACGGACGATGCGGGCTTCGCGGAGGCGGGCCGACACATCCATGTTCAGGATCTTGGCGACGGACATATAGGTGTCTTCCGGGCTGATCGGCAGTTCTGCAGGGTAGCGGGCCTGGGCATCGCTGGAGCCGATGACACGTCCGCCGGGAATACCCGCCCCGGTGATGAGATAAGAATAGACGAACGGCCAGTGGTCGCGGCCCGCTGCGCCGTTGACCGGAGTGCGGCCAAATTCGCCGGTGACGAGAACGAGCGTCTTCTTATTCATGCCGCGCTGATAGACATCGTCGATCAGCGCGGAGACCGTGCGGTCAAGCTCCGGAAGCTGGCGCTTACAGCGGTTGAAGTTGTCGCCGTGGTTGTCGAAACCCATCTTATCCACATCGTCGTTGATCGGATGCGCCCGCCAGTTGACCTGCACAAAGCGTACACCCGACTCGATCAAGCGCCGCGCCATCAGACAACCCTGCCCGAACTGCGTCATGCCGTAACGCTCGCGCACAGCGACAGGCTCTTTGGTCAGGTCGAAGGCCTTCTTGGCTTCGGGGGAGGTAACGAGGGTGAATGCTTTCTCATAAGAGGCGTCGTGAATGCGGGTATCGCCACTCTCGATCTTGCGCTGGAAGGCGTCCACCTTCTTGTAGAGCTCCTGGCGCAGATTGAGACGGTCTCCGGTCAGTCCTGGCGGCGGAGTGAGGGCGGCAAGTTTGTCCACAGGCTGCATCGCATCTAGGACACGGAAGGGAGAGGAGGCGTTGCCGAGAAAGCCACCGTCCTGGCCAAGCGGGCCGTTGCCAGCCGTATCGTACATGCGCGGCCCGATATGGAGAGCGGAGGGCAGGGCGTTGCGCTGCGGCATGAACTTGCTGATGACCGCACCCATGTTGGGAGCTTCACGTCCGGGCGCGACTTTGTTGCCCGTCAGCGTGTAGTGGGCGGCCTGGGCATGAACCGACTGATCGTGGGTCGCGGAACGAATGATCGTGTATTTGTCGGCCATGCGGGCCAGCATCGGCAGATGCTCGCAGATATGGGTGCCCGGCACGTTCGTCGGGATCGGTTTGAACAGCCCCCGAATCGCCTCGGGCGCATCCGGCTTCATGTCGAACGTGTCCTGATGCGGCGCGCCGCCCCACAGAAATACGAGAATGATCGACATCTCATTGTCCACACTGCCCTGCGCCAGAGCGCTCTGCGCGGCGAACATCCCCGGCAGAGTCAGCCCTAAAAAGCCTGCGGAGCCTATCTGCAAAAACTCGCGGCGGGACGGCCCGTCGCAGGTCTCTACGCTCTCATGTCCGAATTCGATCATGTCTGTTATCCTCTGCCTTCACACCGTACATCAGGAGTTGAATGAGTAGCATTTGCGTCAATGGTTGAAAAGGAACTCTTTGCTGTTCACGAGCACCCACAGCATATCTTCGAAAGCACGGCGGCGAACCGCATCGTGCTGCGCCTGTTGCGCTTTCGGGTCAGGCGGCGGTGCATTGGGCATCGGCGCAGGGGTGACGCCACCGGGAGGGGCGGTCAGCGCCTTATGCAGGGCGCTGAGATCCGCGCTGCGTTCGTCGGCACGGGGCGCGCGGCCACAGGTGGTCCAGTAGAGTTGGTCCAGGATCTCGGGATCGGACTTGCCCGCTTTGACCAGGCGATCGACGATGCCATCGTCTGCGGTCACCTTGCGGTTGAGCAGATCGCCGTTGATGAAGAGCAGCGCCTGCGCCATATTCGGCTCCTGACTGCGTTCGCACTCGCAGGTGATGACCCGCGCCGGGCGGCCCAGCACGTCCATAAAATCGGATTTCACATGGGTATCCGGCAGTTGCGACGCCCGATAGCCCGCCGGCATGCCGGGAAAGTCCTCCGACTTGCCTGTCACCTGGCTCAAGGCATCCAGAAGCTCTTCGGCGGTCATACGGCGGACCAGGAAATGGCTGAAATACTGACTGTCTTTGGCATTGAGGGGCGTTGCGGCAGACGAGAGTTGGTAAGCACGCGAAGTGACGATCTGCCGCATCAGATACTTCAGATCGAACTTATGCTTGACGAAATCGGCGGCGAGCGCATCGAACAGTTCAGGATTGGAGGCTGGATTGGTCTCACGCATGTCATCGACAGGTTCCACCAGCCCGCGACCCATGAAGTGCGCCCAGACGCGGTTGACGATGGAGTGCGTAAAATACCAGTTGTCCGGCCGCGTAAGCCAGTCGGCAAAGAAGACTCGCCGATCCTGCGTAGAGTCGAGGGCAAGTGTCGGCCCGCCGAGCGGCTTGGCCGGAACAGGATGGCCTAAGCGCGGCTGGATCAGATCGCCGGTCGAAACGTTGTAGACGGTCATCTCATCGTTAACATAGATTCCGAGGTCGGCCTTGAACTTGACTCGCGCAAAGATCTGCGCCATTCCGTAGTACTCGTTCTGGGTCCACTTCTCCAGCGGATGGTTGTGGCACTTGGCGCACTGCATACGAATGCCCAGGAAGCCCTGGCTGACATTCTCGGCCAGCTCTTCGGGCTTCAAAGCGGTGCGAAAGTAGTTGGCAGGACCGTCGAGGAACGTGTTGCCATGTGCGGTCAGCACTTCGCGGGCCATTGTATCCCAGCCCTTGTTGTCGCGGACTGCATCGTGGATATAGCTATAGTAGGCCCACATGCCTTTATCTTTGAGCGTGCCGCGATTGACGCGCAGCAGGTCGCTCCATTTGTACGCCCAAAAATCGGTGAACTCGGGCTTGGCCATCAGAGCATCGACCAGTTTGGCGCGCTTCTGCGAATCTTTATCGGCCGCGAAGGCGCGGGCATCGACCGGATTGGGCAGCGCCCCTGTTAGATCCAGCGTGACCCGCCGAATGAACTCCAGATCCCCTGCCGTCTGGCTGGGAGCCAGATGCAACGCGGCCAGTTTGGCGTAGACGTTGGCGTCGATATAGTTGGCGCGAGGCAGCTTCGCGTAGAGCGCAGGGTCGATCTTGTTAGGAAACGGCACCTGAACCCGCGCGACGGCGACTTTGTCCTGGTAGCCCACCATGATCGCGGTCTGTCCCACCCCATCGATCGTCACAAGGCCATTTGGGACGACGGTCGCCACGTTTTCGTCGTTGGAGGCGAAACGGGTCCAGTGGGTCACGTCCCGGACAGAGCCATCCGAAAAGACCGCCTGCACCTGCAGTTGGAGTTGAGCATTCGGGGTGAGCGACTTGGTGGGAGGATTGACTCGGAGCGCGGTCACGTGCGGATCACGCGGATCCGGCCCTGGCGTGCCCGCGGCGATCCAGCGCGTCAGAATATCGAATTCGGGAGTGCCACGCCGCAGCGCCTTGCCACCGAGATGCGGGATCTCCATCAGCGGTTTCCGCAACAGCAGACTCTCCGCTGGCTTCAGGACATTGATACGTCTGCCCTGGTACTGCCGAGTCAGCGCCACAAAATCGAGTTCGGGCGCAAATCCCCGCAAAGACAGCTTGAAGCCATTTTTGCCCGCTGCCGCCCCATGGCAGGTGCCCATATTGCAGCCAGCACGCGTCAGCGTCGGTATCACGTCGTTGACGAAACTGACCGGTTTACCTACCGACGGCTTCGCGACTTCCGCAGCTCCACCACGCACTGACAACAGCGTCGCCAGCAGCGCGAGAGTCAGGCTCTTCCCGAGTTTGCTCAACAGGCAGTCTCCTCCCGAACGTTCTGGCAGAGTTAGACAGACCCTGCCTCCATTTGTGGCAATCTTCCGACTATTGATTCAAGTTCTTTTCGGGGCGCTCACGCCGTATTCTGCAGAAGAGCCTCTGCCGCCTCTTTAACTCGTATTCGCAGGGGAGTGCGTGCCTCCGCAAAAGCGATCGTTTTGAGCAGGGAGATCTCTGTCTCGCCCGCTACGGTGGCCATATGGCGAAGAGCGCCGATGAGTAGATTGGCCTGACGGACGGTAAGCTCTTGCCGTCCCTTGCTGATCTGCTGGATGTTTTCTGCCACAGCGCGCAGGTCGGCCCGATAGGGCGTCCAGTCTAGTCCTTCCGGGGCTCCCGCAAGCAGATGCAGGAGCGCCGCCTCGATTGCGGATTGATACTTGCCACGCCAGAACCAGTGCGTCTCGAATACACGCACCAGCGGAGCCAGGGCACGAGGATCGTTAAGATTTGCCAGCAGCATCGCCGACCGGATGCCGATTTTGCGGCCAGCCGGGCTTTTCTCCGAAATGATCTCCGCAGTAGTCAGCATCGATATCAAGCCATGAAAGAACATTGAGAAGAACGAGCGCGATTCGGGATGAGCGTACTCCGCGATCTGCGCCAAGGTGTCCGCCACTTCTTCCGGCGGCGTGCGCTCCAGCCATTTGCGCACGTATGCGCTGGTGTAGACATCTTCATTGGCAAGCCAATATTGAAGCGTCGAACGCTCTTCCGCGCGTTTCCGCGCATCCTCACCGTGGGCCGCCAAGGGCGGAATAGTCACTAATGTCGCCTCGTTCATAAGAGCCTCTTCGCACTACGAGCAAGTTCCATAAGGTTAAGCATGTCTGAGGCCGTTTCCTGTTTCATTTTCTACCTTGGAACTGAAAGATCGCGATGTTGTTCTGTATACGTAGGAGCGCCCGCAAAAATAGCAAGCGGGCGATGTTTGAGTTTGCTCCGAAAATCCGGTAGAATGACAGAAGACAAACCTCCCACGAAGGAGACCTTTAGGAAGGCCATGATGCCAGAGAACCCCCCTATCGGAGAAGAGACCACAACTTCGCCTCGGAATAGCGCCCCTATGCCTAGTCCGAAATCGATCCAATCCCCCCCAGCCACGGATCCGCTCTGGCAACAGATGCTCGATAGCCTGCCCGGTGGCATCGCTGTGTTGGACGCCGTGACAGGCGACACTTTGTGGGTCAACACCGCTTTTCAACATCTGCTTTACGACGCAGTCGGAGTGGCTTCGCCCGTCGGTCTACAACCTAACCAGTATCTGCCCTCCCTCGAACTCTCCGAATGGCGCCACACGCTGCTCCATATTCAGAGCATTCGCGATCCGGAGCCTATGCCTACTCCCGCCCGTTTGCAGTTCGTAGACCATGCCACGCGCAATATCACCTACTGGGAATGGAATCTGCAGGTTCCTGTGGGGCCGCATCCGCCGTGCCACCTGCTCCTGCTCGTGAATGAAGTCAGCGAATCGGTGATGACCGAGCGCCTCTTGACCAGCGCTGGCCGAACCGCACAGAATGCGCGTCAGCGTGCGGAAGACGCTCTGATCCAGCTTCGCGCCACGCAAACTCAGATGGTACAGGTCGAGAAGTTACGGGCGATCGGCGAGCTCGCAAGCGGCATCGCCCACGATTTCAACAACGCGCTTCAGGCGATCCTTGGTTATGCGGAACTCGCGCAGGACAATATGGACGACCCAACGGCCGTCGAGCAGCACCTTCGCATTATCGTCAAGGCGGCGGAAGACGCCACGAGCACCGTGCGCCGGTTGCAGCGCTTTGCGCGTCAGAAAGCCGTTACCGAGGGCGAACCGACCGACATCAACCGCCTGGTGGAGGATGTCGTTGAACTCACGCGCCCCAAATGGCGCGACGCGGCGCAGCGGGAAGGCTGCACCTATGAGGTCAAGACCGACCTCCAACCACTTCCTACGCTGTTCGCTGAGCCCAGTAGCCTGCGCGAAGTCCTTATCAATTTGACCTACAACGCGCTCAAGGCGATGCGCGCAGGCGGCAAACTGGAGTTTAAAACACGCACCGATGGTCCTGATTGGGTGGAACTTCTCGTCTCCGACACCGGGGTCGGAATGACTCCCGAAGTGCAGATGCGTATCTTCGATCCTTTCTTTACCACCAAAGGTGTCGAAGGCACCGGCCTCGGACTTGCGGTCTCATGGACTATTGTTCAGCGCCACGGCGGCAATATCACCGTGGATAGTACCCCCGGCGAGGGCACCTGCTTCTGTATTCGACTGCCGGTTCAAGATCTCTCCACATTTCAGGCAGCGGCGCCCGTCATACTGCCTTTGCCGGTAGCGCCAGGAGCGCCCCTGCTCGTCGTCGACGACGAACCCTTTATCTCCAGTCTGATCGCCTCCCTGCTACTCCGTGAGGGCTATCAGGTCACGGTGGTCAACAGCGCCGCCGAGGCCCTGGAGCGGCTGGCGGGGCCGGAGCCCTGTCGCCTGCTCCTCACGGATCACGGCATGCCGGGAATGAACGGCCTCCAACTCCTGGAAGAGGTGCGGGAACGCCACCCGAACCTGCCGGTGCTCCTGCTCACCGGTTGGGGAGACACGCTGCTCCAGACGAACAATGTGCCGCGCCCACCCGATGCGATCATGAGCAAACCGATCAACCGCCACGATCTGTTGTTGACCGTCAACCGCCTGCTCAACACCGATAGTATCAGTTGAAATCCTTTACGCGGAAGTATTGAAGTTGGAACCGTTTCCTTTTTAGGATTTAGAGTGGCCGAAAGACAACATACCTCCTGGGCTTGAAATCGCTTGTCTTTTATAGGGCAAATGAGGTACACTAACCCGGTTTGCGTGTCGTTTTCGACACAACGCCGCAGTAACTCGCAACGCTGACTGCGGCGAACCTCGCACTGACGCCTGTCCCGGCGAACGGGTCCTGAGAGTCCGCTCTCTGGTCCGCCGACTCCGACACGTCAGGAGGAACACATCGATTGCGCAGAAGGCACGATGTGTCGCAACCCGGAGGATACACTATTGGCATCGCTTTCCATGAAAGAACTCCTCGAAGCAGGAGTCCATTTCGGCCACCAGACCCGCCGCTGGAACCCGAAAATGAAACGTTATATCTACGGCGCACGCAACGGCATCTACATCATCGACCTGCACCAGACGCTGAAGCTGTTCGATGAGGCCCAGAAGTTCGTCCAGGAAGTGGTCGCAGGCGGCGGCAAAGTGCTGTTCGTCGGCACCAAAAAGCAGGCGCAGGATGCGATTCAGGAGTCGGCAGTGCGCTGCCGCCAGTACTATATCAATCAGCGCTGGCTCGGCGGCATGCTGACCAACTTCCGCACCATCAAGGACCGCGTAAAGCGTCTTGAAGAACTCAACAAGATGGACGCGGACGGCACCCTGGCCCGCCTCACCAAAAAAGAGGCCGCGATCATCAACGAAGAGCGGGACAAACTGGAGCGGTACCTCGGCGGTATCAAGACCATGCCGACCCTCCCCGACTGTCTCGTCGTCATCGACCTGAAGAAAGAGCACCTGGCGATCGCCGAGGCCCGCCGCCTGGAGATCCCGATCGTCGCGCTCGTCGATACCAACTGCGATCCCGACGAAGTGGACTATGTGATCCCCGGCAACGACGACGCTATCCGCGCCATCAAGTTGATCGCCGGCAAGATCGCAGATGCGATCTCCGAGATCAAGCAGTCCGAATGGGATGCCGAGGAAGAGGCCCGTATCGCAGCTTTGCCGCCGGAAGAGCGCGAAGCGCTCGACAAGCCAGACGCAGACGCGATCCTGACCCCGGAAACTTCTCTGGCAGGACCTGCTGGCGGCGACTTCGTCTTCCAGCCCGGTGTCGAGGACGAATACTCCCGCATGGGCGCCGAAGAGGAGTTCGCTCCCATCGTCCCCGTCGAAGGCTAGTATCCTATGGGTCCCCGCTCCTCTCCCAGTTCGGACGAGGAGCGGGGGCGTTTTTCCGCCCGTGCAACTTTGGCAATAGACGAGTTGTCACTAATAACGCATAATGCAAATTTTCGGAACGAGGAAGAGAAGAGAATGGCAGAGATAACCGCCAAGATGGTAATGCAGTTGCGGGAGCGCACTGGCGCAGCGATGATGCTGTGTAAGAAGGCCCTTACCGAGTCCAATGGTGACTTCGAGAAGGCGATCGCCTATATCCGCACCAATAGCACCGAGAAGGCTCAGGATCGCGGTGAACGCGCTGCCGGAGAAGGCGTTATCGCCATCGTAGTCCTGGACAACCAGGATGCGGCGATCATCGAACTCAACTCCGAAACCGACTTCGTCGCCCGCAGCGAAGACTTCCGGTCTCTTGCGACCGAACTGGCTATGCAGGTCGCCAAAGGCCAGGGCCATAGTGTCGAAACTGTCCTGACGCAGGAATCTCATGCCCAGCCCGGTGTAACCGTAGGAGAGCGTATTAACACGGTGTTCACCAAGCTGCGTGAAAACATCGTCTTCAAACGGTTTGAGTTCATCTCGACTGGCCCCAACGGCACCCTGGCCGGATACGTCCATGTGCCTTCCAGTGACAAACTCGGGGTACTGGTCGAGTTGGAGGCAGAATCTCCGGAAGCCGCCAACAGCGAAGCGGTGCAAGCCATTGGCCGTGAGGTCGCGATGCAGATCGCAGCCAGCAATCCGCGCTACCTGAACCGGGAAGCCGTGCCTGCCTCGGTGGTGGAGAACGAGCAGAACATCGTGCGCGAGATCGCGATGAAAGAAGGCAAGCCGGAAGCGGCGCTGCCCAAGATCATCGAAGGTCGTATCCGCAAGTTCTACGAGGAGAACTCGCTCGTCGATCAGGCGTGGTTGCGCGAGCCGAAAAAGTCGGTGACGCAGGTGTTGAAAGAGCACAACGTCACGATCAAGCGATATGTGCGCTTCGCGGTCGGTGAGAATATCACCGGGGTCGACACTTCGGGTGCGATCAAGGAGACCGCAGAATAATGGCAGGCTCCGATCAATCTTCGGCAGCCGGCACGCAGGAAGCGGGAGCAGATGCTCCCGCTTCCGGTCAACTGCGCTGGAAGCGTATTTTGCTCAAACTCTCCGGGGAAGCCTTTGCCGCAGATATGGGTCCCGGCGCCATCGCAGAGCGCGAAACCGCGAAAGAGCCGCGTGTCGGCCTGAACTACGCCACTATTCGCTCCATCGCTTCAGAAGTCGTCGCCGCGCATCAGGCAGGCGCTGAGATCGCTATCGTCATCGGAGCGGGCAACATTATCCGAGGTGAGCGCGCTGCGGAAGCGGGCATGGAGCGGGCCGGAGCCGACTACATGGGCATGCTCGGCACCGTCATCAACAGCATGGCCTTGCAGGATGCGCTGGAGAAACAAGGCGTTCCCACCCGCGTCATGAGCGCCATCGCCATGGCCGAAGTCGCGGAGCCGTTCATTCGCCGCCGCGCCATCCGACACCTCGAAAAGGGCCGGGTCGTCGTCCTCGCCGGTGGCACCGGCAATCCGTTCTTTACCACGGATACCGCCGCCGCACTCCGCGCCAACGAGATCCGCGCCGGAGCCGTCCTCAAAGCCACGAACGTCGATGGTGTCTATAACAAAGATCCCCGCAAATTCCCCGACGCCGTGCGCCACATCCAGGTCTCCTACGACGAATGCATCCAGAACAATCTGCGCGTCATGGACCAGACCGCCTTTACCTTCTGCCGCGAATACGATATTCCGATCGTCGTCTTCGACATCGCGCAGCAAGGCAACATTCGCCGTGTGGTAGAAGGCGACAACATCGGAACGCTCGTAACCCGCAACGCCTGATTCCGGCACCCTGTTTGAGGAGGTTCGCTATGATCCCGGAACTCTTGAAAGAGGCCGAAGAGAAGATGAAGAGGGCGGTGGAAGCCACCCGCCACGAGTTTACACTGATCCGCACCGGCCGCGCCAGCCCCGCTATCCTGGAGCATGTCAAAGTCGAGTTGTACGGCCAGATAATGAGCCTGCGCGATGTGGCTGCGATCAGCGTGCCCGAGCCGCGCCAACTGCTCCTGACTCCGTTCGACCGCACCGCCCTCGGCGCGATCGAAAAGGGCATCATGAAATCGGATGTCGGGATCACCCCGAATAACGACGGCACCGGAATTCGCCTCAATATTCCTCTGCTGAACGAGCAGCGCCGCAAAGATCTCATCAAACAGGTCAATCAGAAAGCGGAGACTGGACGGGTCTCTGTCCGCTCTGTGCGCCAGGACGCCGTCAAGAAACTGACGGTTCAGCAAAAAGCCAAAGAGAATCCGATCTCTGAAAATGAACAGAAGCGGGCGTCGGAACAGGTCCAGAAACTCGTAGATAAGTATATCGCGGAGATCGAGCAGTTGACCAAGGCTAAAGAAGCCGATCTGATGGAAGTCTGAGCGAGGCCCACCTATGTACGAACGGCCGCTAACACCGGAAAAGGCAGGGCTGGATCCCCAGCGCCTGCCCACCCATGTCGCCATCATTATGGACGGCAATGGCCGCTGGGCCAGCACACAGGGCAAGAATCGGATCGAAGGACATTATCAGGGCTACCACGCACTGAAAGAGATCGTCTACGCCTGCGACGATCTTGGCATCCAGTTTCTGACGGTCTATGCCTTCTCTTCCGAGAACTGGCGTCGGTCCCAGGACGAAGTCGGCAGCCTGATGACCCTGATGCTGTACGCGATGCAGGCCGAGATCGAAGAGCTGATCCAGAACAAGATCCGCGTGCGTGTTTCCGGCCGCATGAGCGATCTGCCGCCCGACCTGAGCACGGAATTCATGGCGGCTGCGGAACGCACGGTCGATTTTACTGGCCTCACCTTCAATATCGCGATCAACTATGGAGGGCGTGGCGAAGTCGTGGATGCGGTCAAAACCCTCGCAGAGGCGGTCCAACGTGGCGAAATTTCACCGGACTCAATCGACGAGAATGCCATCGCCGCTCATCTCTACACTCCCGATATTCCCGACCCCGATCTGCTGATTCGAACGGCCGGGGAAATGCGCCTCTCCAATTTTCTGCTCTGGCAAACTGCCTACAGCGAAATCTACGTCACTCCGACCTGCTGGCCTGCTTTCGACAGCGCCGAGCTCGTCGCTGCTTTCGCCAACTACGCGACCCGAGTCCGCAAATTCGGCGGTCTGAACGGTTAAACGCTCGCATACACCCTCAAGGAGACTATCATGCGCAAACTGAGTTGGCTGCCCGCAGTGGCGGCTCTATCTATTTTAACCCCCTTTGCACTGGTCGGAACGCCCGTCGCGGCCCAGGCCCCGGCGGTCGCAACGGCCAGCGCCCCCGAAGCGGCACAGACCCTGCTGGACGCCGCCTACAAGCAGGCGAAAGCCGAACATAAGCCGGTCCTCGTCATGTTTCATGCTACCTGGTGCGGATGGTGCAAAAAACTGGAGGCAGTGATGGACAAGCCCGACTTCAAGTCGGCCTTTGCCGCAAACTATGTGCTACTGAACCTCGATGTCCTGGAGAACGGCCCTAAAGTCGCCACCGAGGAGAACCCCGGCGGCCGCGAGATCATGAAGACCCTCGGCGGCGAAAAGTCCGGGCTGCCATTCTACGCGATCCTGGATGCCAAGGGCAAGAAACTCGCCGACTCCAACGTAATGCCCAAAAACCAGAACATCGGCTATCCCGGCTCGCCCGAAGAGATCGAAGCGTTCGGGAAGATCCTGGAAAAGACCGCCCCGAAATGGAAAGAGGCGGATCGCCAGAAACTCATCGGCTATCTTAAAGAGAATGCCCCCAAGGCGGCAGGACACTAAGCGGCTATGAAACGACTGGTTATTCTCGGCTCCACAGGCTCCATCGGCACCCAGGCGCTTGACATCGCCCGCAGGCTGCCAGGCCGATTTCAGATCGTCGGTCTGGCAGCCAACGCCAATGCCGAACTTCTTGCGGCCCAAGCGAATGAGTTTCAGGTTCCTTACGTATCCATAGGTAATGAAACGCGCCGCGCGGAGTTGCAGGAGCGCCTGTCCGCCCTCCACTGGCATCCGGAAATCCTGGTCGGAGTCGAGGGAATGTGTGCGCTTGCAGGCCTGCCGGAAGCCGACCTGATCGTCGTTTCCGTGGCAGGCGCGATCGGTATCGCGCCCACGCAGACAGCTCTGGAAGCCGGTAAAGACATAGCGCTGGCCAGCAAAGAGGTTCTTGTGGCGGCCGGAGAGCCGACGATGGCGCTCGCGAAAGCGAAGGGCGCGAAGCTCCTCCCGGTAGACAGCGAGCACTCAGCGATCTTCCAGTGTCTGCAGGGCGCACCCGCCCGCAGCATTGAACGCATACTCTTGACGGCCTCGGGCGGGCCTTTCCGCACGGTGTCTCGTGAGGCGCTTGCCGACGTGACTCCCGCGCAGGCGCTGAAGCATCCGATTTGGAGTATGGGAGGACTCGTCACGATCAACTCTGCGACCCTGATGAACAAGGCGCTGGAGGTGATCGAAGCGAAGTGGCTGTTCGAGGTGCCCATTGAAGATGTCGAAGTCGTCGTGCATCCGCAATCGATCGTACACAGTATGGTGCGCTTTACGGACGGTTCGACGATCGCACAGTTGGGCTTGCCCGATATGCGCCTGCCGATCCAGTATGCGCTGGTATATCCTGAGCGGGTCGATACGGGCCTGCCGCGTATGGAGTTGAGCGCCTATGCAAACCTCACCTTCGAAGCGCCGGACGAAGCCAAATTCCCTGCGCTGGGTCTTGCCCGGCAGGCCGTGAGAGTCGGCGGTACGTTGCCCGCCGTAATGAATGCCGCGAATGAAGCCGCCGTCGGGATGTTTTTGGATCACAAAATCGGGTATCTGGATATCATGCGCCGGGTCGAAAACGCTATGAACCAACATACTCCCGCTTCGCCGACATTGCCGAATATTTTGGAAGCCGACGTCTGGGCGCGCCGATCCGTTGCGGAAGCTGGCCCTACGCTCTGAACCAAGTCAATCTCAAGGAGCCATTCTTCTTATGGATATACTACGAACCGCCGCCTATATGCTGGCCGTACTGAGTGTTCTGGTGATCGCGCACGAGTGGGGACATTTTTTTGTGGCCAAACTCTGCAAAATGCGCGTAGACGATTTTTCCCTATTCTTTGGGCCGCGTCTGTTTCGCCTCGGAACCTACAACGGCACGGAGTACAATATTCGCAGCGTGCCTCTAGGCGGCTTCGTGAAGATCGCTGGCATGGAGCCGGACGACCTTACCAATGGTTCCACCACCCTGAGCGTGAATGGCAAAGGCGTCTTTCTAATCGGCCTGGACGAGCCTAGTGTGGCGGCTATCGATGCCGATCTCGTCTCCAATACCGTGCGCTCTACCGTCGAGCAGGCGGTCAGTGCAGATGGCAAGTTGTTGCCCCAGGGACGCGAGGATCTGAACGATCTACTGCTAACGACGGGCATCAATGCGGAAGAGCAAAAGTATCTCCAGGTCGTGCTCGACGCCGAAAACTACGAGCCCGATCCCAATGGCTACAACCAGAAACCGCTCTGGCAGCGTGCCGCGACGATCTCCGCAGGCCCCATCGTCAGTCTCGCTTTCGGCTACCTGCTGTTTTGCGTTATGGGCGTGACGACCGGACTGCCGTACGACGCAAAAACCTACAATACGATCGACGGGGTCACCGCGAAGAAGGCCGCCGACCGCGCTGGCCTGAAGCCCGGCGATAAGATCATTCAGATCGATGACAAACCTATTATCGATGGCCTCGGCATGGTGACTACGATCCATGACAGTCTGGGCAAAGCGTTGAACATCACTGTTTTGCGCGGCTCTACCCGCCTGACCAAAGTGATCCGCCCAGAATCCGGCACCATCACGGATATCTCCAGCGGCAAGCCGGTCAAAAAGACCGTCGGTATGATCGGAATTGCCCCACACCAGGAACTGATCTGGAAGAAATACTCTCCCGTCGCCTCGGTCGGGGTCGGTACGAACCTTCTCAAAGAGCTAGTGCTGGGAACGTTCTCCGGGCTTTTCAGCAAGGATGTCGGCGAAAACACCGGCGGCATTATTCGCATCACCAGTCAGATCCATGAGGACAGCAAAGAAGGCGCACGTCAGGTCGTCTATCATGCCGCCATGCTGAGCGTCAGCCTTGGAATCATCAACCTGTTCCCGATTCCGATCCTCGATGGCGGACATCTTATGTTGCTGGCATGGGAGGGTCTGCGCCGCCGCAAGCTGTCGAGCAAAGAGGTCTATACCGCGCAGCTCGTCGGAATCTCCATCATCGGCGTCCTCTTCGTACTCGTGATGTACAACGACATCATGCATGTGTTCGTCCACCGAGGCTAACGCAAAGCTGCGCCCACAACGGCGCTCAGACTATCGAGACCGTTGTGGGCCATATAATTCTGAATCCCCACATGAATCTGCGTATATGCGCCGGGATGTATGAGATTAGCCACCCCCACGGCAACCGCAGATGCGCCCGCCATTAGAAACTCCAGCGCATCGTCCGCCGTCATGATGCCTCCCGACCCCACGATCGGAACCTGGACACACTGAGCGACACGCCAGACCTGATAGAGCGCCAGCGGCTTGATGGCTGGCCCAGACAGTCCACCGACCACTCCAGGCAGACGGAACGCGTGTGCGCTCAGACGCACTGCGACCGCAGGAAACGCCTGCGACACCGCAACTCCATCGGCCCCCGCCTCTACCGCCGCCTGCGCTGCCCTCCCCACCTCCATTCCGAAAGCCGGAAGTTTCGCGATCACAGCCAGGTTCGTCTTACGTCGCACCGCCGCCACCACAGCCGTCAGCCTTTCCAACTGTACTCTCTCCGACCTCGGAGCCTCGGACGCATTCTCCGTAAAAAGTAGATTGGCTGGCGTCAAATTCAGTTCCAACCCTGCCACGGTTCCTGTCTCTGTCAGAGCCTCTGCAAGACGTTCCCACTCTCCCACACTCTCCCCCCAAATGCTCACAATCATCGGATAGGTCCGATCCCGTAACCCTGGAGCGACCTCACGCGCGAAATGCTTCAAACCAGGATTAGGCAGCCCGGACGCATGCACCAGCCCACTATGCGCCTCGACGGTGCGCGGCATAGGATTGCCGGAGCGCGCCTCAATCGTCAAAGTCGGCGTGATCAGAGCCCCCAAATCGCCGCTTGCCGAGAGGTCCAGAACTTCCGTCCCATATCCAAACGTCCCCGAAGCCACCAATACAGGCGACCGCAATACCAATGAAGAAGTAAGCGAAGTCAACATTTCCATACCGCCATTATACCTGCCGATACCGGGTTCCCTAACCCCCCCGACCCCTCCTTCCCGACTTCGTTCGCTGCGCTCACCGGGAATGGGGGTGCCCCCTTCCCGTGTCGGGAAGGGGGCGGGGGGTTAGGTCGCCCGCTCACGCCTCGAATCGTTGTAAAGAACAGACCTTGGTGCGACGAGAATAGCAGGAAAAAACCGTCTGAGCGACGAATAAAGGGGCATCATGAGAGGTACTTTTCGGGAGTAGAGAACATGCATCTGGTTCCTGTCGTTGGATTGGTGGCGGCTCTGGCGCTAGGGGCGGTTCTGCCGGCATCGTGTCAAACGGCTGCCGCATTATCTGCACCGGAATACCATCTCTACGTCCATGGCGCGCCGAGCACTCTGGACGCCGTAGTAAAAGAGCTTGCAGATGCAGATGTGGTTTTCTTTGGGGAGCAGCATGACGACCGTAGCGCACATGCGCTGGAACGGGCGCTGCTCGAAGGTCTCTACACGCAGAATGCCCATGTGATGCTTTCGCTGGAGATGTTCGAGCGCGACGTGCAAGGCGTGCTCGACGAGTATCTGGCCGGATACATTACCGAGACGCATTTTTTGCAGTCTTCACGCCCCTGGCCGAACTACAAGGACGACTACCGTCCGCTGATCGAGTTCTGCAAAGCGCATAAACTGCCGGTGGTCGCGGCCAATGCGCCGCGCCGGTATGTCAATATCGTCAGTAGGAAGGGCCAAACATCGCTGGCGGAACTGCCAAAGACCTCCCGCGTCTATCTCGCTCCCCTGCCCTATTCGATGGCGATTGCCCCGGAATACGATCGCCAGCTGACCGAGATTTTCGGCGCAGCGCACGATACTGCCAACACCAACCCAGTGCCTGCTCCCCAGCCCGGCATGCCCGATCCAGCGCTTCTGAAGCAGGCGCAGGGTCTGTGGGATGCGACGATGGCCGACTCCCTCCACCGCGCCGTCCGTGCCAACAGGGGCCGCCAGATCCTTCAGGTCAATGGGGCGATGCACAGCGACAACAGTTTCGGAATTGCGGCCAGACTGCACGCGCTCAACCCGCACCTTCGCATTAAAATCGTCACCGTCCGTCCCGATGCCGCCTACCCTGCACTCCCTTCGGGACTGCCGACCGGTCTGGCCGACATCATCGCCGTCACCCCCGCACACAAGCCGGAAACACCCTGAGCAGGAGACTTCGCGTGAGATACCTCAGAATCAAGCACACCCTCGGGCTGGCAGCAGCCCTTCTCACTCTGTTCCACGGAGGCGTTCAGGCGCAGGACCGGCTGCGAACCATGCCAGCCTATGCCCAGTATCAACAGGGCACGCAGCAGTTGAACGCCGCTATGTCCGCCTTTCGGGAAAGCGGCGTCACCGGCGTCGTCTGGGAGGCGGGCGGCAAAGCGATGGGCTACACCAAGGGCAACAAGTATTACCGCTACGACCTGAACACGCGCCAGACTACCGAGGTCGCTCAGCCGGTGCATGGCGCCGCGCCCGTGGAGGGTGGACGCAGGCGCGGAGGCGGTAACCCGGATCGGGGTCGTCAGTTCGCGTCTGCGCTCTCACCGGACGGCATGCGGAAAGCATTTTACAAAGACAACAACCTCTGGTTGAGCCTCCCCGACGACTCCAATCCGATCCAACTCACAACGGACGGCAGCAAAGCGGCGCGTATCAAATACGGCACAGGAAGCTGGGTCTACGGCGAAGAGTTGGAACAGACGACCGCAATGTGGTGGTCGCCCGACAGCCGCCGCATCGCCTTCTATCGCTTCGACGAAAGCAAAGTCCCCGACTATTTCCTCGCCTTGAACACGCTTCAAACGCAGGACACACTGGACATAGAGGCTTACCCGAAAGCGGGCGCACCGAACCCGATCGCGGACATCGTGATCTACGACACCCAAACCAAAAAGAGCCTGACCATAGACGCGCGCGACGGTCAGCCCTTTGCAGACGCTACCGTCGGACACTATATCTATGGCGTCGAGTGGACCCAGGACGGCAGCCAACTCCTCCTGCACCGGACCAACCGAAAGCAGGACATCATGGAGTATGTCGCCTGCAATCCTGCCACGGGCAGCTGCCGTGTGGTCGTGAAGGAGACATGGCCAAACAGTTGGACCGAGAACCTGCCGACGATGCAGTTTCTCGCAGACGGCAAGAGGTTCCTCTGGATCTCCGAGCGCTCGGGCTATCGAAACCTCTATCTCTACGATCTGAGCGGCAAACTGCTCTCCACTCTGACGAAGCATCCGTTCGAGGTCGCCTCGGTAGCGCGTGTCGATGAAGCGACCAACACAGTCTTCTACACGGCGCGGGATGGCGATAGCCCCTATAAGTTTCAACTGCACCGCGTGGGACTCGATGGAATGGGCGAAAAACGCCTCACCGATCCTGCCTATTCGCACCGAACGCAGATCGCGCCAAACGGCAAATACTTTGTCGATGTCGCGGAGGCGCACGATGTCCCGCCGATCACCCGCCTTGTCGATAGCGGCGGCAAAATCGTCCAGGCGCTGGGCCAGGCGGACTTCACGGCGCTCAAAGCGAAGGGCTTCCAACCAGGCGAGACGTTTACCTACAAGTCGGCGGACGGCAAGTTCAACTGCTACGGCTTGCTCCACAAACCGTCGAACTTCGACCCTATGAAGAAGTATCCGCTGCTGGTCTCGGTCTACGCAGGGCCGGGAGTCGGGGTTGCGAACCGCGAGAACTTCTCCGCGCCTAACGCGCTCACAGAGATGGGCTTTCTCGTGGCAGAGTTCGATGGACGGGGACAAGCAGGCCAGGGGAAAGCGTTCAAAGACGCGCTCTATCGCCATCACGGCCTGCCGGAAATCGACGATCAGGCGGAGGGCGTGAAGTTCCTGCGCCAGCGTCCCTATGTGGATGGCGCAAACGTCGGGATCTTCGGTACCTCCTACGGCGGCTACGCTTCCGCGATGGCTCTCCTGCGCTATCCAGACGTGTTCCGAGCCGCCAGTGCCTCCTCTAGCGTCACAGACTGGCGCAACTACGACAGCGTCTACACCGAGCGGTTCATGGGCATGCCCGAAGACAACAAGGAAGGCTACGACTTCGGCTCCGCCATGACACACGCCACGAACATGAAAGGCTATCTGCTGCTCTACTACGGCACAGCGGACAACAACGTCCACCCGACCAATACCTACCAACTAATCCAGGCACTCAGTCGCGCCGGCAAAGCCTACGATCTCCAAATCGGCCCGGATCAGGAACATACCGCTGTCAACTTCTCCCGCATGATGGAGTTTTTCGAGGACCACCTCGTCCTGAACCCCGCTTCCTCATCCAATCGGTAAGATAGGTTCTCACGGAGAGCCTCTGCATTAGGAAGAGCGTTTGTTCCATTCGGCATTGACGAACATGTTGAGGCCAGGGTCGCGGTAGATGCCGTCTTCGGAAGGCGGCGCTTGACTGGTCAGGAACTCTTCGTTCATTTCGAGGCCCCAGCCCGGTCCGGTGGGAACGCTGAAGTAACCATCTACCACTTCGGGATAGGGTGCGCCGCAACTCTTGATCTGGGAATCGACGAAGTCGTTGAAGTGCTCCAGGATCTTGCCGTTACGCAGTCCGACCAGCATGTGCAGCGTCGCGACCGTCGTGACGATGCCTCCGACATTGTGCGGAGCCGCCATGATGGAGTAGGTCTCTGCGGTCGAACAGATCTTCTTGGTCTCCAGCAGGCCGCCGCACTGGTTCAGGTCAGGCTGAATGATATGTGTCAGGCGGTTGGACAGCAGTTCGCGGTACTGCTGGGCGTGGTAGAGGCGCTCGCCGGTGGCGATGGGAATGTCGGTATGGTCCATGACATACCGCAGTGCGGGCAGGTCTTCCGGACGGCATGGCTCTTCGATCCAGCCAGGATGATACTTCTCGATGGCCCTTGCGATCTCGACTGCCTGATGCGGCGCGAAACGCCCGTGCATCTCGATGAACATCTGCACCTCGTCCCCTACCACCGAGTAGACCGCCTCGATGATCGCCAGCGATTTGTAATACTCCTTACGGGTGAGTTCCAGATCGCCATTGCCGAATGGATCGAACTTCAGACCCTTGTATCCCTTCGCCACGACCTTCTGGGCTGCCGCCGCGAAAGCCTCCGGACTGCGTTCGCCTGTATACCAGCCGTTCGCATAAGCAGGAATACGATCGTGGACCTTGCCGCCGATCATCTGATAGACCGGCAGATTGGCCTTCTTGCCGATGAGATCCCAGCACGCCATCTCCACCAGCGCGAGCCCCGTCATGACGACCTCGCCCGGTGAGCCGAAATCGAGCAGTGTAAAGCGGCGATACAGCGCTTCGATGTCGTAGACATCATGGCCGATAAAGTGGCGTTTTGTATCTTTCAAAAAC
>JAYUMV010000268.1:0-2834 GCA_043762265.1 Chthonomonadaceae bacterium | reverse complement strand
CGTGGTTCTGACCGGTCAGCTCTCCGTATTGCAGTTGGCAGAGACCCTGCGCCGCTGTTCGCTCATGATCACCAACGACACCGGCCCAATGCATATCGGTTGCGCAATGCAGACACCGATCGTCGCCGTGTTCGGCCCCGCCGTCCCCTACGAATCCGGACCCGGCTATGTGCCTGGCAACATCGTCCTGCGCAACGTGGTCGGCTGCCCGACCTGCACCAAATACCAGTGCCGCGACAATCGCCGATGTATGCGGGCGATCACTGCCGCAGAAGTCTTCGCCGCGGCTGAGAAGCAACTGGCAAAGCGACCCTCTGCGCCTGCCGTTCTTGAAACCGTGCGTTGAACTCTCGCTCCGACGCCTTAATCTCTACGCCCAACAGGAGATGAGGTAAATTTATGCGCTCCCGACACGCCCATCTTTTGCTAAAGCGCCAACTGCGCGAAGGAACCACGTCGGAGGAGACGCGACTTCTTGCATGCCATCTGGAGGTCTGCGCGGCCTGCGGCCGGGAGTAGGCGACCCTCCGAACGACCGTTGCAGGTTTGAAACTTGCCCGGCCAGAACCTGCGCTGGACTCGGATGCGCTCAAGACGCGGATACGGACGGCTCTTTCCGATCTGCACGACACCTTTCCCGCTCGAAAAAGAGGAGGTTTCCCACGGACGGCTCGATGGACTTTCGGTTTTGCCGCCACCGTCGCCCTCGTTGGGTTGCTGCTGACCGTGCCGCACTCCCGCAACGATGCCAGTCTGGCGACGGAGGTCGGGCATGCGCTCGGACAGATCCACACCTGGCATCTCAAAGGCTGGAAACTGCAGAACGGCAAGCCGGTTCCGTGGGATGTCTGGGGATGCCGACAGCCCGCACTGTTCTGGGAACGTGTGGGCAACGATGCCACCTTTGATGACGGCAAAACGCGCATTCGAGAGTTTGCGCCTAAAGCGGGAATACGCCCCTCGTCCGGGGTGTTCCTGACATTTGCCTCTGTCGGCAATATCGCAGAACTTGTCGGCAACTTTAATGTTGGGAACATCTCCTATCGCAATATGATCGACGCTCACGACTGGTTTCGGCTTGGCAAACCGGTGAACCAGAGCCGTGGCCAGGCTCTCTTCCATCTGCCCGGGACAATCTCTATCGGTGATATGCGTGAGGCCGATGACTATACCGTTGATACCCACACTGCGCTTCCCATCCTGTACGAGCACAAGATGACGGCAAACAGGCACACCACGGTAAACGAACAATTGACCGCAGAATATGGGGGTGCACTGCCGCCATGCGTCACCCATTCGATGCCTCCTCCAGGCTATCGGAACCTGGACTTGTCTCACATTTCCGCCGAGGCCAACCTGCCGACCGAGAACACCGTGAGCGCGAACGGCCTCACGCTCCAGGCAACGCCCCTCGGCATCGATAGGCAGGGCAATGCGCTGGTGCGCCTGCGAGTCTGGCTGGGCAACTTCCGCCTGCTGAGTTCCGACTTCCCCAACGCCTCCCAACTCTTCATGGGGTTGATTCCCACCAACGTCGGCGCCTACGCAGACCAGGTACCGTTGGCCCTGGACGCGCAGGATCGACCCTACTTTTACGTGCTCTCCACCGAAAAAGCGCTGGGGAATGGCGATGTCTTTTGTGTGTTCGCACCGGACCGACCGTTGCAGGCAGGCAGCCCGCGCCCGCATTCGCTGACGATCTCTCTGACCTTCCAACCGGCCTTTGGCGGCTCCATCAGCTACCACGCCACCGATGCCACGGAGGACACACGCCTCTTCCAACAGGATCTCCGCCTGACCGTGCCGCTGCCCGATTCACCGACTAAAAGCGGTCTGACTCCGCTCTATCCCGTATCGGTACGTGAATTCCAGAACGAGCTGTCGCTGGAAGCGCTAATCGCATCGGGACGCACCGGCGAGCTCTACATTAAATCTACGATCACACACGATCCCGCAAAACGCCATGCACTTCTACAGGAGGCACTCGCCTCGTGCCAGGAAGCGATCCGGCTCAAGAGGCCCCTCTATGTGGAATATGGGTCGGATCAGCTTTTGCTCGCGCAGTACTACAGCCGACTTGGAAGGATCGCAGAGGCGAAGCGGGTTCTGAAAGGCATCATCGCGGAGGGGCGCAAATATCCGAACTGGAGAGGATGGCGGCAGCAAACCACACTCTCCTTCGTCGCCTCCGATAAACGCCAGGACGACGCGAGGATCAAAGAGTTCATGCTGCGCAACTCCCTGCCCGGGAATATCCGGCGCGCCGAGAAGTATCTTAAGCGCGTCGACAAACCTGAAACCTGGGACTGAAACTTCGCTTAGACGCACGAATTTTTCTGGACGGGAGGATAGAGAGGTGAGGATAGAGAGGTATTGATACGCCTCGGTTCCTAAAACCTGGGTCTGTTGTCTTTCTCTATCTCCGGTTAAAATTTCGCCGTCAGCAGTCTCTCAGCGTCCTAATTTAAGGAACGTTCGGGAGGCACGTTGCGTCCGTGTAGGAGAAATCCCCGGTTTTCTGATAGCAGGAGAACAACGATGAACCCTACCCGACGTGATGTTATTCAAAACAGCGCCCTCTTGACGGCATTGGCGCTTTCGGCCCCTGCCGGTGCCGCGCAAGGACAAACGCCGAAAGTGCCGCAGATCGATCCGATCCCCACCGACCCCGCAAACCTGCCTCCGACGCTGCCCAGCACCAAGCATGGGGAGATGCGTTATCATACCCTCGGACATACGGGGGAACGGGTCTCGGTTCTGGGATTGGGCGGTTTCCATATCGGCAAACAGAAGGACGAAAAGGAGAGCATCCAGATCATCCGCAGCGCGATCGA
>JAYUMV010000267.1:0-11092 GCA_043762265.1 Chthonomonadaceae bacterium | reverse complement strand
AAACCCCCCCCCGCCACAAGGCAAACCGTTAGGACACGTTTGTGTCTCTACCTGCTCCCTATAAGGAGGTACCGATCTTAGAGTGGAAACGGGTGTTGCCGTTCGCGGAACTTGGCAACGGCGTACTGAGTTTGGTCGAGCCTTTCGCAAGGCCGAGTGCGAAGCGGATACCGCCAGTGATATGCGCCTGGTAGTTCGGATCACGCCACATCTCGTCGCGGTGTCCGAGTTCGGTGTAGAAGACCCGGCCCTCGCCATACGACTTCACCCAAGAGATCAAGTGGTCGCCGGGTTTGTTGGCATCGGGACTGCCGTCGTTCGGGTATTTGTCCAGGGAGAGCAGGACATGGACCTTGGTGCGGTCGTTGTTCTTGAGCAGATAGATCTCATCGTACGCTTTGAAAACCGTGTCGCCTTTCGCATCGGTAACGGCCAGAGTCTCTTTGGTAAGGTCCTTCTGGGTATCCGCACTGACGCCTTTGGCGGCCTTGACCAGTTTTCGTGTCGCGGGACTGCGTGGATCTTCGACCTTACAGTCGATGGCGCACTGGCTATGATGGGTCAGAAACTCGCCGCCGAGCATATCGATATAGGCGGAAATCTCGCCAGGTTTGCCACCGGGCCACTCATGAAGGGTATCGCTGCCGGAGTGCATTGCCGCGAAACCGTGGCCCGCTTTGATATAGTCGAGGAAGCCCTGGGGATCGGGCAATGGCAGAACGCCAGTGGTGTTCGCGAATACGACCGCATCGTACTTCTTGAGCGCATCAGGCGTCATCTTCGCCTTCATGTCGTCGTCGTTACGCACAAAGTCGGTGTCCCAGTCGCCGGTGCTATCGCCGAGCTTCTGGATCGTCTCTTCTGCAACCGGAATGCTGCCGTGCCGAAAGCTCTTGGTCACGGTGACGACCAGGAGATGTTTTTTTGTCTTCTGGGCCGCCTGCGCCTTCGGAGCGGTCAGCAGCGTGATCGGAAGTGCGACAGCAGCTACGGCCAGCATCGCAGTAAACAGCGTGTTTTGAATCTTCATCGAGTTTCATGTCCTTCTTCGGAGAGTATTGGTTGAAAACGCCGCTTCAAGCGTCCCTTATTCGCGTTTTGCTGTGTCAAAGCAGATACTGATATGTGTCAGCAGTTTGTTTAGTCGTACGTCTGTCGCATTGATTTTATAATAACGGTTAATGTAAAATTAATCAGGGCAGAAAAACCCTTCCGTCAAACTCTTCTAGTATCTCTTTGCCCGGAGGTGCTTTCATGCGTTTCGATATGTCGGTGGAAACCTTCCTCACTGTATTATACTACGTTGTCGAGGAACTTTACCAGAAAAATGCACCGACTCTGCCCGCCACCATGAAAGTCGGCCCCAAACCCGAGTTCAGCGACAGCGAAATCCTGACACTTAGGATCGCTCAGTACTGGTACGTTTTCAGAAAGAATCCATCTGGATGCGCTTTGTCCATAATAACTATCTCGCGAAAGAACTTCACGTCTCAAAAAGGTACTTTTAAGCCTATTTTTGCTTGTGGTAAGCGGAAATAGGCTCACTTTCGCCTCCGAACTGGAAATTATTTGCCAGTTTCTCTGTCGTCATGTATTTCTACGGGGAGGGAAGGGTGGGGTTAAACTGTGCAGCGGTGCAGGTAGGCGAGCAGCAGGCGCTTCAGTTCGTGCGGTGCATCGCGGTGCATGATCTCGTAGCCGTGCGAGTTCTCCACGGGCAGCCCCAGCGTGACGGGGCGAGCGGTAAAGCCCTTGGCGGCGGCGCAGGAGGCGTCGCTGCCGCCGCGCGAGAGATACTGCCAATGGGGATGCTGGCCCAGGTCGTGGCAGCACTGCGTCAACAGGTCGCCATCCATGGCTTCCATCGCCGCGTAGCCGTCGCGCACCCAGATCGTCGGCTGTTGGTCGAGGGGGAAATCGGCCTCCGGCGTCTTCGGTCCGATCTCCAGGGACACGCAGATGTCGGCTGGGCGGTGGCGCAGCAGATACTGCGCGCCCTCTGCACCGACCTCTTCCGAGGTGGTCGCTGCGAAGGTGATCGGCCCCAGACCCTCCGTGCCGTGCTGCGCCAGCGATTCCAGCGCCATCAGCATCACTGCCAGGTCTGCCCGGTCGTCCAAAAAGTAGGAGCCGACAAAAGCTCCGAACGTCGTCACCACGCGCCGCGATTCCGCCAGAACGACGCGCAAGCCCGGCCGCACACCTTCCTTTGCCAATTCCTTGGCATCGAGCCCGGTAAAGAGATAGCTTTTATCGAAGGCGAGGGGATTGTTTCGAGCGAACTCCACGACGCTGTCCGGGTGGTTGGTGTGGATGCAGCCAAAAGAGAGAATGGCTGGAACGGGCGCGGGGCGCGCCAGAATCGTCATCGGCCCTTCGCCCCACTTCCAGGGATAGGATCCGCCGTAGGCAGCCACACGAATCTTACCGTCGGGTTCGATCCGCGTGATCATCAGCGCGATCTCGTCCAGATGCGCCGTGACCAGGATAGCAGGCCCCTCCTTATCCGCATTGACCGTGACAAAAAGGTTGCCCTTCGCATCCGTCTCCGGCGTATAGCCCAGGCCGCGCATCCGTGCCGCGACCACCTCTCGAATCGCTCCTTCCTCTCCCGGAGGGCCGAAAGGCGCGATCAGTTCTCGTATCAGTTCCAGACTATCCAGCATAGGTGTCTCACACTCCTGATTTTTGGGGAAATCTGCTCGCCAGAAAGCAAAATCAGGGCAGGGGATAGCCTGCCCTGACCGCGAAGCCGACCTCTACGGGCCGTCGATCTTGCCGGTGATGATGACACTGGTCATGATGTCGGGGACGACGCCGGGGATAGGGTTATTGGCGGCATCGTAGGTCTTGGTGATGGCTTTCGCATTCGCCAGATTCTCCACGACGAAGCCGAAGACCACATAGCCGCCGGTCGGGTTGCCCTGCCCATCGAACGTCGGATCCAGGAAATGCTGAGGACCGTTGTCGATGAAGAACTGCGAACTGGCGCTGTTGAGGGCGTTGCTGCGTGCCATCGCCAGGGCTCCGTCGTTGTGGGTCAGGCCGGTCTTTTCGAAGGGAATCGTAAAGCCGGGACCGCCAGTGCCGATGAGGGGATCGGACTGCGGCTTACAACGTGTGTAGGGATCGCCGCCCTGCGCGACAAAATTGGGGATGACACGATGGAAGGTGATCCCATTATAGAAGGGAGCCGTGCTGACCGCATTGTTGTTGCAGGGATCCATCCAGGACTTCGTGCCCGTCGCCAGACCTACGAAATTGCCCACGGTAGCCGGTGCGACATCGGCGCGAAGCTCTGCGACGAACTGGGTGAGGGACAGAGTAGTGCCGTTCTGCACGGTGAAGACAGCGAAGGGATTGGTGTCCGAAACGGTCACCGGCAGGCCCGGCGTGGAGGCGCCGTTCACGGTGACGACGACATTCTGAGCGCCAGCGGCCAGACCGTTAGGCACCTGAAAGTCGATCGCGCCGCCGATGCCTGTATCCGGCGCGGCGGTATCGACATAAGCGATGTGCGCGTTGGGGCTGACGACACCACCGACCCGTACGCTGACGGTAGCAGTCGAGTCGTGGAGGCTGCGGACGCGCAGGCGTACCGTGCCATACAGGGATGCGAAATTCAGCGCGTCGAGACGTACCGGCACGGGACGGGGATAGAAGCTGCGAACGCCGGCAACCAGGTAGTCGCCCGTAACATGGCTGGCGAACATCGCGCCGCCCGCAAAGTTCGTGCCGTTGAGCAGCCAGTAGACGAGGGTCCCATTGGTCGCATTTTCCAGCAACAGGCTGGGTTTACCGCTGTTGGTGACATCGCACAGGCCCACGACGGAGTACCCGGCGCCGGGCACGGTGGACATGGCGGCTCCTCCTGCATAGACGGTGCCGTTGAGGTACCAGAAGACGATCTGATTGGTGGTCTGGCTTTGCAGCACCAGGTCAGGTTTGCCGTCCGCGTTGAAATCGCCGACCCCGACTACTTTGTAACCTGCGCCGGGCACGACGTTCAGGGCAGTGCCGCCGAGGTAGTTGAGGCCGTTCATGAACCAAAAGACGATCTGTCCGGACGTCTGATTCTGAAAGATGAGATCCGGTTTGCCGTCGCCGTTGACATCGCCTACGCCGACCAGGTTATAGCCGCTCGCCGGAACCACGGTCAATACCGTGCTGCCGGTGGTCTTCGCGCCGTTCTGAAACGCATAGAGGATCTGGCCGTTGGTGCGGTTCTGATAGATCAGGGAGGTCACATTGTCTGCGGTCATTTTGCCGCTGTCGACCAACCGCCAGTCGGCGGAGTTGGGGGCGAGAAGCGAACCTCCGCCAATATAGGTCGGGCCATTGAGATTCCAATAGACCACGTCAGCGGATCCCTGACTCTGGAAGGCCAGGTCTGGTTTGCCATCGAGGTTAAAATCCACGTCGGCGCGACTGGAAGCGCTGAGACCGCACAAGAGAAGCAGTGCGAACAGCGTTCGAGTCAAGCGCGTAAGGTGAGCAGATGTCATTGAGCGAAATTCTCCTTCGATACAGATCAAAAGCGGGTTGACGATAGTTACTTCACCTATGCGGCAGCGGGCGCTGTTTTCGGCGGCTCCGGCATGAGCAGTGCAACGAAAATTGCCGGAATATAGAGATAGCCGATTAGCACTAAGGCGACGCTGGGATCTTTGACTGGCGCGACGAATACAAACAGCACCGTGCCGAAGGCGGCGACCAGTCTGCCTACATTATAGCAGAAGCCTGCGCCAGTCGTGCGCAAAAGGGTCGGAAAGAGCGGCGGCACATAGAGCGGGAACAGGCCGAAAACGCCCTGCACAAAGAAGTGCGCCGCGCTCAGCCAGGGCAGAATGCCGATATGGTCACGCGGTATGTGATAGGTCAGGTAGAGCGTGACCAGGCCGCCGAAAAACATCATGGCGGTGGCGGCGCGATAGCCGAGGCGGCGCGCCAGCATCCCCGCGAAGAAGTTGCCGCCGATCGCAACGGTCATCGTGAGCGCCGTGACCAGACTTATATAGTGCTCCCGATCCTCTTTCGACATGCTGACGACGTCCGGCAGACGGCGCAGATGCTGTGGGCTCCAGAAGATGAAGGCCCAGACGGTCGTCAGTGCAGCAGAGCAGACTAGAACGGTCAGGATCGTGATGCGGAGCACAGGGGGGCGAAACAGATCCAGAATCGGGGGCTTGGCGGGCGCCACCTTCTGGGCACGATGCCATTCGTCGGACTCCGGAATGGCCCGGCGGATCCAGAAGGTCATCAGGGCCGGGAACGCTCCGACCAGAAAGACCCAGCGCGGATCCATTTTCGCCATAAAGAAGGTCGTCAGCGCCGCCATAAGGATGCCGACCTGGTAGGCTGACTGCAGGCCGGCGCTCACCCAGGGGCGCCAGCGACGCGGCCAGGTTTCGGCGATGAGCGAGGAGCCTGCTGCCCACTCTCCTCCGATCCCGAGCGCGGCCAGGAAGCGGAACACCAGCAGCATCTCCCAGTTCACGGCGAAGGCGGACAGCCCGGTGAAGGCGGCATAGGTCAGGATAGTCAGACTGATGGTGCGTGTGCGCCCGAACCGGTCCCCGATCCATCCAAAGACTGCGCCGCCCAGAGCCCATCCAACCAGAAAGGCCGCCTGAATGTACGCGGCATGATGGTTGACACTCTCCAGATTGGCTTTGGATTTTAGATCGGTGATGCCGAGCAACTGTGCGACGAAAGGCGTCGCCACCAGGATATAGAGATAGCCGTCCAGGCCGTCGAAGAGCCAGCCCAACCAGGCCGCCAGGCCGGACTTCCACTGCATCGGCGTCAGTTCGCGCAGGGTAGCGACTTCCGGCGGCTCTGTCATGCCCGGGGAAGCAGCAGGGGATGATTCCATGTCCATAACGCCTCGTTGCGGATGGGGAGAGACCGAGCCCTAGAGGAGGGTTCGGATGCGGCCCCGGAATGTCCGCAAATTCTTCTCGTGAGGTCAGGCGGCAAGGGGGGACAGCGCCCTCTTTCCCTCTTCGCCCGCCCCCTACTTTAACACATTCTCCCTGTGGTGTCAATGCGCTGGGAACGCGCTGCAGAGGGCTATTTAAGAGTGAAAAGGGGACGTGCAAACCGTGCGAGCAAAGGATCTGAAAACAACTAAAATCAAATTTTTTTTTCGCTTGACATCGGAATGATTCTTTGGTACACTGCGCTATCGGTTCCACGATGAGAAGGGTTGAGCGAATCCGTTTGAGCGCATCCAACCACGGAAACTCTCTTGAGAATTGTCCAGGTTTACAGGTGTTCAGGCTCCGACTTCCACTTCAACGCCGCGCGAATCGGGATAGCGAGGCCCACCGTCCTCGCGGGTTAATGGTTGCCCGGCGTCGGCAGGCGACTGCGCGTTGGGGCGTTCCTGTCAGGAAAGGAGCCATGACACATGGCGAAGCGTATTTACGTGGGCGGACTGCCCTACTCGGCAACCGAGGAAGACCTGGAGAACCTGTTTTCATCCATCGGCGCTGTCAAGGACGCGACCATCATCACCGACCGATATACCGGACAGGCCAAGGGCTTCGGATTTATCGAGATGGACAACGATGAAGAGGCGGACGCCGCTATCAACCAACTCAATGGAACCCAGATGGGTGGTCGAACTCTGACCGTTAACGAGGCCAAGCCCCGTGAAGATCGTCCTCGCACCGGCGGTGGTGGCGGTGGATATGGCGGCGGCGGCGGAGGATATGGCGGCGGCGGCGGCGGTGGTCGCACTGGCGGTGGTGGCGGCTACGGCGGCGGTGGCGGTCGTACCGGTGGTGGTGGCGGCGGTTATGGCGGCGGCGGCGGTGGCGGTCGTACCGGTGGTGGCGGCGGCAGCCGCGGCGGTATGGGTGGCGGAGATCGCTGGTAGTTCTGTCTGTATGTTGAAACGGGCGAGATGCAGAGTGCATCTCGCCCGTTTGCGTTGCAACCTCCCCGCATTTTCCCCGCTTTCTCCCCTGCAAAACTCTATCTTCCGTTTACAGAGGACCGGGTCGTATGCTATACTCTATCGCCCTCGAACCAACTGTTCCGGTTTCCGGCAGAACAAACGAGAGAGCTTTCCCACGTAAGCCGCCAATGCTGCCCGGTCTCACCCGGTACTGCCGCCTTGCTGTGCCACGAGGGAGTGGAAAGAGCCCTCAGCACTGAGAAGAGGGTCGGAGAGTGATAGGTAATGGAGCAGCACGAACTGAAGATTTTTGCCGGACCGGGCCACCCTGTCCTGGCCCAATCGGTCGCCGACTGGCTGCACACCAGCCTGGGAGCAATGCACTATACGCAGTTTGCGGACGGCGAAAACTACGTTCGATTCGATGAGAGCGTGCGTGGCGCCGACGTCTATATCGTGCAGCCCACCTGTCCTCCTGTCGATACCAACCTCGTCGTTCTTCTGGAAGCCATCGATGCGCTGAGTCGCGCCTCTGCCTGGCGGATCACCCCGGTCATTCCCTACTACGGATACGCGCGCCAGGAGAAAAAAGATCGTCCGCGCGAACCCATTACCGCTAAACTGATCGCCGACATCATCACGGCGGCTGGCGCCAGCCGCGTGATGTGCCTCGACCTGCATGCCGATGCCATCCAGGGCTTTTTCAATATCCCCGTGGATCATCTTACCGCTATCAACCTATTCATCGACTACTTCGCGCAGAAGATGCGGAATGGCCTGGAAAATGTGGTCGTGGTCTCTCCGGACGAGGGACGCGTGAAGAAGGTGCGCAAAGTCGTGCAGGCGCTCAAAGCGCCGCTGGCCGTCGGTTATAAGCACCACCCGGATCATAATGTCACCGAGGTGACTCACCTCGCAGGCGATGTGCGCGGCAAAACTCCCGTTATCATCGAAGACATGATTACGACTGGCGGCAGCATCATTCAGGCCGTCGATGCGCTGCTCGAACACGGGGCGAAACCGGAGATCTATATCGCTGCCACCCACGGCATCCTGGCCCGCAACGCTGTCGAGCGTCTCTGCGCCCGCCCGGAGATCGCCGAGATCGTCATCACCGACTCCGTGCCGCTTCCGCCCGAGAAACACCATCCCAAGATCAAAGTACTGTCCGTCGCCTCTCTCTTCGGCGAAGCCATTCACCGCGCCAACAACGACCTCAGCATCACTTCTCTCTTCGACTGAACCTAACCCCCGTCCCCTTCCCGAAACGGGAAGGGGAATGAGGGTAGGTGTCAGGATGCCTGGCGGAGTTCGGTGGTGGTGATGAGGACGGGCTCTTTGCGGTCGCGGACGGTCTCTTCTTCGATGATGCAGCGGGTAACGTCGCGCATGGAGGGAAGTTCGTACATAATGTCGAGCATCACTTCTTCGATGATGGTGCGCAGGGCGCGTGCCCCGGTTTTGCGCTGGATCGCCTCTTTGGCGATCAGTTGCAGCGCCTCGTCCTTGAACTCCAGTTCCACTCCATCGTACTCGAAGAATTTGGCGTACTGTTTGACCAGAGCGTTTTTCGGCTCGGTCAGGATCTGAATCAGCGCGGCTTCGTCCAGGGCGTCCAGGGTGGCGACGACCGGCAGACGGCCGATGAACTCCGGGATCAGGCCGTATTTCAACAGATCGTCCGGCAGCACATGCTGGAAGATGCTGACCTTTTCGGCGTCGCGTTCACTACGGGTGGCGACATCGGCGCGCAGACCCATCGTTCGGGTATTGCGCCTTCGCTCGATCATATCGGCCAGACCCTCGAAAGCGCCGCCGCAGATAAACAGAATATTGCTAGTGTCGAGCTGGACATACTCTTGCTGCGGGTGTTTGCGCCCGCCTTGCGGAGGGATATTGGCGACCGTGCCTTCCAGGATTTTGAGCAGCGCCTGCTGCACACCCTCCCCGCTGACGTCGCGGGTGATCGAAGGATTCTCGCTTTTGCGGGTGATCTTGTCGATCTCATCGATGTAGATGATTCCGCGCTGGGCGTTGCGGACGGTCTGTTCGGCGTTGGTGGAGGTGGCATCGGCGGCCTGGAGCAACTTGAGGAGGATGTTTTCGACGTCTTCTCCCACATAACCGGCTTCGGTCAGGGAGGTAGCGTCCGCAATCGCAAACGGAACATTGAGGACGCGCGCCAATGTTTGGGCAAGCAGAGTTTTGCCGGAGCCTGTCGGGCCAATCAGCAGGATGTTGCTCTTCTGGAGCTCGACATCGCCAGCCGGGGCGTTGATACGTTTGTAGTGGTTGTAGACCGCCACGGAGAGCACCCGCTTGGCCCGCTCCTGCCCGATCACATACTGGTTGAGAATACGGTGGATCTCGCGTGGCTTCGGAACGGAGCCGTTGCTGGGATAGATCCGCTGCTTCTCCGTCTCTCCGACTTCGGAACGGATCAGATCGGTACAGAGATCCACGCAGTCCAGACAGACGCCGCCGTACTTGCCGACGATCAGTTTCTCAACTTGCTCTCTCGTTTTGCCGCACAGTAAACAGCGGTTATCCACGCGATCGTATTCCCTTGACAAAATGCCTCTCCCTGCGAGTGCCTTTCGCCCGTTGGACGGAGCGTTCCCGGTCGTGCCTGAGCCGTACCGGGAACGCCTGAGTGAGGTCTATGCTATTTTTTGCGCTCGCTGCGCTCGGAGATCTTGTCGATCAGACCGTATTCCAGCGCCTCTTGCGCGGACATGAAGTAGTCGCGATCCATGTCACGGCGTACTTTGTCGTGCGGCTGTTTGGTATGATGCACGAGGATCTCATTCAGTTTGTCATGCATCCGCACCATCTCTTTGAGCTGGATCTCGGCGTCCTGCACCGTACCGCCATAACCGCCGGAAACGGCATGGATCATGATACGGGAGTTGGGTAGGGCGTACCGTTTGCCCTCAGCGCCGCCCGCCAGCAGAATCGCGCCCATCGAAGCCGCGAGGCCGACGCAGATCGTCGCCACATCGCACTTGATCATCTGCATCACGTCGTACATCGCCAGTCCGGCGGACACGCTGCCGCCGGGACTGTTGATGTAGATGTCGATATCGGCGTCCGGATCTTCCTTTTCCAGGAAGAGCAACTCGGCAATGACCAGGTTCGCCAGGTGATCCGTCACCTGCTCTCCGATGAAGATGATGCGGTCTTTCAGCAGCCGCGAGTAGATGTCGTAGGCACGCTCTCCGCGCGCACTCTGCTCTACCACCATCGGAATGACATTGGAAGGCGGACGAAATAGGCGTTCCATGTGTGTATCTCCTGCCGGACGCGCCACCGGGTCGCGCCGGACTATGCGTTGTCTTCGCTGGCCTCTGTCAGTTCTTCGGCCAGATCGATCTCTTCCTCTTCCCCAGCGGCAGTCAGTGCGTCGGGATCGGGGGCTTCTGTCGCTTCCACTTCGGTCAGGGTGTTGTTGGCGAACAGGAAGTCGTGCAAACGGGTCTGGATCAGCGCGTTGGCGACCTGAAGGCGACGGCGGGAATCCAGTCGGTACTCCGCATCCTGCTCCTCGGTCAGAGATCCTGCGCCGACCATACGGTCGAACTCGGCGTCCACGTCCTCATTGCTGGCTTGCAGACCCTCCTGGATGGAGATGTCCCGCAAGGCGAGCAAAACGCGGATCTGCTCATAGGAATCCGTGTAGAGCTGAGACTGGTGCTGCTCCATCGTCATGCCGTTCTGCGCCAGATACTGCTCGTAGCCCATGCGGTTGTTTTGCAGTTGGTAGGAGAGTTGGTTCAGTTTGTCGCGAACCTCGTCCCGCACCAGCACCTCGGGGAAATGGACTTCCGAATTCGCGAGGATGGCTTCCAGAAGCCGCTGTTCGGCGATCTCATTGGAGAGGCGAATGGCGTCCGCTTCCAGGCGCGTCTTGACCAGTTCTTTGAACTCTTCGACGGTCTCGGTCCCGGCGACCTGCATGGCGAAGGCATCGTCCAGGTCGGGCATGCGCTTGGCGCTGATGCTTTTCAGGCTCACGGTGAAGGACGCCTTCTTGCCCGCTTTGTCCGCCTCCTCATGGTCTTCGGGGTAGGTCAGTTCAAAGGTGCGCTCTTCGTCGGGCATCATGCCCATGATCGCCTCATCGTAGCCGGGAACGTTCTGGCCCATCTGGACCAGTTGGCGACGCACGGGCGTGTCGTCGTCTGCCGC
>JAYUMV010000266.1:0-5830 GCA_043762265.1 Chthonomonadaceae bacterium | reverse complement strand
CATACAGGAGATCAGGCTGATATAGCCGAAAAAGATCACCATCTTGATCAGGCCATCGGAGATATTGCGCCAGACGTCGCTGTGATCCACGCCGGTCTGGGTCAGGTGCATATACTTGCCGATCTTGTCGGTCAGCAGCGTGGGAATCAGAACGAACAGCATAACGCCGAACACCAGACTGAAGGCCAGACTGCTGCCGATCGCGATGTCGTTGATCTTGCCGCTCTTCGGCGCGGTTTCGGCCACAACCATCGGAATGCCGTTGGCGAGCGAGGCGGCGCTGTCCCGAACCTCTTCGCGCGCCTTCTCCGTGGGACTCACCACGACCGCCGTCTGCCCCTTCAGCTCCTGCTCGTACTGCAACTGCACGTTCGAGGCGAAAGTGAGGGCGCGGGATCCCAGCGCCATCGCATCGATGAGCGCGAGTGTGCCGCGCAAAAACGGCTTGTTGAGCCATTTCAGTTTGCCGATGAAGCTCTTGTCCACCTCTTCGCGCTGCACGATGATCTGCCCGTCCGGGCGGCGGCAGGCGACTGCAAAGTAGTGTTTGCTCCGCATCATCACGCCTTCGATCACGGCCTGCCCCCCATACTGCAGCACAGCTTCCGCCGTCATTTTCTCGGTCGGTGTCGCCTTTACTTCATCCAATACACGCCTCCTGAGCGCCGCCGCCCTTGCTTTCCGGTTGTAGAAGCAGTTCACCCTGGACGGCACGCTTCCCTGCTTACGATGCAAAACAGAAACGATAGGCAGCAAAAAACGCGTCTCCTCCGCTCGTGCCAGCCGATTAAGACTGGGGAGCCAGAAGAGACGCGTGTGATCGTGGTTCGACCATAGAGGCCGTCCCTACTTCTTGATGAATTTATCGTACTTCGCCTGGAACTTCTGAACGCGACCTTCGGTGTCGATCAGTTTCTGCTTACCGGTGTAGAACGGGTGGCAGGCAGAACAGATTTCGACGCGAATGTTCTTCCGAGTGGAGCGAGTTTCAAACGTACTCCCGCACTGGCAGACAACATTGACGGTCTGGTAGTCGGGATGGATGCCGGTTTTCATGAATTTTCCTCTCTTCAAAACAATGCCTACCTATTATACGCTACACGCACCCGAATTGCAACCGAAACGAACACATTTTTCGCGGGCGGCAGACAAGAGGCCCCAAAGATTTGCGGCTGCCGATAGGGAGCACAAATGGCTCGCACAGTCCGAACAGGCTTCAGGTTTCGTTCCAGAGGGAGGTGTCTCTCAATCGGGCCATGTCGCGCAGAGGCGGCGCGCCGAACAGGCGACTGTACTCCCGATTGAACTGAGAGGGGCTTTCGTAGCCTACACGATAGGAAGCTTCCGTGGCGTCCAGCGCCTCGATGAGCATCAGGCGACGGGCCTCCTGCAGGCGCAGTTGCTTTTGATACTGTAAGGGGCTCAGCGCGGTCACCGCCTTGAAATGATGATGCAGTCCGGAAGGACTCATATGTACTTCCCGGGCAAGGTCTTCGATCCGCAAAGGCTCCGCGTAGTGACTTTTGATCCGGTCGATGGCGCTCGCGATGCGCTGCGTGGCGCTGTTATGAAGGGCGATCTGGCAGAGGCGCCCCCCTTGTTCGCCGAGGAGCAGATAGTAGAGGATTTCTCGGATCACGAGCGGAGCCACGATAGAGATGTGATCCGGGGTGGCGAGGAGCCGTGTGAGGCGAACGACAGCATCCTGCAAGGCGGTATCGACCCTGCTGACAACCAGACCTCGCTCCGAGCCGGGCTTAGACGGCACCGGCCGATCCAAATCCAGCATCAAGTCGCTGATGAGCGCACAGTCCAGGCGCAGCGTCAGACCTAGATAAGGCGTCTGAGGAGTCGCCTCGACGATCTGCGAAACGACAGGCAGCTCCACCGCGACCAGCAGATAGTGCGCGGGGTCGTACTGATACTTTTCGCTCCCCAAAAGCACCTGCTTGCTTCCCTGCGCGATAAGACATAAGGCAGGAATGGAGACGCCGTGATGGGGGTTGGTTGTGTTGGAGGAGCGATACAGAGACAGCGCCGAGATCGCCGTCGCATGGCTGCCATCCGTGCCGGTGAAGCGCTCGATCAGCCCCGCCAACTCTTGCTGTTGGCGCAGAGCGGGCTCCGTTTTGTCGTCGAATAGAACCTGTGCCGCCATCTTTTCCCCCTCCCGGACTACCGCTATTTTACCCTCCCTCTTTCCGAAGTTCAGGGCGCTTCGCGCGACTTGCAGTATCAGGCAATAATTCTGCGGAATTGTCTCGAACACCTCTTCTGCTCTCACGTATTATAGACATGATCGAAACATCCACGAAGTGGGTGTCACGCAGTGCAGGAGAGGAAGAGCAATGTCTGAAGATCCACATAAGCACGAAGTCAGCGAGGGGATCCAGGCCGGTGGGCTGGGTCTGTCCACGCGCCGAACTTTTCTCAGCGGGATAGGCGGCGCGGGGCTGACGGCCTCTCTGTCGCCCTTCAGCGCGGCAGAGACGGCGCAGCCGGAACAGAGGGCGGCGGGAGGCGCGGCCTTTTCGAAATCGGGGGCGATGGTCGATATGCACCTGCGGGTCAACGGCAAAGATCATGCCGTGCGGATTGATCCCCGCTCCTCGCTCCTCGACTGTCTGCGCGAGAACCTGCATCTGACCGGCACCAAGAAAGGCTGCGATCACGGCCAGTGCGGCGCCTGCACCGTGCATATCAATGGGCGTCGTGCCAACTCCTGCCTCTCGCTCGCCCTCACCAATCAGGGTGACGAGATCACCACCATCGAAGGCGTGGGCACGCCGGAAAAGCTGCACCCGATGCAGGCCTCCTTTGTCGAACACGATGGCTTCCAGTGCGGCTACTGTACCTCCGGCCAGATCATGTCGGCGGTCGCCCTCCTGAAAGAGCCCTGTGGCGCGGCGGACGCCGATGTCAAAGAGGCGATGAGCGGCAATATCTGTCGGTGCGGGGCATATGCCAACATCGTGGACGCCATCCAGAAAGTACGAGGCAAAGCCTGATATGGAGATTTTCGACTACTCTCGCGTCGAGAACGCGGCCCAGGCCGTCGCCGCCGGGGCGAAGTCCCCCACGGCCCAACAGGGCGCCAAGGTCCGCTTCATCGCGGGCGGGACCACCCTCTTCGATCTCATGAAACTGAATGTGGAACGGCCCGAGACGGTCGTAGACATCAACCACCTGCCGTTCGACAAGGTGGAGCGAACGCCTCAGGGTTTTCTGATCGGAGCGCTCGTCCGCAACTCCGACCTTGCCCACCATCCGGAAATCGTGAAACACTATCCGGTGTTGTCCCAGGCGCTGCTCTCCGGGGCATCGGCCCAACTGCGCAACCGCGCTACGACCGGCGGCAACTTGCTGCAGCGCACCCGCTGCGTCTACTTCCGCGATCCCCATACGCCCTGCAATAAGCGCGAGCCCGGTTCGGGCTGCTCCGCCATCGAGGGGTTCAACCGGAACCTGGCGATCCTGGGGACGAGCGAGCACTGTATCGCCACCAACCCTTCGGACATGAATGTCGCCCTGATGGCGCTCGATGCCGTCGTTCATATCCAGGGTGTGAAGGGCGAACGTACCGTGCCGATCTCCTCTTTCTTCCTGGTGCCGGGCAAGACGCCTCATGTCGAGAATGTGCTGCAAGCGGGCGATCTCGTGACCCATGTCTCGCTGCCGACGCTGCCGGAAGGCACCCGCTCGGTCTATCTCAAACTACGGGACCGTGCCTCCTATGAGTTCGCGCTTTCGTCCGCCGCCGTGATCGCGCAAGTGCGCGACGGCAAGTTCGAAAGCATAAGCATCGCTCTCGGCGGCGTCGGTACGCTGCCCTGGCGTGCCCCTGCCGCAGAAGCCCTGCTCAAGGGAAAGACGGTGGACCCGGCTCAATTCCGCCCTGCCGCTGAGGCGGCGCTGAAAGAGGCCCGCCCACAGTCGCAGAACGGCTTCAAGGTCGAACTCGCCACCCGCTGCCTGACTCAGGCTCTGAAACTCGCCACGAGGAACGCGTCATGACAATGAAATCCAAAAAGGTAGCGATGGGCGTCGGGGTGGCCATGCCGCGCATCGATGGTCCGCTCAAGGTGAGCGGAACCGCGATGTACTCCTCCGACCACTCTTTTCCAGGAATGCTCTATGCCGTGCCTGTCGGCAGCACGATCGCCAAAGGCCGGATCGAGAAACTCGATACTTCTAAGGCGGAGAAGATGAACGGCGTACGCGCGGTCTATCACCGCGCGAACTTCAGCAAGGTCTTCCGCACTGCGCCGGATACCGACTTTACCGCCTATATGGACGAGCATCGCCCGGCGTTCGAGGACGACATCATCCGCTACTACGGGCAGTATGTCGCACTGGTGGTCGCGGATACCTTAGAGCAGGCGCGGGCCGCCGCCGATGCGGTGCATGCGACTTACCATGCCGAGACCCCGAATGTCGCCCGCGATCTGGGCCTGGGCGCGAAACCAGCGGTCAAAAAGCCGGGAGAGGCGAACTCTCCTGAGAAGGAGGATGCGCCTCCGGGAGTCGTCAGCGAACGCGGCGATCCAGAACATGCGTTTGGGGCAGCTCAGATCAAGGTCGATCAGACCTACACGACTCCGCCCGAGACGCACAGCGCCATAGAACTGCACGCCACCGTCGCCGTGTGGGATGGGGAGGCATACACCCTCTACGAGACGACCCAGGCGGTAGTGAACCACCGTAACGTGATGCAGCAGCAGTTAGGGGTTCCGAAAGAGAAGATGCGCGTCATTTCGCGATTTTTAGGGTCGGGCTTCGGCGGCAAACTTTTTCCGTGGCCGCACTGCGCGCTGGCCGCTGCCGCTGCCCGCGAACTAAACCTTCCGGTCAAACTGGTTCTCAGTCGAGCGGAGGTGTTCCAGGGCGCGGGGCATCGGCCTGCGACTCAGCAGCGCGTACGTCTGAGCGCGACCCCGAACGGCAAGCTGACTTCTTTCTCGCAGGACTACATCAACCACACCTCGATCCTGGACGACTACAAGGAGAACTGTGGGGAGGCGACGCCCTACCTCTACAGCGTCCCGAATCTACGGGTGACGGGAGCGCTCACCCGCCGCAATGTCGGCAACCCGACCTCCATGCGCGGCCCCGGCGCGGTCCCCGGCCTCTTCGCCACGGAGACGGCGATGGACGAACTCGCTATCGCGCTGAACATGGACCCGATGCAGCTGCGGATCGTCAACGAACCGAAGATGGACGAGAGCCTTAAGATCCCGTTCTCGTCGCGGCATATGGTCGAGTGTTACACGGTGGGCGCGGAGAAGTTCGGCTGGTCGAAGCGCACCCCGAAGGTTGGCTCGATGACGCAGGACGGCCTGACGCTCGGCTGGGGGATGGCGGCCTGCTCCTGGATCGCAGAGCGGTTTCCGGCTTCTGCGACGGTCGATCTGCGCGCCGATGGCACGGTCCGTGTCTCGTGCGGCACCCAGGATATCGGTACCGGCACTTATACGGTGCTGGCGCAGATCGTCAGCGAGAAGCTCGGCATTCCGGTCCCGCGGGTGGAGGTGGTATTGGGCGACACCGATCTGCCGCCCGGCCCGCTCAGTGGCGGATCGATGGCCTCCGCCTCGGTGATTCCCGCCGTCTATCAGGCCGCAGACGGCGCGATCCAGAAGCTGCTTCTGACCGCGATCTCGGCTCAAAACTCTCGCTTCTCCGGAAAGAAGCCCGAAGACCTGGAGTTTAAGGACGGGCAGGTCCGCCTGAAGGGGCAGGCGGAAGGACAGGAGTTCAGCCTGGTTCTGCGGGGCGCGCGCGTCAGTTCGGCGTCCGGCAACGGCAGCGCCGCCGGAACGTTCGGGGCTCC
>JAYUMV010000265.1:0-2914 GCA_043762265.1 Chthonomonadaceae bacterium | reverse complement strand
CGCATCTCTCCTTTCCCAGGAGGGCAGGAATTTCGTCGAGGGATGGGCAACTTGCAAGGCATGTATCGTCTTAAACAAGGGGAATTTGCATGAATCCATGGACCCGTTGCATTGCCCTATTATGCTATCTGGTATTCCTACCATTGGGAGTCAGAGCACTGCCGCAGCAGGAACTTAAACCGCATTCGAAGATCACTTCGAATGCGGTCATCAAACCGGGCACCTACTCTGTCGAGGATGATGGGACGGGGGTGGTGCAGATTTCCGGCAGCAACTTCACCGTCGATTTCTCTAGAGCCAGACTCCTTGGCCTTGGCAAATCCCGTGGCATAGGGCTGCACATTACCGACGCACACAACGTCACGATTCGGCATGCGGATGTGAGCGGCTATCTCTGGGGCATCGTCATCGAGCGGAGCAGTGGCGTCAAGTTGGTGGACTGTATTACTTCGCACAACGCGGACCTTCCACCCGGTACGGTAGTCGACGAGAGCGGGAAAGAGCCAGAAGACAATCACGGCGGCGGCATCGTGATACGCGATAGTAAGGGCTGCACGCTCCAACGATGTGTCTCTCAGTATCAATGGGATGGAATCGATGTCGTGCGATCGGAGGGCAACGTTATCGCAGACGGCGATTTTTCGTTCAACGGCAACTGGGGCCTGCATCTCTGGAACGCGTCGCGCAATGTATTTCGCCACAACCGCGCTGTATGGTGTACCACCGGCGAAGGCACGCTGTTCCAGGCGCTGACGGGTTGGCAGACCTACGATTCGCAGGCGGTCGGCATCGACCACAACAGCAACGAAAATATCATAGAGGACAACGACCTGCGCTTCGGGGGCGACGCGATCTTTATTCGCGCCAACGAAGGCCCGATCACACCGGGCACCGTCGTGCCGCCCTTGAACGGTTCGCATCGCAATATTCTGCGCGGCAACGACTGCTCTTTTTCGCCCAACAACGCCATTGAGGTCGATCTGGTGGACGACACTGTGATCGAAAACAACAACTGCTCCAACTCCAACTACGGGATGTGGCTCGGCTATTCGCGGCGCTGCATCGTGCGCGGCAACACCTGCGTCAACGACTCCAACCATGCGGTCGAGATCGAGAACGGTCAGGACGATCTGTTCGAGAACAACGTCTTCGGCTTCGACGACCGCCGCCCGAACGGACAACTCGTGTATCTGCGTCAGAACGGACGCGACAAGACCCGTTCCGGCGGCTACATTTTCCGGGGCAACCTCTTCTACGGCGCAGGAACCGGCCTCGAACTCAAGGCGACCCAGGCGATCCTTTTTGGCAACACCATGGTGCCCTTGAGCGATCCTAAACAACTCGTGACGCATGCCGATGCCGCCTCCACCTTCGACGAGAAGACGACCCAGGAGGGCGTTCCCGACTTCGCGCCGCGTCCGCCGTTTTTGCTGCCTGTTCCAAGGCAGAAGTCAATTCTGCCAGGGGCGTTGATGACGTTGCGCGTTCCAGGCGAGGCCGCCAAGAGCGTGCCACCTGTAGTCGAGATCGCAGGAATTCCCGTCTGGGTGAAGTCGGTAGGGACGGACACCGTGACGTTCTGGATGCCCGCCGACTTCTGGGACCGTCCTGCAGCGGCGAACGCGGAGATCCGTGTGCGTCGGAACGGGCTTACCAGCGAGGCGCTGGTTCTACCCATTGCCTGGCCTCCGAGCGTGTCCCGCATCACTGCGCTCTCGCCGAACCCGGCGAAGATCGGCGATCTTCTGACCCTCAACGGCGTCCACCTGAAAGGCGGGCATATCCTGCTCAATGGAGTTCCGGTCGAGAGCGATACTGCAGATGCCAACGCCCTCTCGGTAAAGCTGCCGGGAAGCGTTCTGGTTCCGACCCGCTACAATGTGATCTGGGAGGGGGGCGCAGACGCGAACCGGGTACGCACCTGGCCCATGACTTTGACGGTCAACATCCCGAAAGAGCAGTTGCCGCACCTGATCTCCGCCGAGTTCAGTCCCAAAACCCTGAAAGTCGGGGAACTGCTCAAGGTGACTATGACGGTACGCAACAACCTACCTGCCCCTGCCCCGCTCACCATGAAGCCCGCTCCTCCGTTCACCTACGACGAGAAGCAGGCCAGTTATGAGATGGGTTATGAGGAGGCGCCGGGCAAATTGCACCTGCGGGTCTCGACCGATTTCGAGGTCGGCGGCCACAATCCCGGCTCCTGGCCGTGGCTGTTTGGCTTCGACAAACCGACGCTCGCGCCCGGCGAAACCATCACCGTCGTCGGCTATGTCCGTGTTGAGACGCCCGGCGTGCATGAGTTCCGCATTGGGTTCGTCGCAGGCGGCTTCCGCTTCATCGATGACAACGCCTACCGCACTAAGATTACGGTTCTGCCTGGATCCGCCCGTTGACTTCCAGAGAGAGACAACCACGCCCCGCATATCCGATACCGAATGCTTTTTCCCATAAAACAATTCGAAGGATAAATCGGTATAATAGCTCGTTCCAATGTTGTCCCTGGCGCGGCAGGATGAGAAGCGCCACTCGAAAACACGTAACGCGGAGCTGAATATGGAGTTGACCGAGAAAGCAGGTCGCTACGAGATCACCAAGGCAGGCGGGGCGGGACAGATCGGGGATAAGAACTCCGGGAAACTCGGTCAGACGCTCTTTTCGGGCGAATGGCGTTTCCAAGTGGTCAGCGTAGAAACGGTAGACACCTACAAGCCGGAGTTCAATCAAGAGTGGGTCGCCAAACCGAAGCAGGGCGAAACGCTGGTCGTGGTCCATTGCCGCGTCAAGAACGGGACGATGAAGAAAGAGACGATCGCTTTTGAGCGAGACGCCGAGGCGGTAACGCGGCATGGGATACTCAACAATGCCCTCACCGATGCCAACGAACAGGCCTTCTCCCCTATCGCCACCGATG
>JAYUMV010000264.1:0-15476 GCA_043762265.1 Chthonomonadaceae bacterium | reverse complement strand
TGAGCGAAGGCCGCGTGGCCATCACAGAACGTATAGTTGGCGCCGTTCGTGTGGGTCGCTTTGACGCTCTGGTCGAAGTGCGTGCCTCCATAAGGCCAGGGCTGACCTGGGGACATCTGGCCGGTTGCATAGTAGAGATTTCCGTTGCCAGGGAACTGGCAGCAGGCAAAGTTTGCGGGCGGCGTCGTCCATACCAGGTTGTCGCTCAGGTCACAGGCCGAACCCCGCACCCGATTGGTCTCCAGGGGATCGGTGACGTCTGTCAGCGCTCCGAACGCTTCCGTGACCAGAATCGTAGAGGCCGGGGTCTTCAGGGTGGGAGTCGCGTAGAAGAGCGCTCGATAGTTAAGCGCATAAGAGACGGGAACAATGACGACATTGTTGAGTTTAGTCGCCTGGTTCGGGTCGTTGGGGCACTTGAACAACTGGGTGTTCTTGACGTAGGGATACATCTGCCCGGCCCAGCCCATTCCCATAAACCCGGGATCTCCCGCTTTGGGGAGGACGCCGCAGGTAAACCGTTCGTCGTAGTCCTGCGAATACATCAGTTGTCCTAATCCGATCTGTTTCATGTTGGAGAGACACGAAATAGCGCGGGCTTTTTCGCGCGCTTGCGCGAAAACAGGGAATAGAATAGCGGCGAGTATCGCGATAATGGCGATCACAACCAGCAGTTCGATGAGAGTGAACCCTTTTCTGACCATACTACATCTCCTTTGACCTGCATGTCGACGTCGAGTAAAAGCTCTTTCCGCCTCCAACTCCTGAAGCAGGGGTTGAATTGAATGCTCTTCCGGCGGTTTCATTATATAGCGAATTGCGTCGGATGTCAACTCAAATGAGATCTAAAGGCTGTAATTTTGCACGTCAACTCAAATACATTGCCCCGCTTTTGCGCTGGCAAACAATTATACGGTCAATGTGTAGAATTTTTCAAGCGGAGGGGAAGGCATACCGTTCGATTATAGCAAGGGATGCGGCCCAGAAGCAAGCGCAATATCCTGCAAATACACCTTCAATTTTTTTCGGGCCATTGATGAATTCTGCGTTTGGTGAAGGAGACCGCGGAGTTTACGGTGAACTGAGTCCATCGAAGAGTATCCCCTTTGTAAACCCGATTGGAGGAAGAGAGATGGCAGAACTTAAAGGTATTTCGCGCCGAGGTCTGCTGCAGGCCGGGGTGGTCGCCGCAGTCAGCTTAGGCGATACCGGCCCCCCTGCCCTTGCACAGACAGGCGGGGAGCGCCGTGACACGTGGCATGGGCTCAAAGTCAGTGTCGCATCCTACACTCTGCGTAAAGTACCGCTCGATGTCTGTATCAAAGACATTCAGCGTACTGGCCTCAAATACGTGTCCCTCAAAGACATGCATCTCCCGTTCAATACAACGGCGGAGCAACGCAAGGAGATCGCCCAGAAATTCAAAGACGCCGGGATTACGCCGCTCAGTTGCGGCAATGTCGGAATGAAGAACGACGAAGCCAGCATCCGCACCGCTTTTGAATATGCCCGAGACATCGGTTTGCCGACCATCGTGTGCGCGCCGCCGAAGGAGGCGCTTCCGATCCTCGATAAGATGGTGAAGGAGTTCGATATCAAGATCGCCATCCACAATCATGGCCCGGAGGACAAGACCTTCCCTTCGCCCAATGAGGTCTGGGACGCAGTCCAGCCCTTCGATAAGCGCATTGGTCTGTGTATCGATGTGGGCCACTGCGCTCGCGCCCAGGTCGATCCGGTAGAGGCGATCCTCAAGTGCCGGGAACGCCTCTACGATATGCACCTCAAAGACATTTCCAATACCACTCCCAAGGGCGCTCCCGTCGAAGTAGGGCGAGGAGTGTTGAACATACAGGGGATATTGGAATCGCTGCTCAAAATCCACTATCCTCATCTGGTCAGCTTCGAATACGAGAAGAACGACGACGATCCGCTGCCGGGGCTGATGGAGTGTGTAGGGTATACGCGCGGCGTTCTCCATGGATTGAAAGGAGACGTCTGACGCCCCTGCGTTGCTGCGGCAATTTCCTCCGTCTAGAGTGCAAGGGGAGGGGATTAATTACGGAACGGAGTTGTCGAGGGCGTGGGAGACGGCAGTGAGAATATCACGGTAGGCGCTGCCATGAATGTTATCGGCCCACATCACGATCGCATTCTCGCCGTTGTCCGTGTAGTAGTTCTTACGGACGGACGCCTCGTAGAAGCCGAACTTCTGGTAGAGGTGTCTTGCGACAAGGTTGTTCTGCCGCACCTCCAGTGCGGCGCGGGACGCGCGCCGCCGGATCCCTTCTTCCAGTAGCGCCAGGAGGAGACGGTCGCCGATATGGCGGCCCCGGTAGCCTGGGTGAACAGCGAGGGTCGTAATGTGCGCTTCATCGCGGATCACCCACGCTCCTCCAAAGCCGATCACCTCCGCACCACAGCGGGCGACCCGGTAGAAAGCGGAACGGTTGGAGAGTTCTGTGGCAAATGCGGTCGCCATCCACGGAACAGGAAAACTCATTCGTTCTATGTGGAGGACCGCTTCCACATCCTCTGGACGCATGGGTTCGACGGAGACATGTTCGGTACTCTCGGACATGATGGTTCTCATTTGGGCAAGGTTCATTGTGTTCAGTCTATCACACCGTTAGGCCGGTGTCAACAGGTTCACGGTGAAGTGTGATCGGTATTAGAATCGGAACGTGGCGGCACTTCGGACGCGCTGCGGTAGAGCGCGATGGCTTCGTCTACCTGTCCATTCGCCATATAGCAGTTGCGGAGATTGGCGCGCGTGTTATCGTCCTCGGGCTTAAGGACAAGTTCCCGCCGATAGTCTTCGGCGGCGGCAGCGAAATGTCCTTGCTCTTGTCGTGCCCATCCTCGGTGCGGCAGGAGCGAAGTCAGGTAGACGCGCGGGTGGTAGCGTAGTCCTGCGTGGCTCCAGAGGGTGCGTTGGCACGCGTCACTGTTCACGGCGTTTAAAAAGGCAGGACCTGGCGGTACGTCCGGCAGGATGGGGGAGAGCACGGCACTGAAATTCTCTTCGGCTTTCTTCCAGTTCGGTAATCGTACCGGCGCCTGCCCTCGCGTTCCTTCATTCCAGAACGCCAGCCCGCCGTAGGCTGGGACAAAGTTCGGGTCTCCATAGATCTCCGCCTGCATCAGCGTGTTGTTATCCTGCCACGTGGAAACATCCGCCAGAGTTTCACAACTGTAAAAAATGCAGAGACTTAGCACCACCCCTCTTCCCAATGCCTGTTGATGCAGCATCAAGCGGGAGTGCAGCAACCACACCAGGAAGGGTTGTTTGGGGCCACCATCGTAAGTCGCATAGCGGTCATTCTGCAGGTGTGCCTGCCACCAGAGCGGAATATGATCCAGAGCCAATCCAAGCACGCCCGCGAAGCCCAGCAGGGGAATCACCGCCCGATAACACGAGGCGAATTGAGAAGGAATGGGAACCAGATTCAGAACCGGGAACAGTGTCAGCGTCGTCCACAATGCGCAGAACCGAAAGGCGGGATGACGCCGAAATCTCCAGACCGCTATGAGCCAGAGGAGCGCCAGCAGATATCCCGTGCATGCGACGACAGGCTGCGGAGTGTCCCACGGACCCAGGGTGGACTGGTGGATCGGGCCGACAGTCGGCAGCAAGAGCAGGCGCTGGAAATACCACAATGTCCGACCGATCATCTCCAGATGGAGCGGGATTTTCCAATGGGGATTAGGGACCGAGGCAAACGGAATGACCTGACGCGCCGCCCAGAGATAGAGCCCGACCGGCAAGAGGTAGAGTGGCAACAGGTACTTCTCGCGAAACACGCTGCCCGGACGCCCAGTCTGCACGCTGCCGGGTCGCCAGAGCAGGAAGGGCAGGATCAGCAGCATCGAGAGGCATTGCTCTTTGGTAAAAACGGCGCAGGAGTAACCGACGATACTCAGAAGGAGCCATGCCACCCGCCGCGCCAATGGCCGTGGGGAAAAGGTATGCTGGGCGGCATTCCACGCTCCGATCGAAAACAAAAGGAGAAATAGGAGCGCCATGCTATCGGGTCTGCCCCCGATGAAGCTGGTTACCGAGACCTGGAGAGGATGGAGCGCGAAGACCAACCCCGCCAGGAGCGCCGGACGTTCGCGTTGAAAGAGCAGCAAGAAAAACCAGAATGCGAGCCCGCATACGGCGGCATGGAGCGCCAGATTTTCCAGATGGTACCAGAAGGTATCGTGCGCTTGAAACCGGTAACCATGCATGTTCACATGAAGTTGGTGGGTCAGAGAGTTGGCTGCTATCGAAGCCTTCGCATGCAGTTGGTCGCCGAGAGCGAAGGTTGCCGTAAAGAGCGGACGGTAGTAGAGTTCAAAGACAGGATGGTGAAAGCAGTCGATTGGATTGGCGCCACATCCGCGTTGTTCGACGGAATAGACCAGGTCGAAGTCGTCGATGACCTTGTCGAATCTCAGGCAGGGCATTTGCAGCAAAAGCCCGAACAGAGTGATCGCGAAGGCGAGAAGGGCGTAGCGTTTTGTAGGTCGGATGGCTGGACTAGGATCGGGTGTTTCGCCGGGAATCGTCATTGTTTCGTTCCATCGAAAGAGGAGAAATTCGGGATTGAACGGATTCGAGATCCGGTAGAGTCTGGTCGAGCGGGGCAGCATTTTGGTGACGATAAGCGCCGATAAGCCGAACCATCAGCCAGCATGCGACCATGCCCAGCGGTACGAGGCCCACGGTCAGGATCAAGAAAGGCCGCGAGCTAGACAAATACTGCGTTCGGAGCGCCGCAAGCCCGAGCGCTCCGCAAAGGACGAAGAGCAGGCGGACAGTGTCCCGACGTGCCGCACGGTCGGGATGGGACTTCGGAGTACGCAGCAACCGTCCGACCGACACGCAGAGCAGGACGACAACGAGCATCAGGAGGACGATACAGAAAGTTGCGAGCGGGACAGCTATCAATGGGGAGTTCCTCCTTCCCTCAGATCGTCAAACATGGGCGGCAAAGATGGCAAGAGGCAGGAATTCGGCATCCGGGGGAGCTTCCATTGGTCCGAAGTGAGCGCCGCCAACCTCCCCGATGGCGCCCTCCGCGCTTGGTTCGAGCAGGCGCGCCCGAGCGATGGTACCGATCAGATGAGAGCCTCCCGTGAACTGAACCCGAATATAGTTGCTGGTATACCCACTCAAGAGCCCAAAAGCATCGGATCGGGCGGCTGTACCTATTGGCTCATTGCCTTCGTTACCGCTCTCTCCCTCCTCTGCGTTGCGTGCCTGGCTCTCTTTGCCTTCCACCAAAACTTCAAGTTCACGGCCGATATAGCGCTGAATGAATCGGGCCTGTGTCTCCCGACAGACGACTGCGAGTTCCTGGCTGCGCGCCTCTTTTTCGGCATCCGAGACCTGATCGCGCCTCTCCGCAGCCGGAGTATTGGGGCGCGGGGAGTAGCGGAACAGATGAGCCCGCGCATAGCCGACTGAGCGGACGACATGCAGGGTGCTCTCGAACGCGGCACGGTCCTCCCCCGGAAATCCGACCATAATATCGCTCGTAATGGCAAGGTCGGGAATACGGGCATAGGCCGCACGGCATCTATCCAGGTAGAACTCCTGATCGTAAGGGCGATTCATGCCTGCCAGCACACCGCTGTCTCCACTCTGCAAGGGAATGTGCAGGTGCCGACAGAGCTTAGGCTGTGAGGCGAACGCATCCACCAGTTTGTCGGTTACCTGCGTCGGTTCGATGGACGAGAGACGAACCCTCTCGATACCGGGCACTTCTGCCAGACGCAACAGCAGGTCCGCCAGATCCGGAGCGGCGCCTTTCGCTTGGTCGTGAAGTGTCAAACGTGGGAGGTCCTGTCCGGGGATGGCGCGAAAACCGTCCTGGCCGTAAGCGCCTACCAGAACGCCGGTTATCACGATCTCTTTGAAGCCTTGAGCGGCGCGGCGTTCGACTTCGGCGACCACCTCCTCCACCGGGCGAGAAAGCATATATTTGCGAGTGTAGGGGATCGAACAGAAGGCGCAGAACACATTGCAACCATCCTGCACTTTGATCGTGGCCCGTGTGCGCCGGGGCGCAGCACGCCTCTCCACAGCAATACCGGAACCGTTCGCTATCTCACGTTCCAAGTGTGGATAGGTCTCCATGACACGCCGAAACGTTTCTAACTTATATTGATTCGGCACCTGCAGGGTCGCCTCTTCGACGCTCTCCCCTTTGATCTGCGACATTTCGCCGTAGCATCCGGTCATCACCACAATCGACTCTGGGTTTTGACGCGCCACCTTGCGCACCATGTACCTCGATTTACGTTCTGCCGCCTGCGTTACCGAACAAGTGTTGATGACATAGACATCCGCGACTTGATTGAACTCGGTGATGGCAAAACCGCCCTCCTCGAAATCATCGAGTATGCGTTGGGTCTCGTACTGGTTGACTTTGCAGCCGAGCGTGATAAATGCGGCGGTAGGCACGGCGAACGGTTCCTCTCAAAGAGCCTTGGAATCTTTGACACAGTGTACCACGTACGTCTCTTTTCGTCAAAACACACAGAAAATGTGCAACGGAACCGCAATCCTGTCCTGGTGTGGAAATGCCTTGACGAATCGCGGTCACCGTGCTATAATACGAGTGTATTTTCTGCGGTCGCCGACCTGCGCTTCGCGAAATACGGGGTGTGGCTCAGCTTGGTAGAGTGCACGGTTCGGGACCGTGAGGTCGCTGGTTCGAATCCAGTCACCCCGATTAAAACGGGAATGGCGCGAAGAGATTTCTCTTCGCGCCATTCCCGTTTGGCTTAATGTCAGGTGGGATTCGCGTCGAGCGCCGACTCACGCAGAGGAGGAGCCGCCTTCGCGGGTTGCGGACTGGTGAAGCGACTGAGATAGGAGCCGAAATACCCAAGAATGATCGCGACTCCCACGACGAGGAAGGGCAGGAGCATCGGATGGTTGAAGCGTTCACAGATCAGACCGATACCGCCGCAGAGCAGGCTCACGGAGTAAAGCGCGAAGATCGCCTTTTTCGGAGAGAGGCCGGAGTAGACGAGGCGATGCGAACTATGGTCCTTGCCCCCCTGCGAGATGGCGCGCCCCTCGCGTTTGCGGCGCACGATCACCAGAAGCGTATCGAAAATCGGCAGAGCCATCAACAGGAACGGGATCGTGATAGATTCGATCGGCGCCGAAATGGGATGAAAGACGCCCAGGATCGTAAGGCCCGCGAGCATATACCCTAAGAACAGGCTTCCACAGTCGCCCATGAATATGTGAGCCGGAGATGCGAAGCGACAGTTGAAGTAGAGGAAGCCCAGGCAAGAGGCCGCCAGCAGGGCGCTGAGCAGCCCTGTGAGGGGATCGCCATGCAGAAAAGTGTATAGGGAGAGGACGCTTCCAACGGCGGCAGCCGTGCCTGCCGAGAGACCGTTCATATTGTCGAGCAGATTGAAGGCGTTCGTAAGGGCGATCATCCAAAGGAGTATCGCTGGCATGGCGAACACATAGAGCGGCGAATTGTGCGCCAACGCGACCCCGATCAAGAACGGCGTTACGGCCATCACTTGACCCAGCAGTTTGACGAGCGGGTTCAGCGGGATCATATCGTCACGCACCCCAAGCGCGAAGAGAAAGATGCCTCCGACAAACAGACCTGCAAGTTCGTAGGAGCGGGTCGGCATGTAGCGTCCTAACACCCAGAGGCTTACAAGTAAAAACGCCGTGACAATCGCCACGCCACCGTAGAGAGCGGTCGGCGTCTCATGCCAGCGGTCGGCTTTCGGCTTGGCGATGAGTTGGAAGCGGCGCGCGAAGACAATCACCAACTGGGTAAGTCCGACGGAGACGAGGATTGTACAGAGCCAGAGCGCCATACAGTGAGAAGCAGTGGGATGCATTTAGTGTGCTCCCTCCGTTCTTTGCTGGGAGGACGCTGCGCCCTCTTCCCTCGCATTTGCGCGAAAATGACGAATGACTCGCTCCAAAATGCCGTTGAGATCCACCGTCGGAACATAACCGATGGCTTTGTTGATCTTGGTGATATCCGGAGTACGGAACTCCATGTCCTCGAAATCCTTGCCGTAAATCTGCTCGAACGGCACCACGCGAATCTCCGACTTTGAATCGGTCATTGCCTTTACCTGTTGGGCCAGACCAAGAATCGTGACCTCTTCGCCGTTACCCACGTTGAACACCTCGCCGATGGCGGCGGGACAGGCCATGAGGTCGGTAATCGCACGCACGGCGTCGCCGACGTAGGTGAACGACCGCGATTGGCTGCCGTCTCCATAAACGGTGATGGGTTCGCCCTTCAGCGCCGACTGGACGAAACGCGGAATCACCATGCCGTACTGGCCCGTTTGACGGGGACCTACGGTATTGAAGAAGCGGGTTATCACGACGGGAAGATTCCGTTCGCGGTGATAGGCAAGGGCAAAGAACTCGTCGATCGCCTTTGCACCGGCGTAACTCCAGCGTCCGACGGTTGTCGGCCCATAGATACGCTCGTCAGTTTCGGAGAGCGGGCGATTGACTTTGTGGCGACCGTAGACTTCGGAGGTCGAGGCGATCTGTATCTTTTTGTCGAACCGATGCGCGAGCTTCAGCGCGATCTCGGTCGTATGCAGGTTCACTTCCAGCGTGCGTACCGGACTCTCTACCACGCGCTGGACTCCTACGACGGCCGCCAGATGGTAGATATGATCGACCTTCTGGACCAGTTCGTTCATGACCGCTTCATTCCCGGCGGAATCGCACACGAAGTGGAAATTACGGTTCTCCTTCAGATGCGCGATGTTGTTGAGGTTGCCGGTCGAAAGGTCATCCAGGGCATAGACTTCGTCGCCACGCTCGATCAACAGGTCGCTGAGGTGAGAGCCGATAAATCCCGCGCCTCCAGTGATCAGAACCTTCATATCTGCTCCTTCGCATAGACTAATTTAATTTTTTGTATCACGAGTCGCTCGTCGAATTCACGGAGCATCTTTGCACGTCCGGCCTCGCCCATGCGTCGCCTGCCGACCGGATCTGAATAGAGACGCAACATGGCTTCCGCCAGCGCCTCGGAGTCTTTGACGGGCACTAAGAGGCCGGTGACGCCATCCTCAACTGCCTCGCGGCAGCCAATGGAATCGGTCGTAATAATGGCGCGGCCCATGGCAGCGGATTCGAGCAGGGAACGCGGGGTGCCTTCTCGGTAGAAGGAAGGGAGGACAACAACATCCGCTGCGCCCATCGCCCCACGTACATCCGAGGCTTCCCCTAGCCACTCCACGACGCCTTCTTGTTGCCATTGATCGATGTGCGCTTGAGGAACCACGCGCGGATTGCGTTCATCGCGTCCCCCCATCAGTTGAAAACGCGTGTTCGGAGCCTGCGCTTGCACCTTGCGGGCTGCTTCTACAAACTCGTACACGCCCTTATCTTTTAGCAGACGTGCCACCATCAGGAACGTCACTGTTGTCGGCTCCGGAGCGGCAGCGGGAGGCAGAAAGTGCTCTGTATCCACGCCAGATCCGGGCAGTAGCCCCGTTTTGTCCGGCGTGACCAGCCCTTGTTTCAGGAAGAGATCCCGGTCCTCGTTGTTTTGGAAAAAAGTGTAGTGAACTTTGGACAGGGCGACACGATACTGTGCCTCGACCAGTCGGCGGAGCCAGGGCTTGGCCCCGTCCGAAAAGACGAAGCCCAGTCCTGTCACCGTATTGACCGTGCGGGGCACACCGGCAAGACGCGCCGCAATGCTGCCGTAGATGACGGGTTTGATGGTGAAGTGATGCACGATGTCGGGGCGTTCCTGCCGATACCAGCAGTAGAGCCGCCAAAGCAGTTTGAGGTCGGCGAGAGGATTGAGGGCGCGCTTGTCTACCGGTAACGTCACAAACGGAATCCCCAGCGCTTCGATGCGCGGCTCGAATCCGTCCCCCCCTGCTCCGGCTCCTAAAACGGTGGCGCCGTCCGCCAGAAGGGCGGACATCTGACCGCGGCGAAAGTTATAGAGCGTCCAGGAGCAACGCGAAACAAGCAATATTTTCGGCATATTCCTTCGTGGGTACCGCCTTGAGACACGGATGGGATAGAGGGCGCAATCGGCCTATTCTACCCTAAACCGAGTAGTAATGGCGATACCAGGTTACAAATTGCTTCAGGCCAGCCTCAATCGTAGTGGTGGGCTGAAACCCGGTGTCGCGTGTAAGATCGTCTACATCCGCGTAGGTCGTCAACACATCACCAGGTTGGGCCGGGCGCAGAATTTTCTGGGCAGTGCGGCCTGTACACTCCTCTATCACGCGAATAAACTCCATAAGTTCCACCGGCTGATGATTGCCGATATTATAGAGCCGATAGGGAGCGGAACTGGTGTTGGGTTCGGGGGAATCGGAATTCCAGTCGGGGTTGGGAAGGGGAGGACGCGTCATTACGCGGACGACGCCCTCTACGACATCGTCTACATACGTGAAATCGCGTTTCATTCGGCCCTCGTTGAAAACTTCGATCGGGCTCCCGTCGAGAATAGCTTTTGTAAAAAGGAAGGGAGCCATATCCGGGCGACCCCAGGGGCCGTAGACCGTGAAAAATCGGAGGCCAGTGACCGGCATGCGAAATAGATGGCTATACGTGTGTGCCATCAACTCATTGGCTTTTTTGGTAGCGGCGTAGAGGCTGACCGGATGATCGACCCGGTCCAGCACCGAGAAAGGCATGTGGGTATTGGCCCCATAAACGGAGCTGGAAGAAGCGAATACGAGGTGTTGTACGGCGTGATGGCGACAGCATTCCAGCAGGTTCACGAAGCCGACGACATTGCTGTTGATGTAGATATGAGGGTTTTCAAGGGAGTAGCGCACCCCCGCCTGAGCGGCGAGGTTTACCACGATTTCAGGCTTGTAGCGCGCGAAGTACGCCTCCATGCTCGCAAGATCCGCCAACTCCACACGCTCAAAATGAAAGTTGGGATGGCGTTGCAGGCGCGCCAATCGCGCTTCTTTGAGCGTGACGTCGTAATAGGCATTGAGATTGTCCAGGCCGTAAACGTCCTGGCCGTCCGCCAAAAGGCGCTCACACAGATGATATCCGATAAACCCTGCGGCTCCGGTCACGAATACTCGCGGCACTCTCCGTCTCCTCACGTCCCTGCTTCGGCATCGAGGCCACTTGGGACGAACCTACGAAAATCAAAGACACCAATAGACGTGGGTGTCGGGAAACAAGTTCGGATCGAGGATCGATTTCACGTCCATCAGCACTCCGCCTGGACGGATGGCCGTTGTCCAGAATTTGATCGGGAGTTGCTGGTAGAAATCGTGGCTCACCGCCAGAACGATCCCGTCGAGGTCCTGCATCTGGTCCCACGAGACCAGATCGATGCCGTACTCTTCCTTGGCGGCTTTCACATCTGCAACCGGGTCGTGGACCAGCAGTTGGATCCCGAACTCCTGGAGTTCAGAAACGATATCCGACACGCGGCTATTGCGCAGATCCGGTACGTTCTCTTTGAATGTCAGACCTAAAATCCCGACGCGAGAGCATTTGACAGTCACATTCGCGTGAACGAGCAGTTTCACCATGCGCTGCGCCAAAAACGGTCCCATTCCGTCATTGACCCGTCTCCCGGCGAGAATGACGTCGGGATGATAGCCGATCGCTTCAGCCTTCGTGGTCAAATAGTAGGGATCGACGCCGATACAGTGCCCGCCGACGAGGCCGGGCTTAAATTTCACGAAGTTCCATTTGGTCTCTGCGGCAGCGATGACGTCCCGTGTGCGAATGCCCAGCCGATCGAAGATAAGCGCCAGCTCGTTCATGAGAGCGATATTCAGGTCGCGCTGCGTATTTTCGATGACCTTGGCGGCTTCGGCGACCTGGATGGTAGGTGCGAGATGGAGGCCGGCAGGCACGATCTCGCTGTAGGTGCGGGCGACCCGCTCTAGCGTGGCGGCGTCTTCGCCAGCGACGATCTTCATGACACGGGCGAGCGTATGCTCGGTGTCGCCCGGATTGATACGTTCCGGCGAGTAGCCGAGTTTGAAATCGACGCCCGGTTGCAGACCCGAAGCCCTGGCGATGGCTGGCCCGCAAATCTCTTCGGTGACGCCAGGGTAGACCGTCGATTCGTAGACGATCACCGCGCCGCGCTGCATGACCTTACCAATCGTTTCCGATGCCAGGATCAGGGGAGTGAGATCGGGACGTTTGTTGCTGTCGATGGGCGTGGGAACGGCAACGACAAAGAAAGTAGCCTTGGCAAGGTCTTCTGGGTTGCAGGTATAGTGGAGTTGGGTAGAAAGCAGTGTCTCACGCGATACTTCACCGGTTCGGTCGATCCCCGCTTGAAGCGCTTCTATTTTTTTGCTGTCAATATCAAAGCCGATGGTATCGGGAAAGCGGTCTGCAAAGGCCAGCGCTACCGGCAGGCCTACATACCCTAACCCGATCACGGCAATACGTTCGATCATCCAGGGATCCTTTATAGAAAGTTGCTGTTTAGAGTGTACCCGAAATTACGCCTTTTCTGTACTTAAAGATAGGGCGTCCCTCCGGCAGACTCTCCTTCCAGCCAGGCCTGAACCATCAGCACATTCCAGAGATAGTACTGCCAGTTATGCCTGCCTGAGAGGTGCTCCGCCCATTTTTTACGGATGGGCATCGGATTGAAAACCCCCTGACGGTTGAGAGCGGTCTCCGCAAGCAGGCTCTCCGCCCAATCGCGCAACGGACCACGCAGCCACTCGTCTATCGGGACTCCGAAGCCTGTTTTGGGCCGTTCGATCAGCGCTTGCGGCACATATTTGTAGAGTACCTGGCGCAGCAGCCACTTGCCCTGTCCGTCCCGAATCTTCATCGACATCGGCAGTCCCCACGCAAATTCCAGAATGCGATGATCAAGCAACGGTTCTCGAGCTTCAAGGCTGACGCCCATGCTGGCGCGATCCACTTTGACGAGAATGTCGTCCGGCAAGTAGGAGACGGTGTCGAGGAACATCATGCGCTGCGTAAAGTCGTCAAGATCCGCCCATTGAGACCTGTCTGTAAACGGTGTGAGTGGCTCCACCGAACCATCTATAAGTTGGGTCGGCTGCTTCCAGTGGGAAACCAACGCCAGATAGAGCGCATCCGGCCCGTCCGATCCCATAATTTCCGCCAGCTTGGCGATCTTATCACCGGGATTCCGCTGCCGCGCGCCGCTTGGAAGCAGAGGACCAGCCATTTGGAAGAGGCCGTCCCACACTCCGGGCGGCACAGCATTCATGATCCCTGCTCCCGCGCTGCGCATCGGGCGGGGAATCCCGGCCATGCGCTTCCAGAGGCTGCGTCCCCAGAAGTACCGATTGTACCCCCCGAAGAGTTCATCGCCGCCGTCCCCGGAGAGGCTGACGGTGACGGACTGACGCGCCAGTTGGGAGACCAGAAAGGTGGGGATCTGCGAGGGATCTGCGAAGGGCTCGTCGTAGAGGGTGGGGAGGCGGGGAATCACCGCCATGGCCTCTTCCGGAGAGACGATCAGTTCCGTGTGATCGGTGCCCAGATGCTTGGCGACTGCCCGCGCATGCTGCGCTTCGTTGTAGTTCTCTTCTTTGAAGCCTATGGTGAACGACTTTACCGGGCGACTGCTCTGTGCCTGCATGAGTGCGACGACTACCGAAGAATCGACTCCCCCGGAGAGAAAAACACCGAGCGGAACATCGGCGATCATACGCAGCGCGATCGAATCGCGTAACAGTCCATCCAGATGCTCGATCGCTTCTGTTTCTGTGCCAGAAAAAGGAGTGCGCACTCCGGACTCCGCGACCGACTTTGCGCTCCAATAGGCGACCGGCGTAGCATCCTGCCGGCCATCGGCATGCAGTGTGAGAATGGAACCAGCGGGGAGTTTGCGGTAGCCCTGATAGACGCTGTAGGGGGCAGGAATATAGTCGTAGCGCAGCATGAGAGCCAGCGCGTTCCGATCGATCTTGCGTTCGAAAGCCGGATGCGCCCGCAGAGCTTTCAGCTCTGAACCGAACAACAGGGTCTTCCCGGCCCAACCGTAGTACATGGGCTTCACGCCCAGGCGGTCTCGCACCAAATGAAGCGCACGCTCTTCCCGATCCCACAGGGCGAAGGCAAACATCCCGATAAAGCGCTGGACCGCCTTTTCCACGCCCCATGCCTCGAATGCCGCCAGCATCACCTCGGTGTCGGAGCCGCCCCGATACTGAGGGGCAGCTCCGACCGCTTCCAATTCGCTCCGAATCGCGCCGAAATTGTAGACTTCGCCATTGAAGGCGATCACAAACCGGCCGGATGCCGAAACCATCGGTTGGTGACCGGCAGGAGACAGATCGACGATCGCCAGACGTCGGAAACCCAGCGCGATTCCGGTCTTTTCGTCGGTCCATTCGCCGCCGTCATCGGGTCCACGATGCAGCAGACTGGCAGACATGCGCCGCACAAGCACACGCTGAGAATCGCAGTCCAAACTTGCCGTCGTATCAAGAAATCCACTCAATCCACACATGGGTATACGCTCCCCTTCTCTGAGATAACATTGCGCTTGGCCCCGGAAGATGCGGCGTCGACACGGTGGCGCCTTGGGAGAAGGCTCGCAGTTTCAGAGAGGACGGCAACGGGCTTCAAGCACTTGTCATCTCTTTGAGAAACTGTTCATACCGCATGACGACCGTACCGAGCGAAAACTCGGATTGTACACGCTCCCGTGCGCTCTGTCCGAGGAGCCGCCGTTCTTCCGGAGATAAAACCAGGATGCGTTCCCACCCCGCTCGCAGGGCGGCAGGAGAGCGTGGCGATACCACGATGCCGGTTTCCCCGACAATATAGCTCGAATCGCCTACATCTGTCACCACACAGGGCACTCCACATGCCATCGCTTCGCCCAGAACGTTGGGGAAACCTTCCCCTGACCTGGAACTGAGTGTTGCGATGTCCAGACTTGCGGTTAGAGTGGAAACGTCGGCGCGTGGGCCTAAGAGATGAAAATTATCGCAGAGGTCGGCCAGCCGCAGCCAGTGTGCCAACTCCGGGTTCTGCCAGGTGATGTTCGTTCCTGCGCACACAAAATGTACGTTTGGATGGGTCTTGACTAGGAGCGCTGCGGCCTGAAACAGGTTGTGATGATCCTTCATCGGGTGAAATCGTCCCACCATCCCGATGAGTACGGTCTCTTCGGGCAATCCGAGTTCATCCCGAACGGCTTTGCGCGCGGCTGCGTTCGGTCGAAACACATCCGTATCGAATCCGTTGGGTATAAACTCCATCTTCGTCGAATCATACCCCAAACGTGTGTGTTCTTCCAATCCGGCTTTCGAACAAAAGAGGATTCGGCGAGGGAGATGGTGCGACAGTCGGCAGCACAACCTGCCGAGCAAAAAGGTCGTGGGCTTGAGGGTCGCTCTATCCATATAACTTCGGCGTACATTCCACGCGAGCGGAAAATCACCTGCTATCTTGTTCGCGATGCCACCCACGACATCGGCATGGTAGAGCCATGTGAGAATGACATCGGGCC
>JAYUMV010000263.1:0-16543 GCA_043762265.1 Chthonomonadaceae bacterium | reverse complement strand
AACAGCAGCAGGGTCGGCGCCGTTTCCATATGTGGCGCGGGCAGAAAGCGATGCACGAAAGTTGTGGTTTGCACCTTTGTGTCCGACATTATACGGTCTCCTTCACGTTCTCCGGCAGGGTCAACTTCAACAGCCGCTTCTGGATCTGATCCCGGTTCGGTTCCAGCCATTCCGGCAGGCAGAGGCGCGTTCCGAGCGTCTCCAAAGGCTCGTCGGCAGTGAATCCGGGGGCGTCCGTGGCGATCTCGAAGAGGACGCCTCCCGGCTCACGGAAGTAGATCGAGTGGAAATACTGCCGATCCATCACCGGCGAGACCTGATAGCGCTGTTGGAGCAGAGTCTCCTGCCAGCCCTCCTGCTGGGCATCAGTCGGGGTGCGCCACGCGACATGGTGTACGCTGCCGACGCCCACGCCGCAGGATGGCAGATCGGGCAGGGTGAGAATGTCCACGGTCCGCGCGGTCCCCTGCGTCCCGGCAACATAGCGTGCGCGATTCTCGTCCTCGCGCAGCAGTTGAAAGCCCATCGTCTCGGTCAGAAGTCTGGCCGTGCGGGCGCTGCTCTTCAAAGAGAGCGTCACGCTATGGAAGCCCCGAGTCGCGTACTCCACAGGAATTGGACCTCCCGTCCAAACGGCTCTCTCTTCCGCGCCGAGGTGCGCGACCAGTTCCAGTTGCAGACCATCGGGATCGTAGAAGGTGAGCGCCTCTTCGTCCCAGCGGAGCACGGGCGGCTCGTAGGAGACATGGCGCTGATCGAACCGCTTCTGCCATTCGCCCAAACTGCCTTCCGGCACGGAGAACGAGGTGGTCGTAGCCTGCGCCGTTCCTCGCCTCCCCCGAGATCCACCGGGCCATGCAAAGAAGGTCAGGATCGAGCCGGGTGCCCCCAACTCATCTCCATAATAGAGATGATACGAGCCGGGATCGTCGTAGTTGATGGTGATCTTCACAAGCCGGAGTCCCAGCACGCCGGTATAGAAATCGACATTCTGTTGCGGGTCGCTCGCAATCGCAGTGATATGGTGTAAACCGGGCAGTTCGCGTTTCATAGTCATCCCCCCTAGGAAATCTGTCTCTTGTAGTGCGCTCTACTCTGTTATACGGCTCAACCACCCAATGCCCTCCCTAACGTAAAGATCGGAGTTTCGCATGTAAAAAGATCAGCCTCGTGGCCGATCTTTTGGAGGGGAGATGCCTATTCGATTTTACGGTGACATCTGTCACCCCAACCGCACCAAACCGCGCTTCAGGCCTACCACGACGGCCTCCGTGCGGTTGGCGACATCGAGCTTCAGCAGGATATTATTGACATGGAACTTGATCGTGCTTTCCGACAGGGTGAGCGCGTCGGCGATCTGCGCATTACTCTTGCCTTCGGCCATCGATTCCAGCACCCGACGTTCGGATTCGGAAAGATCGTCCGCGACCGCATGCTCCGCCAGCTTCGACGCGATGTCGGGAGCGACGCGTTTCTTGCCCGCATGCACCGCCCGGATCGTCTCGATCACCTCTTCCGGCGATGCCTCCTTCAGCAGATAACCGCTCGCTCCGGCTCGCAGCCCGCGCACGATATCTTCCGTGCCTTCGTAGGCCGTCAGAATAATGATACGTGCGTGCGGATTTTCGCTCCGAATGGCCTGGATCGCGTTCAGGCACTCCATCTCCGGCATCCGCAGGTCCAGGATCGTGACGTCGGGACGATGCTCCGTATATGCCGCCACCGTCTCCCGCGCATTCCCCGCTTGCCCTACGACCTGTATATCTGCCTCACCGGCCAGTATCGCCTGCAAGCCCTGCCGGAAAATCGCATTGCTGTCCGCAATCAACACCCGAATCAAAGTCGTGGAAGTCATTGTGCCCTCTTGCCTCGCTGGTCATCGCCAAACCGCCCTTTTTTAGGGAGCGAACCAGGTCTCTTCCTATTATCTGCGCAAACCATCCTCTGTGTCAATTCGCTGCCACACAGCGGGCGTCTTCCTCTCCCGGCGTGATGCAGGAAATCCCGCGCAGAATGAAAAAGAAAGTTTCACACGTACCGAGAAGGGGGACTGTCGTTACCTGGTGGGCACTTATTCCGTCTAAGAACAGATGCATTGGCCAGCAGTACCAGGTCGTTTGGAAAGGCAGCGAAATCGAAGGAGATTTGCTATGCTCGATATCATGACCGCCCTCTATGCCCTTCAGATGCATGGGGTCGCCCTCGATGGCGAAGCAGCCGTTGGACAGGCGCAACGGGCGCTGAAAGAACTTGGCGTTCAGGAGAAGCTCTCTCTCGAAGCGCTCACAGACCACTCCTATCTTACGACAAAACCGTGCTGGTATGTGCAGTGGAAGTCGGAAAGAGGACCGATTACGATTGTGCTCGACGCCCGTACCGGTAAAACCCTGTTCGTACAGGCCAGACCGGACCCTGCGCTGAACCGTCTCTCCAACAGCCCTCCCACTCCGGCGAGCACCCGACATGCCCGAGAGATGCTGCATCAGCTCGGTTACGATCAGGACGTGACCCTTAGCGCCCGAAGCGGATTTGCGAGCGGACCCACCGGCGGCGTTTTCTATCGTACTCTGCACGGCCTTACCTTCTTCAATATGAACCCGACCTACGGGCACCGTCTGGTGTTCGATCCTCGCACTGGCGCCATCAACTACTTTCTGCCCTCTCCACCCCTGCCGCCGGTGAACGGGTGGAGCCCCGAAATCTCTGGCCCCATCGCGCTCGAGAAGATACGCCTCTGGGCAGAGCAGCGTGCGCAAGCACTGCATAAGGGGCTCAATACGGAGGGGAAGCGAGTGGCCGAACTCGGCTATTGGAAGTTTAATGGAGAGGAGCATGCCCGCCTGGTCTGGCGGTCGGCAAGCTATAGTGTCTTAAATGGAGCAATGTACGGCGGCGGCGCGTACCGTATTCTGGTCGATGCTCTGACCGGCGAGGTGAAGGAATCGGACGATCCGGCAATAGGAGCCAATCCATGATACGCATTCCATTTGATGAGATATTCCGGAAGGGAGTATTCTCTCTGGCGCTGCTGTGCGGCGGGGCATCGATGGCGCACGGGCAGGAGGCAGTGACTCAGGTAAAGACGCTGCTGACCGGCTTCGGAGTGAAAGGGCCGATACGACTGCAGCGTTTCGGAACGATCTCCCGGCCAGGCAACGCCATGACGTCCGTAGAGGTAACCGACGGAGAAGGACACCCTTACACCGCCTATCTTCAAGAAGACGGGGCTTCAATTCACATCCAACGCACCGATGCGAGACCGAGTGGGTGGAGTCCTATTCCTCTTCCCGGCAGCCAGACCCTGAAGCGTGCGCGCGGTTGGTTGGCAGCCTCCGGAGCCAGGGAGATATCCGAGATACCGCAAGCGGCAGGCTACGGCAAGGGAGTAGTGCGTCTCCGTTTCCCGATCCTACGCAACGGACATCCGTTCGTCTCCTTTCCCCACTACGGCTACGACTTCACCTTCAATGAAAAATCCGGGGCCTTTCTTGCGTATGACGCTCAAACGAAACTCCCTCCGGTCTCTCCGATTCCGGCCAAGCTGGATCGGGCCGGGGCGCTGACGGCGCTGAAAACGATCTGGGACACCAGGATCACCCCACATGCGATCCGGGATCTGCACTGGCGCAGAGTCTGGTACACGCTGAAAGGGGAGCCTGAACTGGGCTACTACCTTCCGAAAGGGCAGGAAAAGGCCATTCTGGTCTGGAGAATCGAATTCGTCAGTGAGCGGGATGTGGGTTCGGCTATCCAGGGCGGGGACAGCGGCATGCTGATCGACGCCGTTACCGGAGAACAGATCCTGACCCCCACCGTGCCTTAAACAGCGAAGAGTGGCGGCTCTGGACTTGGCGGAGGTGGGCCGTTCTCTCGAACGGAGGTCTCGATAGCGGTGCGCAACGCCTGGAGTTGTGCCTCGGTGTGCGCGCCGGAGAGGGTGAAGCGGAAATGACCGCCGGGTGGACAGCCGGGATAGTTGATAAAGGAGGGATAGAGGCCGTTTGCGAGCAGAAGTTGGGAGAGAACCTGATTGCGGGCCTCGTCGAAGAAGGTGACGGAGCAGATGGGAGAAGCGCCTGCCGCCGCACGAAAGCCCAGGGAGCGGAGAAAGACCTTGAAGGCCAGAGCGCGTTCAGAGAGGTGCGCGATCCTCTCCGGGGAGCCGGTGAGCAGTTCGACAGACCGCAGGGCGGCGGCAGCGACCGGAAGCGGCAGGGGAGTGCTACCGACAAACGCCATGCTGCGCGTCTGAATAGCCTGAATCAGCGCATGCGTGCCGACGACCAGACCGCCGAAACTGCCGAACGCCTTGCTGAGCGTGCCTGTCTGGTAGAGGCGTTCCCGCGAGACGCCTGCCGCTTCCCAACTGCCCTTGCCCGTTGCGCCCAGCACTCCCAAGCCATGACAATCGTCCACCTGGACATGACCGCCCCAGCGACTCAGAATCGTTAAATACATCGACAGAGGCGCCAGGTCTCCGGTGTTGGGCGTCACTCCATCGGTCAGGAGCAGCGGCCTGTCTGCTATGTCCAGGCGCTTGCAATGCTCCATTAGATCGAGAGGGTCGTAATGGCGGAAGACAATGACACGCCGCCCGCTCTGCGTCGCCGCTTCCCGCAGGCTCGGATGCGCCTTTTCGTCCAGGAAAAGGATCGTGAACTCCTCTACAACCGCCTCCAGCAGCGCTGCGTTGCTCATGTAGCCAGCAGGCAGGAGGGTTGCCGCTTCCGTGCCGCAAAACTCCGCGAGCTTCGCTTCCAATTGCAGATAGAGCGGGTGATTGCCGGTGGTCACGCGCGATCCGGACGTGTTCAGTCCATAGCGCTGTGCACCCTCTATCAGGGCCTGCATCACCTCCGGATGGCGAGAGAGGCGATGATAGTCGTTGCCGCCGAAAAAGGTCAATTCACGCCCCTCGAACAGGACGCCGGTCTGGCCTATGAAACTCAGTTGTGGTCCAGGCATCAGCCTACCCTTTCCAGGCGCGACAGGGCTTCCGGCGTCGGCGCTGCGCCCAGTCCCGGCGTCTCCGGCAGATGAATAATGCCGCCTTTGACCTCCATGCCCCCCTCGATCGGATCTTCTGCCTGTTCTACCGAGGTATCCAGATCGAAGAACTGCACGGTGTCGGTCGCGCAGGCGAAGTGCGCGGCGGCGGTCAGGCCCAGCCGCGATTCCAGCATGCAGCCGACCATGCAGAGGACTCCGCCCGCTTCGGCCAGAGTGGCGATTTTGAGCGCATTGTGAATGCCACCCGATTTCGAGAGTTTGATATTGAAGTAGGGCGCGGCCTCTTCTGTGATGAGTCGGAGCGCATCTGCCGGAGAGAAGAGGGCTTCATCGGCCATGACCGGAATGGCCGCCTGTTGCCGCAGCATACGCAGTCCTGCGACATCGTGCGCCCGCAGCGGCTGTTCGCAGAACTCCACATCGAATGCCGTCAGGGTGTTCAAAGCCCGCAGTGCGGTCACGCGATCCCAGCCCTGGTTCGCATCGAGGCGCAGAGTGATCTCCGGCCCGACGCTCTCCCGAATGTTGCGCACACGGGCGACATCCGCCTCGTAGGTCGTCCCGAGTTTGATCTTGATGATTCGAAAGCCTTGCGCCACGATCTCCTGCGCCTTCGCGCCCGCCTTTTCCGGCGGGCAGAGGCCCATCGTCAGGTCGGTCTCCATCACGCGGGGTGCTCCGCCGAGAAATCGGTAGAGAGGCATCCCTGCCGCCTGGGCGGCGATGTCGTACAGCGCCATATCGAACGCACTGCGTGTCGTGGCGTTATGCGGCAAGAAATGCTCCATGTCGCGTACCAGCCCTGCGATCTCCAGCGGATTGCGACCGAGCAGCAACGGTTTTAGCTCCTGCGCCGCCGTGAGACAGATCGCCTGCGTCTCCCCAGCGATAGAGTGCAGCGGCGAGCCCTCGCCCCATCCCGACAGTCCGGCGTCGGTACGCAGATGGACCAGCATATTCGGCGCATGGTCCGCGACCATCGTCGCGATCCGAAACGGTGCGATCATCTTCACGCCGAAACGGTAGATCTCGATGTCCGTGATTTTCAAGTGGGTGGATGTCATGAGGAGCCTGTTCAGGGTTAAAAATAGAAGGAGTTCAGTCCTCGGCGGTCGGCCAGGTGGCGATAGAGGCCAGCGCCTCGTCCATACCTGCGACCACCGGCGCGCCGACATACATCTCTCGGCGGCACAGCGCGGAGTTGAACAGCGCGGCCCAGCAGATGCCGTCGTCGCGGCGACGCATGACGGCGGCGGTGCCCATCAACATGCCGTTGTGGTGCTGTTGGCCGGGCTTGCCGTCGTCCGTCGGCAGATCCACGGCCCAACCGCAGCCATAGAAATTCCGACGCGGCTGTCCCTCCGCATCCTCTCCAACCGGTGAAGCGGGGCGAGCGAACATGGTCTCGATACTCTCCCGAGTCAGGATCGGAGAGGTCTCCTTGTCGTGAAACGCGGTTGCAAAGCGCACGATGTCGAGAGCGGAGGCGATCCAGGCACCATGCGAATCCATGGCTTCCAGATACCACGCTCCGTACGTATGCGGCACTTTCTGCCCCAGGTTGGCCTGAAAAACGGACGGTTCCAGAATGCCCGTCAACCTGCGGAAGGATTCCCGAGAACACTGCACGAAAAGGAATGCTACACCTGAGCTGAAGCGAAGGCGCGCCTGCCACAGTTCCAACGTTCCTCCGCATTCATGCTGCCCAGCATGGAGCCGGACTGGCGCTCGGAACGCCCTGCCAGACGCTGACGTCCAGGCAAAACCTGGACGTCTTTCCTGCCGATAGGCCTCATCGCGTTCGGGAAAGGGAATTTGTCGAACAGGGAACGGAGCGGTATCACTCAGGCTGCATGGGATCGGGCTTTGACAGCGCGTCTTTTGCGGAGGCAGCTTGCGCCTGTCAATACGGCTGCGGCCAGTCCAGCGATGCTGCCGGGTTCGGGGACGTCCGTAGAGACTGTGGCGAGGGCGCTATAGGCTACGGATCCGATCTCATTTGAAGTACCGTAGGTGTCGGGTCGGAAGCTGACCTCGAATATATTTCCATTGCCTATGTTCTTATCAAAGAAGACAGAACTGCCTCCTCCTCCATCGAATTGAAAACGGCGTTGACCGTTGAAGTCGGAAAGAATAAACTGGGGGCTGGCAGGGGCGACAATATCAGCCTGAGTAAAGTTGTAAGAGTTGTAGGAAAAGTCGATCACCGGATTGTAGTTTGCAAACGCAAACGTGCCGTTGCCGGGATCGGTAAGTAAGGTGATTGTGCCGCTTCCTGACGGGCTAAATCCAGTGGAAGCCATCTCCAGATCGAACGTCTCGGCGGCATGGACGAGGGGAGTAGCCAGTGCGAAAGCGGCACACGTGAAAACAAGAGCGGTGGATATGCGAGCCATGGTTAGTTTCCTTTCAGGAGGAAGAATGCAGGTATTACGCACACGGACCAGACACAGACAGCCTTCCCAGGCACCGCAGAGGAGAGCAGGTGACAGATCACAAAAGGACGATACGTAGACTGTCTGTGCCGTTTGACGTTGACAGTATAACCAGAACAAAACTTCCTGAAATACGTAGCCTCTAGTTAGAGGCGAAAGTGCCACAATATACGCGAAAGTGTCATCTTCCCATTTCGGCGTTGCCGGTATCTGCACCGATCAATCTATGGTACACTTCGCGAGAGAAGCCTGGCTGGCAGTAAGGGTAGTAAGGGTAGTAAGATGGTGGGCGCGTTCGAAGAACTCCTTAATACGTGGCGCAAACAGAAGAGACTCTCTTTTAAAGAGTTGGCCCGACAGTCCGGGGTGAGCGGAGCCACGCTGTCCCGATGGGAAGCAGGACGAACGCAGCCGCGTATGGCGGAGCTGGAAGCGGTTTTGGCCGCACTGCAAGTGTCCCCTACCCAACGGCAAGAGGCGCTTGCGTTGATGGAAGCGCCCCGCGCCTTGCAGCAGTTGCGGGAAACGCCAGGGGCGGGCGGCCCGCCGGTGAGCGGCGACCTGCTCCGTGCAATGCGACTACGCAAGGGATGGACGCAGCAGGAGACCGCTCGCCGTGCAGGCATCGCACAGGCTACCCTGGCCCGATGGGAACGCTCGTCGGACTGGCCTTCTGTAGAGCGGCTGCACACCCTCTGTTACGCTTTGCAAGCGCACGAAGAGGAGTTGATCGCCCTTACACAGGGCTTTCTGGTGGCAAACCCACCCATGGATGTCGTGCGGGACGACGTCGAACTGCGGTATCAGGTGGCGCAGTCGCTGTTCTACTCACCTCTAGCCGATCTGGAGTTTCTGGCATTGGAAGCGCAACTATGGCATCTCTCCCGCAGAAACGAAGCCGCGCAGATCCAGTTGAGTTCTATCTATGGCTCCCATGCCCGCTACCTGGTGGAACACCACCGCTTCCAGGAGGCGGCTCCTTATGTCGCGCGTACGCAGCAGATGGCCAGCAGCGGGTACCGCGATAGCACAGGCTGGGCCGATGCCGTGGTCGCCGCTTCCCGCATTGTGGGGGCGAGAGAGCGACCTCTGTTTCTCCAGCGAGCCGTCAACCTCTTGCATACGTGGACCGACCGTGAACCGATTGCGCAGCACAAAGAGTATCGGGCGTGGATGATCAGCGAGATAGCCAGGTACCTGGCCAAAATGGGGCATGCGGAGCCTGCGCTGGTACAAAGTAAACGTGCGCTGCGTATCGCCAGCGAGGTCAATTTGGTAGAACTCTGGTGTCGGCGTGGAGACTATGCGAAGGTCCTGGTACAGATCGGACGCTACACGGAGGCGCTGGTCGAATGCAACGCCTGTCTGAGCATGGGAGAGCCTCTGGTGCAAAGCCTGCCTTTCATGCTCACCGGTGTGGAGGCTCTCCTGGGCGCTGTCCGACCTGCGGAAGCAAGAGAATGGCTAAACCGGATCTATGGGATTATCGAATCCTCATCGGAAGCAAGCCACTATCGAGCGGTAGCAGATGCATTGCGGCAGCGCCTCCCGGAGTAGAGAGCACACATGTTTTGCAGAGCGAAAGGCGGAGAGCATGAGGCGTGATATTCCGGACTTCCAGGGGAAATCGGCTCAGGACCAGGCGGCGTTAGGAGAGGGGAGCGTTCGTCGATTGCTCGATGCAGGGCGCGCCTGGGACCTGGCGCCGTTCCTGCGGGCAGGGGGCGCGGTGATCTTTCCGCATACCAGCATCGCCGCCTGCGGACATCAGGTCGCGGCAGCCGTTCATGCCTGCCTCGATAGCGGCGTACAAAGGGTGCTGGTCATCGGCGTGCTGCATGCGCTCACGCAGGAGTTGGAGGAGGCGCGGGTGCGGGTCGCGAACGGAGAGGACGCCTCACGCGAACCTGCGTGGGGAATCCAGGGGCCGGGGCTGTCGGGGCGGGAGGATTGGCGTGCGGAGTTCTCCCTGTCGCATTTCCTGTTTCTCTGGAAGCAGGAGACCGCTCGGCGCGGCATCCCTGGCCCCGAACTGGTCCTTCGTTACCCCTACCTGGCAGGCGGTCGCCCGGATCTGCTGCCCAGTATCGCCGAGTTGCAGGAGATCGCTCAGGGGGGGGCCATCGTGGCGACCATGGATCCCTTCCATCACGGGGTCGGCTATGGCGATCTCCCCGATCAGGCCCTCGCGCCAGACGAAGGCGGATTGGAACTGGCCCGCCAGGGCATCATGGCAGGATTGGCGCTCCTACAGGCCGGGGAGTATTGGCAATACAACCGGCACTGTGTCCGAACGAAGAGCGACGGCCGCGATGTCGGGCAGGTACTGCGCTACCTCCTGGGACCGCAGGAGGGACAGATCCTCGATCTCATCGCCGACGATATGTCTCTCGCCTACAACAAGCCGACGCCAACCTGGGTCGCTGGCGCGCTGATCGCTCTGCAATCCCCCAAGTTGCCCTCTCTCTGACTCACCTTAAAATATTCCGGTAGGAAAGACCAGAAGAGGAAGTTTAAGGCGAGAGCTGGCTGGCGGCAAAGAGGAACGCACGGGCCACGCTTGCCTGACTTAACAGGCCGATTTTATCCCGCTTCTCCGGCTCTGCATGGTCCCAATGGTCGTTGTAACGCCCCTCGCTGTCTCGGCCCTTCTCCTGCACAAACACCAGCGCCCGTGTCACGATTTCGCGCCAGTGCGAATTGTTATCTTCCTGTGCCACCGCAAAAAGCGCCTCGCAAAGATGATGCGCGAACATACCGCTGTCGGCAATGGCGCCTGTCTCTTTCCGGAACCAGTGCGCTTCCGAGGCTGCCGCGACCCGCTCCGCCTCGTCCAGATACTTCTTCTCGTGAGTAATGGCGTGAAACAGGGCGTCGGCACGCAGCATCAGCGCGGTGTTGTAGGTGAACTTCGTTTTCTCCAGCCGCCCATCGAGTTTGACGTTGTCCCAGTAGAGGCCGTCGGTGTCTTGCAGGTGGTCATTCGTCCAGACATAGAGGCGCTTGGCCGTGTCGAGATAGGCGTCTTTGTGCGTCACGGCATAGAGGCGCAATGCCGCGACAATGGCAGGCCCATTCGAGCAGGTATTCTTGCTCGTCTTCTCCTGTTCATGCCAGTAAAGCCCTCCGCCCAACAGATTGTCCTCGCCGCTCATCACAAACTGGAACGTCTTCTCGGCGCGGTCGAGATCCGCCGTCTCCCCGGTCAACTCATACGCCTCGACCAGTCCCATGACCAACCATTCGTTATCGTCATAGTAGCGATCCGGAGACTTGGGGCCAGGAAGCACGTCGTAACCGGGAACCGGCTTGGCGGGCGACCAGTAGACATCGAGGCCATCGACATACCGGCGCACCAGCGGCAGATAGGTCGTTTTATCCAGGTGGGCAGCCGCAGTAAGGGCGGTCAACTGGACGCCGCATGCCCACATAAACGCCGGTTGCTTCGAACTTTTCTCCCCTGTGCGCAGGGCGTCGGCATAGAGGGAGCGAGAAGGGATGCGATAGTTTGCTTCGATTTTGCCCATCGCCGATAAGCCCCAGGTTTTGAAGTCAGGCTTGTCCTGAGCCACGGCAAAGCGCGGTACAAGCGCGAACAGCAGACAGACTATGGTATGTGAAAGTAGATTTTTGCGCGACAACATGGATCTCCTCGTGAGCGGCAAACAGGGCCAGGGCGGCAGGACGTATTTTGCCCTTTTGCACTGTGATTTCCTCTTCTTCTTTATTACGCTATTGCGCCTGCTCCAACATCTTCACGATATCTGGCCAGACGTCCGTCGTCAACTCTTGTGTATATATGGTTTGAGTGTTGTCTGCCCGGTTTGTACGAGCCATGAAGAGCGCCGTATGTCCGCGTATGTCTTTCAAGCCTACATTCGCATGGTGTTTCAGCAAGCAAGCGACATTCTCGATCCTTCCCTCCACGACTGCATCCATGAGAGCCGTCTGCCCCACAACATCCGCCAGGTCAACCTTCGCGCCTGCGCCGATCAGGAGATCGATCTCCTCCGGCACTCCCTGGTAGCTCGCTGCGCGCCTCTTCCTACTAAGATACCTGCAAGAACCAACAGGCCCAGGATAAGGAAGAGGGTGCGTTTGCGGCGTTGTGTTCTCAATCTCTGACCTCCCGTGCCAACGTTCCCTATCCATTATATCACGCGCCTCTCGTACCTGACCGGGAAAGATTTTGCTCATAACGGCCTATCATGTATTCTGTTAAAAACATGGCAAATAGGAAGGGAGCCTTTGCTGAGAATCAATCTGAGGAGCGGTGGGCCGGTCGTGAACTGATGTCGCGGGCGGCGGTGAACTGGGCGGTGTAGAAAAGGACGCAGGCGACGGCGAAGTAGACGATGGCGGTGGAAGAGATGGCGCCGCTCATGGTGGCGTGGTGTTGGACGGCGTAGCCGATGGCGAAGGCGCCCAGGCCGCCCCCGATCCATCCGACAAGGTTCATAAGGCCCGTCGCAGTGCTGCGGCGGGAGGGGGCGATCACATCGTAGAAGGCGGCGGTCAGATTGGAATCGTAGAGGCCTTTGCTGAAGCCGAAGAGGGTCATGGCGAGCATCAGCAATCCGAGGTTTTTGGTGTAGCCGCAGAGGAACACGAACGGCGCTCCGGCGACGACGGCGAGAGCCTGCATCAGGATGCGGCCTTCTGCTCGCCGCTGGCTCCAGCGGTCCGCCACCACTCCGCCGACCACGCAGCCAAGCATGCTCGCGACCGCTGTAAAGACCGTCGCTCCGAGACCCGCTACGGCGAGGTTCAGCCCGAATTTCTCCTTCAGAAAGGTGGGCATCCAGGTCAGGAAGACGGTTCCGACCATGTTCGCCCCGAAAAACGCCACGATCAAGAGGACAGCGGTCGGAGTCTTGACGAACTCGCGCAGGAAGACTCCTATTGGGACGGCGGGTTGCGTCTCTGCAACAACCGATGCTCCCCGCGCCCGAATTTCCGCCTCGTTGCGCCGGGGCTCGCGAATTCCGAACTGCACCACGAGACCCAGCGCCATGCCCGCGATTCCGAATACCCAGAAGGGCGACTGCCAGCCGTATCGCAACGCCATCCAGCCCGCCATCGCTGCCCCGAAGACTGTGCCCGCATAGATACTTGTCTGATGCAGACCGATGGCGCGGGAGCGCGTCTCCGCCGTATGGTAGTCGCTGATAAGCGCCATTGAGGCGGGCATGTAGAACGTCTCGCCCATTCCCTCCGCACCTCGCACCAGCACGAACTGCCACACTCTCGTGCAGAGTGAGGTAAGACCGGTGACGAGGCTCCAGATGTAGAGCCCGACCAGAATGACCCGCTTGCGTGCAAACCGGTCGCCTGTCATTCCCGCCAGCGGTGCGCCCAGAGCGTAGACCCAGGTAAACGCCGCGCCGATCAGCCCCAACTGCTCTTTATTGAAGTGGTACTGCTTCTCCAATACCGGAAAGACCGAGTTGATCGCCACCCGGTCGGCATAGTTGAAGAAACAGAGGCACCAGAGCATCCCCACGACCAGCCAGGGGTAGTAAGCCGAAGAGGAGCGTGGGCCGGTTTCGAAGGAGGCAGGCGATTCGGGCATGGACACCTTTCTGTGTTATGCCAACAGCTCTTTGATGACATGCCCTTCGACATCGGTGAGGCGGAAGTCGCGCCCGGCGTAGCGATAGGTGAGACGTTCGTGATCCAGACCCAGCAGATGCAGAATCGTCGCCTGGAGATCGTGGATGGGGACGGGGTTATCGACGACATTGAAGCCGAGGTCGTCGGTGCCGCCATAGGTGAGGCCACGCTTCATGCCGCCGCCCGCCATCCACATCGTAAAAGCCTGCGGGTGATGGTCGCGGCCCTGATTGCGGCCCAGCCCTGCGTTGGTCTCGCCCATCGGCGTGCGTCCGAACTCTCCGCCCCAGATCACCAGCGTATCGTCCAGCAGACCGCGCTGTTTCAGGTCTTTGATCAGGGCCGCCGAGGCCTGGTCGGTCGCACCGCAGTTGTTCTTCAGGTTGCCGACGACATCGGAATGCGCGTCCCAGCCCTCGTGATAGATGTTCACAAAGCGAACTCCGCGCTCGATCAGTCGCCGTGCCAGCAGGCAGGCGCGGGCGAACGACGGCTTGTCCGGGTCCGCTCCATACATCTCCAGGGTCGCCTTCGATTCCGATTTCAGGTCCATCAGTTCCGGCGCGGAGGTCTGGAGCCGATACGACATCTCGTAAGCGGCGATGCGGGCGGCGATCTCCGGATCCCCCTCCCTTGCCATCTCCCGCCGATTGAACTGCCCGACCAGATCGATCGTATCGCGCTGCAGCTTCGCATCGATGCCCGCCGGTCGGGCGACATCGAGGATCGGATCGCCCTGATTGCGCAGACGGACGCCGGAGTAGATCGTCGGCAGGAATCCCCCCGACCAGTTGGCCGCGCCGCCGCTGATCCCCGCCCCCGTAGACATGACCACGAATGCCGGCAGATCGTTGGTCTCCGCGCCGAGGCCGTAGGTGGCCCAGGAGCCCATGCTCGGCCGTCCGGGCTGCGCGAAGCCCGTATTCATCAAAATTTGAGCGGGGGCATGATTGAACTGATCGGTCTTCATCGACTTGATGATGCAGATGTCGTCCACCACCTCCGCCAGATGCGGCAGCATCTCCGAAAGCTCTGCCCCACTCTGCCCATGCTTCGCGAAGGCGAAACGCGGCCCGAGCACGGCGGCATCCGCGCGAATAAAGGCGTATCGCTGGCCCTTGGTGACCGAGGGCGGAATCGGCTTGCCTTCCAGCTTCGTCAGTTCCGGCTTGTAGTCGAACAGATCGAGTTGGCTCGGCGCGCCCGCCATGAAGAGATGAATGACACGTTTGGCTTTGGGCGCGAAGTGCGGTTTCCGGGGCGCAAGCGGATTGACGTCATTGCCCGCGTATGCGCTCTGGGCGGCAAACGCGTCCGTCAGAAGCGAGGCCAACGCGATCTTACCGATCCCGACCCCGCACTCCTTAAAGAAATGACGGCGGGCAATATGGAGGTTATCGAATTCCGATTCGTTCATGATGTTATGCCTATCAGCGTTTGATGATCGCTTCGTCGATGTTGAGCAGGGAGCGGGCGAGAACCGTCCAGGCGGCGCGGGCGTTGGGATCGCCGTCTCCCAGGCCTGCCACGGTGGCGGCGTCCAGTTCTTTCTTGTCGAACCGCTCTTTCTGGGCCGTGTAGTAGTTGACCAGCATATTCGTCTCTTCGGTCGTGGGCGGACGGGTGACGCAACGGCGGAAGAGGTAGGCGGCGCGCTCGGCGGTCGTGCCGGGGCTAGCGGCGATCATGCGCCCTAAGGCCTGGGCAGCTTCGAGAAAGACCTGATCGTTGAGCGTCGCTAGGGCCTGCAGCGGCGTATCGGAGACTTCACGGCGTGCGACGCAGACCTCCCCGGTGGGTGCGTCGAAGGTGGTGAACATGGCGTAGGGCGCAGTGCGCTTACTGAAAGTGTAGAGGCCACGGCGATAGCGATCCTCGCCTTCGCTGACCTTCCAGTCCAGCGGGCCATAGGCGCCTTCCGAACTCACGCCCGGCGGCTGCGGCGGAAAGACACTGGGGCCGCCGATCTTGGGCGAGAGCAGGCCACTGGCCGTCAGCGTCGCATCGCGCAGCAGTTCCGCCTCCAGGCGGACACGCGGCCCGCGCTCCAGCAGTCGGTTCTCCGGATCTTTCGTCAGCAGTTCCGGCGTGATACGCGAAGACTGGCGGTAGGTTGCACTGGTCACGAGCAGACGATGCAGCTTCTTGAGAGACCAGCCCATGCCGTAGGGGTTCGTGGCAGGCACCGCTCCAGCCTTAGCAAGCGGCGCGAAAGCGACCGTTCTCGTGCCGGGATTTTTGCTCCCCGGCGTCGAGGGTTCTGTAGACGGACTGGAGAAGGCGACGGCGAGCCAGTCCAGCAGTTCCGAATGCGAGGGCGGCTCGCCCTGGTAGCCGAAGTCCTGCACGGTGCGGACGATCCCGGCTCCGAAGAGCGCGGCCCACTGCCGGTTGACGGCGACACGGGCGGTCAATGGGTTCTGTGGCGCCACCAGCCAGCGAGCGAAGGTGAGACGGTTGACAGCCCCCGACAACGGCAGACCGGGCAACACGGCCGGAACGCCGGGCGTGACCTGCTCTTCCCGCTGCAAAAACTCGCCCCGATGGTGCACATAGGTCGGGCGCGGATTGTCGGCAGGACGCTCCAGAAAGGCCAATGCTGTCGGGTAGGCGGGCATCTGATGGCGAAGCTGGGCAATCGCCGCCCTCTCCGACTCCAACTCTGGCGCCACGGAGAGATAGTGCTCCTTCAGCCGCGCCGACTGCGACGAGTTGCGCTGATCGCCGGGCACAAGCAGAATCGCTTCCAAGTCCGGCGGCAGATCGGCCTCTGCCATGCGGGAGTCGGAGGTGACGGAGATGCGGAACCGACCGAGCGCCGCCGCATAGTACTGTTCGAAGTCGAGTTGAAGGGCGAAGTTATCTGTCTTGAGAGGCTCGGCCAATCGGAAGACCGCGACCGAGGTCTGCCCCTGCCTGCCGTTGATGCTCCAGCCGGTCTGTGTATTGCCGTCGATTGCGCCTGCCGCGGATCCGATGCCGCTCTGGGTAGCGCTGCCCCACTTCACGGGTTTGCCGCCCGCGCTAAGGCCGATCTCGCTCAGGAAGAAGTCGCCGGGGCCACCCTCGTAGAAGACGCGCCCCGGCCCCTGGCCGGGCAGGCGGTCGTCGGGCAGAACTTCCAGGCGGAGCGCGGTAATCGGCTTGCCGTCGGTGTGCAGTTGCAGGAGGTAGACATCGTGCTTGGTCATATCCCCACTGACGAAGACGGAGTTGTCGTCCTGGATCGTCAGGCGCGGCATATTGCTGGTCGCCTGCGTCGGGCGCAGGGTCTGCCAGGCAACGGCCCGCTTCTCCGCCGCATGCAGCCAGTCCGCATATTTGTGTTCCAGTGCCTCCTGCCGCTGCACCTCGATCGGGCGCGGGTCGGTGGTGACATTCTGCCCCAGACTCAGCCGGAAACGCCCGATGGTGTGATGCCCACCGTACGCCTGCTCCAGTTTGAAAGTCCAGTTGCCGCCCTTGGGGAGTTGGATCGGTTTCTC
>JAYUMV010000262.1:0-6565 GCA_043762265.1 Chthonomonadaceae bacterium | reverse complement strand
GTAACGGCGCTCACGATGACGATCATCGGGTCGAGGAAAGGCAGACTGTATTCGTTGAGAATGGCGCGCGTCTCGCCAGCCTTGTCGCCCTGGAGTACCAACTCCTGCCGCCGCTTGCCGAAACCCAAAAACAGCGCCAGTTGTAGAGAAAACAGCATCAGCCACGGCGAGACGTGCACGTGAATGGCGAAACCGCCCGAGGCGGTTCGGAGCACGAAGCCTGCGGCGACGGTGAACACATCCAGCAAGACGATATGTTTGAGGCGGAAACAGTACGCGATCTGAAGGCAGAAGTAAGCGGCGAGTGTCAGCCCGAACAGCAGAGACAGCCGGAAGCCGAGGGCGGTTCCCAGCAGGCCCAGCACTCCGAAGACCGCCCATGCCAGAGGAACGGGCAGGGCGCCGGAGGCGATAGGGCGCAGCTTCTTTTTGGGATGCAGTCTGTCCTGCGCGACATCGAGCAGATCATTAAGGATATAGATGCTTCCGGCCACCATCGTAAACAGCAGAAAACCGCAGGTGGCACGCACGAACTGCCCTGGCTGAAAGAGCTGTCCGGCGAACACGAGAGCCGTATAGACAAAGAGGTTCTTCGTGGCCTGCTTAGGGCGGACGGCATGCACAAGCGCGGCAAGTAACATAAAGATAGGGCTCATTTTTGTCAGGAAGAGATTGGCTGGAAGGCTGCTTTTCGGCGGCGCCTCATTATAACGTACTCGTTTGTCCTCTGTCAACAGACCCCAGACTGCGCCAACGATCTCTCGATGTCTCTTCTGTCTGCGCCACCGGAATCTGCCGGAGCAGAACGCCGAGCAGCCACAAGCTGTTTTACGAAGACTTGACATCGGGACGAAATTGGTGCGACAATAGGTGAGGCAGAATTCTGCCTCACCTCTATAAACCCTGTTTCCTTAACCTCTGCGCGCGGGAAACATCTGAACTGTAATTACGCTTTCCCGCTGCTTGCGATGCACGTGGGGCGCGGCATGTATTCACGAGATCACCTACAGGTACGAGGGTCCCCAGGGACCATGCCGTGAAGACCCAGCGCATTGCCCCGGCAACGGAATCGCACCACCGGAGAGAAGGAAAATCGGTAGTATGAGTACTCTGGAAGAGACAAGCCCGTCGCAGACATCCGAACTTTCGCTGCGAGACTATATGGATCTGTTGCGGCGGCGCAAAGCCATCGTGATCCAGACGTTTATGGTCGTATTCGTTCTCGGCGTGACTGTCAGCTTTATGGCAAAGCCCGTTTACCGCACCTCCGCCCGTATTCTGGTGGAAGGTCACAGCTATAACCTCGCGAGCTTCAGCGCGGATAACCCACTGGCAGGACTGTTTACCTCCGACTCCGGACATGACATCCTTACACAGCTCGAAGTCCTTCAGGGAGACCGCGTTCTCGCCGATGCGTATAAAGACGGTGACGTGCCTGCCGGTTCGGCCCACCTCGATGTCCGGCAGGTGAACAGTACCGATGTCATCGAACTGCAGGTGGAATCGAGCACGCCGACCTATGCTGAACGCCTTGCCAAAGCGCTGCCCAATACCTATCTCAACTACGTTACGGGAAACCGCAAAAAGGAGTTGAACGACGCGTTCAACTTTACGTCCCTTCGTCTGAAAGAAGAGAACGACAAACTTACCTCCGCCGAACTCGCTTACGAACGCTTCAAAAAGAGCGCCGGCATCACGAACCTGAGTTCCGAGCGCGATAGCCGAATTGCGGAAGAGGGCACAGCGACGGCTCAGTCTCGCGAGTTAGAGGGCCAGTACGCACGTGAGGAAGCCCTGATTAAGAAACAGGAAGAGGACGTGAAAGTAGCTCCTAATTATAAGTTTACCTCGACCGAAACGGATAATAGAGCGCCGGCCTTAACCATAAGCGCACAGATCTTCGACCGTGAACTGCAGCGAAAGGTATTGATCTTCAACTATAAACCGGAGCACCCGAAAATTCAAGTCCTCGATATGGAGATCGCCGAGTTAAAGAAGCAGTTGGCGAGCACTCCGAAAACCTATACGATGACTTCCAAGACGTCTAACCCGTACATCGACACACTTACGTTGTCCATTGCGGATCACCGCGCACAGGCCCGTGCAATCATGGCGCAACTCGTTCTGGCGCGCAAGCGTGCTGACGCGGCCGCTGCAGCCCTTGGCAACTATAGCGCACTCGAGCGTCAGCAGTCGCAGCTTACACGCGATATGGAGATTCACCGCGGGACGGTTACCCTGCTGCTGAAGAGTGTCGAAGAACTGGCGCTTCGCCAGAAAGCCACCCACGATCCGGTTCTGGTCATCGCGCCTGCCGCGCCTGCGGTTCAGGTCGCTCCCAAAAAACTCAACAACCTGGTCTATGCCAGTCTCGTTGGGCTGATGCTTGGCCTCTGTTTCGCGCTGCTGCAGGAGTTCCTCGACGACCGCATCAACTCTCCGGAAGATGCGCGCCGTATCGTCGGCACCCCGGCCCTGGGATACGTCCCGATGATCGAGAACGAAGAAGCCCGTCTGCTGAGCGGTTCCCGCAGTGGCGGCTCTGTTCTGGAGAGCTACCGCGTTCTGCGCTCCAACGTGCGCTTCGCCGCTGTCGATACTCCGATTCACTCGCTGCTGATTACGTCTACAGTTCCTGGTGAAGGGAAGTCGGTTACGGCCTATAACCTGGCCGTAGCTATGGCCCTCGACGGTCGTAACGTCATCTTAGTCGATACCGACCTTCGACGCCCGACCATGCATGAGAAGGCCAAAGTCGCTCAGCAGCCCGGTTTGACCAACGTCCTGGTCGGACACACTTCTCTGGAAGACGCGATCAAGGAGACCAACATTCCCGGTCTGCGCGTTCTGCCGGCCGGACCTCTGCCGCCCAACCCTGCCGAACTGCTCAACTCGCAGGCGATGAAACAACTGCATAAAGCGCTGAAAGATCAGGCTGACATCGTGATCTTCGACAGTCCGCCTTGTCTGGCTACCGCGGATGCACAGGTCATGGCGGCGGAAACCGATGGAGTGCTCTACGTCGTACAGTTTGGTGAAGCCAAAAAATCGGCGGTTCGACACGCGGTCGAGATGTTGCGGCAGGCCCGAACGCGTATCCTCGGTGTGGTCTTCAATAAGATCGACCTTACCGCCAAGCGCGATGCGTACTACTACGGCTACTACGGTTACTATGGCTATTACCAGACAACGCAGCTTGAGGACGGCCGCCCGCGTCGCCGCCGCTCGACCGCTGAGTTCGAAGCGCTTCTGCCGCGCAACTCCGCTTCCTCTCGAGAGGCTTCGGCTACCGACCGCGCCGCTCAGGATGCGAACGGCACAGCAGAAACCATCGGCCCAGCGCCGAAGCCTATCGCGGATGAAGACGATCTAGAGGATGAGGGTTGATCATGAAATATTCCAGAATACTCCTCGCAGCGGCCGTATTGGGGCTGCTGCCTGCCACCGGGTTCGCGCAAGCTAAGCAGACGCCGGCGCCGCCACCGCTGCCCATCGTTATAGGCGCTGCAGAACCGCTCAGCGTCGGCGACGTGATCTTCATCGAGGTCGGGGGCCATGCCGACCTCGACCAGACCGTCGGCATCGAAGAAGACGGCAAAATCACGCTGCACGAATTCGGCCAGTTCACTGCCGCAGGGAAGACACGCGCTGCACTGCGCACCGAAATCCAGGTCGCGGCAGATAAAACACTGAACAATGCGCCTGTCTTCATCGTATTGAGAGAGCATCGTGGACCGCACATTACCATTGACGGCAACGTCAGCACGCAGGGTAATTTTGCGTTTACCCCGGGTATGAAACTCCTGGACGCGATCTCCGACGTACACGGCCTATTTTACAAGCCCAACCGTTATAAGGTCCTGCTGATCCGCAACGACAAGACGCAGACACTGGATATTTCTAAAATATACTCCGAGCCTGATGGTCCGGTCAACATCTCCTTGATGCCCAACGACCGACTGGTCTTCAACGAAATCGATCTTGCTCATCGTAAGGTGACTGTCCTGGGCCAGATTGGCCACCCCTCGACGTTTGAAGTGGACAACGACACCACGGTGCTTACTCTGCTCGGGCAGGCGGGCGGCCTCACTCAGTCGGCAGCTCTTACTCAGGTCTTTGTGACCCGCGATTCGACGAAGATTCCCCTCAATCTGCGACCGGTGCTCATCAACGGCATAAAAGACGACGCGATTCTGAATTTCCGCTTCCAGGATGGAGATGTGCTCTCCGTACCTGGTGTGCAGACGAAATACCAGGTGCTCGGTCAGGTCGGCCGACCTGCCACCTACCTCCTGCCGGAACAGGCCACTGTCACGGTGCTGGATGCGCTGAACGCGGCCGGCGGCGCGACGCCGAAGGCGAACATGGGCAAAGCGGTGATCCGGCGCTTGGTCAACGGCAAGCAGACGGATATCAAGGTAGATTTCGCGGCGATTCAAAAGAAGGGGCAGGCCAGCGCGAACGTGCTCATACAGGCGGACGATACGCTGATCATTCCGGAACGCGGCAAGCCCGGCCTTACGCTGGGCGACGTTTTGGCGCCGGTCAGCCTGCTGAACATTCTGGGATTCCGGATATTCGGAAGGTAACTCCCTTAACGCGGATAATCTTCCCGTGGACGGGGCAGAGCCATTCTGGTGCTCTGCCCCGTTTTTATGGGCCGTTCGTTCCCCTGTTTCTGAAGCAGGTTATTTGCAGCCTTGGGCAAGCCCCCGGCATTGAAACTTTATCGACTAAATGCGGCCGCCCCAGAATAGGGGCAGGGATTGGCACGTTTTGTGCAATAATGAGGAGTGTCCGCCGTATGTGCCGGCACCGAGGTGCTAAAGCGTACGGGCAGGGGTTTGAAATTTCAATGACTCTCTGATGACGCCGATGAAATGTGCAAGGCAGCATCGGTCTGCGAACAGAGAGTTTCCGAGCGTACACTCCGGACGGATGCGAAAGTCACCCCCGGCAGGGCGCGCAGAAGAAAGGAATCGTTTCATGGCAAAATCGGAATCTTCCGGTTGGGCGCAGGTGCTTCAAAACCGCGTCATCATGCTGGTTCTGGCAATGGTGATCATCGTTCCCTTCGTGGCTACTCCCGCGGACAATGGTTCACGAGGCATGGCGGCTCTGGCTTTCGAAGGTATGAGCATCCTGTTGCTGGGCTTTATGCTCTGGAAGGCTCGCTGGAAAAACTCCCGCGAAGACCTTGTCAACTTTTTCAAGACCAGTGCGAATCTGCCGGTCTTGCTGTTTCTGGCTCTGTCCATCGTCTCATGTCTGTTTTCCGCTCACAGAAACTACAGTATTCAGGAAGTGCTGCGCCTTGGCGCGGGTGTCCTGCTCTACTTTACCGTCGCTTACCATTTTCGGCGTTCCGAACAGTTGATGAAACTGGTGGACGTGCTCATGTTCGTGGCCATCGGGTCGGCCTGTATCGGCTTCGCTCAGTATGGACTGAGTGCGGAATCGGAGAAACAGGCTACAGGTGTTTTTGGCGACCATCAGCTCTATGGTTCGTTCATGGCGATCCTTCTGCCCCTCGTGGGGGTCGTGGCTATTTCCGAGCGAGACCCGAATCGTCAGCTCGTGGCGCAGATCGCCGCCGTCCTGACCACGGCGGCTCTGCTGCTCTCTTACTCCCGCAGCGCCTGGATCGGGTGCGCGGGCGGATTGAGCGCGCTCGGAGTCCTTTCTCTCTATATGGCCACTCGCAAAACCCAGAAGCTGGGTAATAGTAAGCACCATCTCGTTCTGCCTCTGATGATGCTTGTGGTCTCTATCGGCTTCTTCCTACTGATCGCGCCCAGCACAGGCGGCTTTGTGCAGCGCGCCATGACGATCGGCAATCCGTCCGCAGAGCGGGGCTGGCAGTATCGTCAGCAGGCCTGGCATGGCGCGGAAATGATGATCAAGGAGAGACCGCTAACCGGTTTTGGTCCTGGTCTCTACGCCTACTACCAGGCAAAATTTACCCATGCGGGTATCTCGATGACCGATGCTCGCAGCGTAGACCCTGTGCGGCCTTCGCTATGGGAGCAGGCGCACAACACCTATCTTCAAACGGCCGCCGAACTGGGTATTCCCGGTCTGCTGATTTTCATCGCCGCGCTCTCCGCTTTTCTGGGCATGGGCCTCCAGCGCGTCATCGGAATGGACAACGGGATACGTCGCACTCTGCTGCTCGGATCAATCGGATCGATCATCGCCTTCGCCTTCGACGGCTTCGGCAGTCCGGCCTGGCAGTTCGGTCAGGTCTCGATGTTCTTCTGGCTGATTCTGGGTATCGGCACCGGCTGTATGCGTCCGCGCAGCAAATACCGAACCCGCTCCGAGGAGAATGCCGTTCCGACTCGAGGCGCCCGTCTCTCAAGGCCTTCGGCGGTGATGGCGGCGGTAGGACTGGCCGCGTTGCTCCCGACGATCGCACTCGCCGGAGTTCCCGCTTACTTCGTACTGGTAGGCGGGAGCGCGCGGATTAGCCCGACCTCGTCCAGCATTCCAAGAAGTACGTTTACCGTGAATTCGGATCAGCCCTATAAACTGTTCGCCATGTTCACAGATCCGGGTAATCCAG
>JAYUMV010000261.1:0-9644 GCA_043762265.1 Chthonomonadaceae bacterium | reverse complement strand
GCGACCATCGAGGCGCTGAAACACAACGGCCTGAACGTGGAGGGAATCGAAGCCCGACTGCTGACGAAAGAGACCAGCTCAGACAAGACATCACGACGGCAGCAGGCGGAGCAGAAGTACCGCGTACTGCTGCTGGCAGGCGACAACCTGCGCGATCTGTCCGAAGAGTTTGTGGCTCCCAAAGCGGGGACCGATGCCGAGCGTGTCACCGGGATCGCCGCACGGGCCGCACAGGTCGACAGGCGCCGGTATCGCTTCGGAACCGACTGGTTTATCCTGCCCAATCCGGTCTATGGCGAGTGGCAGCGGCTCCTGAACAGCAGCAATGGGCACGCCCAACTGCGCACCTCCGCCATGCCTCCTCCCACACGGTAAGAGACGGCGGCAGAGACACGGTTTTGCGCGGTAAGAAGGGAAGCCCGCCGTCCGGGGCGAACTCCTTCTACCATAGGATAATCGGAGAGCACGGGCGCTGGTCGCTCTGGAGGCGTTTCTTGGAGGAAGCAGAGGCAACGCGGGACGAAAAGCTGACAGCGGAAGCGGTGCTGCAGTATGGCGGGCAGGCCGTGATCGAGGGCGTGATGATGCGGAGCAAGCACTACTTCGCTGTCGCCTGCCGTCGCCCGGACGGGCAGATCGTCGTTCAGCGCGAAGAGGTGGACAAGAGCATCATCGGCAAGCTGAAGTGGCTGAACAAGCCGTTTCTGCGCGGAACGCTGGCGCTCATCGATGCGATGGCGCTCGGCTCCAAAGCGCTCTCCTTCGCCTCGAACGTGCAGTTGCAATATGAGGCGGAACAGAAGGGCCAGACGGCAGTCGTGGTGAGCCCCGCGCAGAAGGCACAGGAAGAGGTCCGGGACAGCGCCGCCTCTTTCGCCAACGGCATTCCGCTGGTGGTCTCAGAAAGCGCGTCCAAAAACGGCAAAATCAACGACATCGCCATCGGCGGCAGTCTGGTCTTCAGCATGATCTTCGGCATCGTGCTGTTCGTTCTGATCCCGACCTTGTTGACCGACAAACTGGGCAAGTATATCCATCCGATCATGACCGGCGCAAATCACAGCGATCTCTACCGCAACCTCTCCGACGGTCTGATCAAGATGGCGATCTTCTTCGGCTATATCAGCCTGATCTCCTGTATGAAGGCGATCCAGAGGGTGTTTCAGTACCACGGGGCGGAGCACAAGGCAATCAACACCCTGGAGGCCGGGCTGCCGCTGGATTGCGAACATGCGCTGGCGGCGTCCCGCATCCATCCCCGCTGCGGCACCAGCTTCATCTTCATTGTCCTGGTCGTCAACCTGATCGTGTTTGCGCTTCTGCCCCGACCGGCGCTCTGGCTGTTGCGCTTCCCGTTGCATCTGGCGGTCATTCCTCTGGTGGCAGGCATCGCGTATGAGATCATCAAGTTCGCGGGCAAGTTCCGACGCAATCCGCTCGTCATGGCGGTTTTCGCGCCCGGTATGGCGACCCAGTACCTGACGACCCGTCAGCCGGACGCCTCGCAGATAGAGGTCGCCCTGGCCGCCCTCTACTCTGTCATGGAAGCCGAGGGGCATCTGCCCGCTTCCGCCCAGGCCGATCCGCCCGAACCCGTCACTGCCTGACCTGCCAACGCTCGCTCCTTACGAGAAAGGAGAGCATGCATTTGTCCCCTCCTTACGAAGGAGGGGGTTGGGGGAGGTTAACCCCAAAACATTCCCCTCTTACAAAACTTGCCCCCGCTGTGCTATCTCTTACCGAGCTGGGCAGTCAGGAAACGGATCACTTCGAACACGGTTTGCGTCGGAGGTACATGGCCGGAATTGACCCGACGCACTTGCGTCGCTTCGTCGGCATGCGAAGCCGCGACGAACGCGGCAGAAGCCTCTGGAGGGATCAGTTCGTCCTGTTTTGCGACCACGATCATCAGCGGGCGCGGCAGGATACGCCCGACGAAGTAGATCGGGTCGGCGACATTCGCGATCTCCTCCACGCGCTTCAGCACCTCTGGCGTCACCTGGATCGGCCAGTGCGCTTTCAGGTTCGGGAACTTGTCCACATTCTTTGCCAACTCCACAAACCCGCCGCCCGGCACCACCAGCGCAAAGCAGGCAACCCGCTCCTCGACCCCGCCCAGAATACCGCCCAGAATACCGCCCATGCTGACGCCGAGATAGCCGATCCGGCTCTTATCCACCTCCGGGCGCGTCTCCAGATAGTCGACCGCACGGCGCAGATCGATCACGGTCTGCACCCACGCATCGCGCCAGGTAAAGGAGTCGGGTTTGATATCGTTTACGCGGCCCGGCCTGACACGATCTCCGCGATACTGCGCATCAATGGAGAGCGTGATAAATCCCCGCTGCACCAATCCCTCGCTGAGCCCATGAATATAGTTGACGTCTTTATCCCCGCCGGAACCGTGCATGAGCAGAACCGCAGGCATAGGTCCGGCCACGTTCTTAGGCACCGCAATGATGGCAGAAACACGTTGATCGTGAGCGGAGTCGTAGTCGAGACGATAGCGCGTACGAAACTTGGAATCGTCCAGCATCTTCAGGGTAGCGTTCAGAGGCAGGTCGCTGTCGTACGCGTAGAAGGCGCGGCGCAAGGCTTCCGTATTATCCGCGGGCGCGGGCAACTTAAAATGGGCCTCGCCGACATCCTGTCCATCGCTTTTATGTTGTGCCGTAGCGGGAACAATCAGGATTCCGCAGAACCAACTGGAAAGTAAAACGAACCACAAACGCCGCCACAGAAACGTTGTAGACATTCCGAAAATCACCTCATTTTGTATTGAAGACAGTGTACACGAAACCGCACCCCTTGGCAAGCAACGCCAAATAGGCCCACTGCACACGCCGGGCCTTAGCCCTGCGCCTGCACAATCACGTCGGGCTAAAGCCCGGCGCTAGAGGTTGCTCCGCAACCCAAGGCCCGCTGAAGCGGGCACCCTCTTCGCGAAGGGGCAGGAGGATGGCTCTGGTTCCCACGCGACTGCATCCTCCGGACCAGGCAACCGCAGTTGCGTCCTCCTCTTGCTTCCAGAAAGCCAGCGTGCCCGCTTTAGCGGGCCTTGGGCCGAAGGCCTCTAGTGCAGGGCTTTAGCCCGGCGTGACTAAAGGGTATTGAACCTAACCTCCTCTCCCTGCCCGAGATGGGAAGGGACTGGAGAGCAGGTTAGCTTTCACTCTGGCGCTTCAATGCCTCGCCGCCAAGCAGTTCGTGGGATTCGCGCAGAAGGGCGGGAATGCGGTCCGCAAAAGGGCTTTGCGCGACGGCAGCCAGCAACGCCACCTCATCGAACTCTTTGGCGTTGTCGCCAGGGCACCAGTGGTCGGCGTGACCGAGTAGGTTATAGCGACCTCGCGCCCAGACATCCAGATCAAGCGATTTGGCGTACATCCAGATGCGCAGAATGTCCAGCACATTCATCTCGCCCGGAATATGGTAATGTTCCGGGATGCCTTCGGTCCAGCGCTCCTGCCAGTTCGCTCCGACCACACGTGCGATTTCGGCGCGGATGCTCGCTTCGATGGGCGCAATCGTCTCCGGAATACGGTCGTAGTAGGCGAGCGCGGCGACGTGATCGTCGAAATCGGTGGGGCGGGCCGCGCCGATGCTGAGCGTATGTACCTGCGGGCGCGCCAGGCAGTAGAGATCGTTGAACTGCATGGCGGAGAGTGGCTCGCACAGTGTTTTCAACTTCGCGGACGGGTCGTAGAGGCGACCGCCCTTATCGCTCGGCGAGATGATGAAGACGCCCATATCCTGCCGGTTCGCGGCCTCGATAGCCTGCCAGTTCAGATCGTTGACGAAGTACCAGTGTACATTCATGTAGTCGAAGGCGCCGGTCTCCGCCGCTTTCGCGATCACGCTGCACGGGCCGTGCGTCGAGAACCCCACGAACCGCACCCGCCCGTCCCGCTGAAGCTCCCGCACCACCTCCATGCACCCGCCCGGACGCAGGATCCAGTCGATGTGCTCCTCCAGATTCAGGCCGTGAAACGACAGCAGATCGATGTACTCCAGGCCGAGATACCGCATGGACTGCTCGACGGCCTCGCGAAACTCCTGCGCGGACTCATGCGGCGACACTTTGGTCTGCACGATCAGGCGTTCGCGTGGCAAGGTCGGCAGCACGCGGCCCAACTGCATCTCGCTCGATCCGTAACCCCGCGCCGTCTCGATATGATTGATTCCCAGTTCCAGAGCACGATGAATCGTCGCCTCCAGATTGGCCTGCCCGTCTGTGGGGATCTCCTCCATCGGCACATCCTGCCACTTGAACTGATAGCGCATTCCTCCGCACGAAAGCACCGGCATCGAAAGCTCCGTACGCCCAAACCGACGATATCGCATCGTGTCACCTTTCCCACTTCAGTTGCGGATAGGAAGCCGACCCAACGGCTTTCCCTGCTCTCTGGCTGTTAGACAACAGACCCCCCAACTCCTTTTTTCGGGAACTTGTTGTATTCTCATTCGTCTTCCAACCGGCACCGGCGCTTCCCAAAACAGTCCGGTGTACGCAGAGCAGACGACGTTATTCCTACCGAAAAGCAGGCGATTGTCGCCCTGGACTCCGCTCTTAAAAACTTGAAAACACGATGGAAGCGCCGATATCTTTATCACGATCTCACGGTATCACCGTGTGCAGGCGCGTCGCCGTGATGCGACCATTCCTGCGCTCCGCCTGAGCGCAGAAGCCTATCCCTCGAAGGAGGAAGACATTGTCTAAAACAGTAGTCGGTCTATTCGACGATTTCACCCAGGCGCATCGCGCCGTGCAGGAGCTGGAAGGCCTCGGCATCGCGCACAGCGATATCAGCTTCGTCGCGAACAACTCCAGCGGACATTATGACGACTATACGCGCACCCTTATCGCTCCTGGTGCAGCGGACTCCGCGACCCATGGAGCGGGCAGCGGCGTTACGACCAGTGCTGTCGTCGGAATCACTGGCGCCGTCGTCGGCACCACGACCGGTGCGGTCGTCGGCGGCGGTCTTGGTCTGCTGGCCGGGCTCGGCTTGCTGGCCATTCCTGGATTTGGACCTGTCGTCGCAGCCGGTTGGCTCGTCTCGACGATTACCGGGGCTGGGATCGGCGCGGCGGCGGGCGGGCTGCTGGGCGCGCTGGTCGGCGCAGGGGTGCCTCATGAAGAGGCGCAGCTTTACAATGAAGGTGTGCGCCGGGGAGGTGCCCTGATCGCTGTAAAAACCGCAGATGAGATGGCGGATCGCGCCGCCGATGTCCTGAGCCGTTATGGTGCAGTCGATATCGATGAGCGCGCGGCGTTCTACCGCCAGCCTTACGATCTCGCAGGGCCGAACTTCACCGCGCCGGATTCAATTCGGTCGGAAACGGAGAATAGCGCCAATCTCAATCTGCCATCGGGCTTCGTGGCGTTGGAACCGACCGACATGCAGCATACCCGACGCGACGCCGATACCGGCGAATACGAAAGCGATTTCCGCAGCAACTACAACCGCACCTACGCAACCAGCGGCCTGAACTACGATCAGTTCGCGCCTGCCTATCGATATGGCTATGGCCTCCGCAACGATTCGCGCTTCCGTGCTAAAGACTGGAACAGCGTACAATCCGACGTTCAACACGACTGGGAGAGCTACCGACCCGGCACCTGGGACCGCTTCTCCAACGCGATTCGCTATGCCTGGGAAAAGGCCAACGGAGCAGAGCGTAGCGGCAGCAAGACCGGTGGTCATGCCCTGGATGGTTCGCCCGATACCCGCGGCATCTCCGAAAAAGTGGCGGACGCCGTGACGGGCGACCGTATCGACGACAAGACCGGCAAGTCGGTCGGCTAAACGCCTGCCGTCTCTTGGCCTCAAATGAGGCTGTTCGCATTCCCTGCAGACGGCCAGGTTTGACATTCTGTATCGAAAAAGGAATCCAAAACGATGTCAGATACTCTCTTTCGCCAGGAAGCAGCTATTGCGCAGGAACGCGCGGAACACGCTGCGCGCCAGGACACCTCCGATAAGGGCAGCGGCAGCAACACCAATGTAGGCCAACTAGAGCGTTTGCTTTCAGTTGTCAGCGGCAGTGCGCTGGTGCTCTACGGCCTCTCCCGGCGTTCGGCCAGCGGTCTGGCGCTGGCAGCGGCCGGAGGAGGCCTGCTTCTGCGAGGCGCAACGGGCCATTGCGAAGTCTACAGCAAGTTGAAGGTCAATACGTCGGACGCAAGTTCGAAAGAGACTTCAGGCATCCATGTCGAGAAGTCGATCACTATCGGCAAATCGCCGGAAGAGGTCTATCAGTTCTGGCGCAATCTCACGAACCTGCCGCGCTTTATGGACCATCTCAAGTCGGTGAATGTGACCGGCGAAAAGACTTCGCACTGGGTGGCGAAAGCTCCTGCCGGACGCGAAGTCGCCTGGGATGCGGAGATCATCGTCGATGAGCCCAACGCACGTATCGCCTGGCGCTCCCTGCCAGATGCCGATATCGATAATGCGGGCACGGTGCGCTTCCTCGCGGCCCCTGCCGGACGCGGCTGCGAAGTGCATGTGACGCTGCAATACTATCCGCCTGGCGGGGTGCTGGGCGCGACCATCGCCAAACTGTTTGGGGAGGAGCCATCGGTCCAGATTACCGACGACCTGCGCCGCCTGAAGCGACTGATGGAGACAGGCGAGATTCCCACGACGAAAGGTCAGCCCCACGGCTAACGCATAGGAGATATATCGATGAAAGCGCTCTGTTGGCACGGCAGGAACGATGTGCGAATCGACAATGTTCCTGACCCCAAAATTCTCAATCCACGCGACGCCATCATTAAAGTGACGGCGACCGCGATCTGCGGCTCCGACCTGCATCTCTACAACGCCTTTATGCCCACGCTGATGGAGGGCGACATTCTCGGCCACGAGTTTATGGGCGAAGTGGTGGAGCTGGGCAGCGCGGTCAAAAACCTGAAGAAGGGCGACCGCGTGGTCGTGCCGTTCACCATCGCCTGCGGGCAGTGTTTCTTCTGCCAGAAGACGATGTCGTCGCTCTGCGACAACTCGAACCCCAATGCGGCGATGGCGGAGAAGATGTACGGCTTTTCGCCCTCCGGTCTCTTCGGCTACACGCATCTTTTGGGCGGCTATGCGGGCGGTCAGGCGGAGTATGTGCGGGTGCCGTTCGCCGATGTCGGCCCCTACAAGGTGCCGAAAGGGCTGCGGGACGATCAGGTGCTGTTTCTGACCGACATCTTCCCGACCGGCTATCAGGCCGCCGAGAACTGCGACATTCAGCCGGGCGATACCATCGCGGTCTGGGGATGCGGCCCGGTCGGGCTCTTCGCCATTCAAAGCGCCTATATGCTGGGCGCGGAGCGCGTCATCGCCATCGACCGCTTCCCCGAGCGCCTGCAAATGGCGCAGAAGTTCGGCGCGGAGATCCTGAACTACGAGCAGGTCGATGTCGGCTCGACGCTCAAAGAGATGACGGGCGGACGTGGCCCCGATTCCTGTATCGATGCGGTCGGCATGGAAGCGCACGGCATGACGCTGGACAACTTCTACGACAAGGGCATGCAGATGGCGCGCATCGGCACGGATCGGCCCCACGTGCTCCGGCAGGCGATCATGTCCTGCCGCAAGGGGGGAACGGTCTCGCTGCCCGGTGTCTACGGCGGTCTGCTCAACATGCTTCCGATCGGCGCGGCCCATGCGAAAAGCCTGACCTTCAAGATGGGCCAGACGCATGTGCATCGTTATCTCCCCAAACTAATGGAGAGCATCGAAAAGGGCCGCATCGACCCGTCCGCGATTATCACGCACCGTGTAGATCTGGCGGATGCTCCCGCCGCCTACGCCATGTTCAAAAACAAAACCGATGGCTGCGTCAAAGTCGTCATGACTCCCTAGATCTACACGGTGCAACACTACGTGAGCCATGAAAGCAAAAATCTGCTTCCATGGCTCTACGCTTTGATGGCTCTCAGCAACTCCGCTGTGGCGATGGCACCCTCCCAGCAGTCGCTGTCGTCTTCGAGGCACCACCAGGCGGAGAGGACCGCCTGCGCAATAGCCCAACCGCGTATCCGCCTCCGGTCGATGCTCAACTCTTCCGCCAGTTGGTATGCGCGACGTTCCAGGAGTTTGCCGGGATCGACGATAGGATACCGGTCGGGCCAGAAGTTGCGTAGCATCGCACCTACCTCATAGGCCGGTTCGCCGACAATGCCCTTGGGATCAATGGCTAACCAGGGGGAGCGTTGTGCTGCGAGAATGTTGTCGTGGTGCAGATCGCCGTGGAGGACGACAGGCGTCGCGGACGAAGCGAGAAGTTCCGCAAAGAGCGTTTCCGCCTCCTCCACAAGACGCAGCGGAAAAGGGCCGACACCGCCTCCAAAACGGGCGCGAAGTCGCTCAAGTCCTTGTGCCCAGTCGCGCACGTTCGGGAAGGGATGGTCTGGCGGGACAGGACGCCAAAGCCCCTGCATGACACCAGTGGCGATCGAGGTTGCCGCTGCATCGTTGCGTTCATAGGCAAGAGTTGTCAGCACGGTCCCAGGACTCAGGCGCTCCAGAAGCAGCAGGCCTTGTTCGAAATCGGATTCCAGCAGGCGGACGCTGTATCTGCCATCGTAAAGGCGCAGGGCATCGATCTCCGTCAGAAGCTCTTTGTGGTGGGGCATGCCTATCTTGAGGACGGCTTCCGTTCCGTCCTCAAGGAGAACAGGTGCGACATAGTTGAACGAGAGATTGGGAAAGGGAGGCAGGACGGTCAGCGACCACCGGCTTGCGCAGGCGTCGAGAAGCGACGGCAATCGCTCCCCTAATGTAAGATGCTGTGTGCTGAAATCCGTCGACATTCGCGTTCTTTCTGCCTTCCATCTCTCCGGAGGCTGCTCTAAAGGGTTTGCAGTTGTTCGACGAAGTAGCCCGGATTGAGAGGCTCTCCTGTGGCGCGTTCCAGCCAGATTTCCCAGGGGAAGATGGCTCCAGGGCGGAACAGCTTGGTCTCCATATAGGCGCCGACCTTCGGGCTCGCGATGAGTGCGGTGGAAGGTTCGCCCGCCAGGACCTGCGTTGTCAGGTGGTGCAGGAGTTGCGAGGCGACCATCTCTCCGAGCTGGTAGTTGTGATAGTAGACGGGCGCGGAGGCGAGGTGGATCTTGGCGGCCCAGTCGGGCGCATGGCGGTTCTCCGGCGGCGTCAGGTTCTGATACTTCGCCTTCAGCGTCCACCAGAGCGCGTTTAGATCCTGTTCAGGGTCCTGATAGAGAGCGCGCTCGAAGTGAGCCATCACAAAGCACCAGCGCATGAAGACCAGCAGATGGTCGCGGACCTCGCGGCGGGCAGCGGCGGCGATACGCGTGGCCTCTTCGGGCGCGACCCCGGCATAGGTCGCGAGCCAGTCGGCGTTTTTGGTCAGGCGGCCCATGAAGAGCGCGATCGCCTCCGTGGTCATGATATGGGCAGGATCGCGCAGGACGTAGGGCAAGGCAGGGTCGAGAAACTTATCGTAGACGGCATGGCCGAACTCGTGCAAGGTAGTGCTCATCCAGCGTTCGTTGGGTCGGTTGTTGCAGAGGACGCGAATATCCCCTGCCCGGTCGATGTGGGTGCAGAAGGCATGCTGGCACTTGCCGGGACGTTCGTAGAGATCCGCGATCTTCAGCAGATCGTCCACGGGCAGGCCGATGG
>JAYUMV010000260.1:0-4832 GCA_043762265.1 Chthonomonadaceae bacterium | reverse complement strand
GTGCCCTGCCGGACAAGATGATGATGGAGCGTTGCGGTCGCCAGCAATGCCGGAATCGGCGCTTTCTCTGCGGTGACCCCGCGATCCGAAAGGACCAGGAACGTGATTCCTTCCGCCTCCGCCTGGTCCGCCGCCGCGCAGAGTTCTGCCAGCGCCTTCTCCAGGCCGTCACTCTCCGCGACATTAAAGAGCGTTGGGATCGTCCGTGCTTTGAAGTTGGCGGAGTGGATATGCCGGATCTGCTCCAACTCGGCATTGGTCAGAAGCGGGCGCTCCAGACGGATCTGTCGCGCATGCTCAGGGCCTTCAGCCAGGAGGCTGCCTCCTCCGCCGATATAGTCTACCAGCGAGGTCACCAGCTCTTCGCGGATCGGGTCGATGGGCGGGTTCGTCACCTGCGCAAACAACTGCTTGAAATAGTTGTAGAGCAGATGGGGCCGATTCGATAGGACTGCCAGCGGCGTATCGGTGCCCATGGAGCCGAGCGGCTGCTCGCCATTGGTCGCCATCGGATGCAGGATAATTCGAATGTCTTCCAGCGTGTACCCGAACGCCTGTTGGCGGACGAGCAACGATTCGGTGTCCCGGTGCTCTGCGGCGATCTGTTCAGCCGTCGGGTTATCGAGATCCTTCAGCGAGATAAGGTGCGTTTGCAGCCATTCGCCATAGGGTTGGCGACCGCATAGTTCGTCCTTGATCTCCTTATCGCTCACGATCCGCCCCAGTTCCGTATCGACCAGGAAGATCTTGCCAGGCTGTAGGCGACCTTTGCTCTTGACTTTCGCGGGATCGATCGGAAGCACACCGGTCTCCGACGCCATGATGACCAGATCGTCGTCCGTCACGATATAGCGCGCCGGGCGCAGGCCATTGCGGTCGAGAACCGCTCCGATCCGCACACCGTCTGTGAAAGGCACTGCGGCCGGTCCGTCCCACGGCTCCATCATGCAGGCATGGTATTCGTAGAACGCCTTCTTCTCCGGAGTCATCTGCTTGTCTTTGTCCCAGGCTTCCGGAATGAGCATCATCATGACATGCGGCAGACTGCGTCCGGCAAGGTAGAGCAGTTCGATCGCGTTGTCGAGGGTCGCGGAATCCGAACCGGACTTGTTGACCAGCGGAAAGAGCTCTTGCAGTTCTTCGCCGAAAACCTCCGATGTCATCTGCGCCTGGCGGGCGCGCATCCAGTTGCGGTTGCCCCGCAGGGTGTTGATCTCGCCGTTGTGTGCGATATAGCGGAAGGGATGGGCGAGATCCCAGGTCGGAAAAGTGTTGGTCGAGAATCGCTGATGCACCAGCGCCAGTGCGCTGACGACCGTCGGATTCTGCATGTCCAGGAAGTAGGCCGCAATGCGGTCCGCCATTAAGAGACCTTTATAGACGACCGTCCGGCAGGAGAGACTGTTGACGTAGAAATAGCCTTCGTGTTCGAGATCGAGTTCGGCGATCTCATTCTGGATCCGCCGTCGGAGTAGATAGAGGCGGCGTTCAAATGCCAATTCGTCTGCGAGGCCATCCGCACGCTGAAAGAAGGCCTGTCGAATAACAGGCTCGACGCTCTTTGCCAACCAGCCAAGCTGGTCTCCATCAACGGGCACGGTGCGCCAGCCCAAAACAGGTTGTTGGATCTCGTTCGCGGTCTGCTCGATGATCCTCTCATAGTGGGCGCGCTCTTCCGCATCGGTGGGCAGAAAGAACATGCCGACCCCGTAGTGTCCGGGGGCAGGCAGGGTAACGCCTTGAGCCGCCAGTTCCGCGGCAAAAAATGTATGGGGAATCTGAATCAGGATGCCCGCGCCGTCGCTGGTCTGGGGATCACAGCCCGTGGCGCCGCGATGGGCAAGGTTTTTGAGAATGTCGAGGCCATTCTCAATGATGGAATGGGTCTTCTGGCCTTTGATATGGGCAACGAAGCCGACGCCGCAAGCATCGTGTTCGAACTGCGGGTCATAGAGCCCGTGCGCAGCAGGCAGTTGTCCAGGTTTGGATTTCACGGTTTGGCATCTCCCCAGGGCCTTCGCACGTCGGATTGTCTTGCGTGCGAGACGATATTGCAGCATTGCGCCAGGGAAACGGAACATCGCTCTCCTCGCGGATGAGGGCAAAGAGGCGTGCAGATCGGGAGTCACGTTTCCACGGCTGTTCCTTTCACAACGCTGTGAATCGGGCATACAGGGTAGCACACGCGGCGGACGCACGTCAAGTCATCGGCGGCAATTTTCGGCAAGAACCGCATCCCCATGCCACAAATCGCCCGAACGTTTAGTGGACCGGGACGAGGTCGGGGCGTTCTTGAACCGTCAGACGCAGTTCACGAGGATGAATTTCGCCCGGACGAAGGATCCGCAGAATAGCCGTCTCCCCATTATGGTGATCGGTAATCGCCTCGCGGACATCGCGCACATCCCCGATCGGCTTGCGGTCCACCGACAGCACGATGTCACCCTCCTGCAGTCCGGCCGCAGCGGCAGGAGTGGCGGGCAGTATTTTGTTTACGATCGCACCGGTATCCGGAGGCATCCCTAGCTCCTGCGCCCGCTCCAGCGGCACCGGATCGAGTCCGACTCCGATCCAGGCCTGCCGTGGGACGCGGAAAGTCGTCTTTCCGGTCGCGATCAACTCCCGCGCGACGCGTCGTACCGTATTAGCGGGCAGAGCGAAACCGAGGCCGATGCTGCCTCCATTGGGACCGGAACTGAGGATCGCGGTATTGAGCCCGATCAACTGTCCGTTAATATTGGCGAGCGCGCCTCCGGAGTTGCCTCGATTGATGGGAGCGTCTGTCTGGATCGCGCCGTCCAGATTTCGGCCTTCGTCGAGTTGAAGATTGCTGCGATTCAGGGCGCTGATCACCCCGACCGTCACCGTCGAGCCGAGACCGAGCGGGTTGCCGACCGCGATGGACCACTCGCCCACCTGAACATGGTCTGAGTCGGCCAGATGGGCCACTGGAAGGTTGTGGGCGTCGATCTTCACGACCGCCAGATCGGTATGGGCGTCCCGTCCGACCAGATGGGCATAGTACCAGCTTCCGTCCGGCAGCGTGACGCGAGTGCGGTTTGCGCCGTCGATGACATGGTTGTTGGTCACGATATAGCCGTCCGGCGTCAGAATCACGCCGGACCCTTTACCCCGCACTTCCATTCCGGAGGTGAGCGGCCCGCCGTTGGCCTCTTCCGGGCGCACCTTACCGACGGTATCAATATTGACGACAGCGGGTGCGATGCGCTTGACCGCCTCGACGATGCGATTGTCCCCGATACTGGTCGCTATCGGAGGTTGATCGAGCAGATGAAGGGCCTGGCGTTGCGCTTCGGTGGGGTTGTCCGAACGCGAAGCATAGAGATGCAACAGCGTTCCGCCTGCCCCGAGGCCGAGCATGAAAATCACTACGGATCCCAGCACACGTCGCCACGTCATAGCGCGCACTCCTTCACTTTCATCCCATCCATCGAAGATGCAACAAAGTTCACGGCACGTCGTTCAGGAACGGATCTGTCGCAGCGCCTGTGCCATCTCAATAGCGACGAGCGCGGCCTCTGCGCCCTTATTGCCCGCCTTACTGCCAGCACGCTCGATCGCCTGCTCGATACTCTCAACGGTGATGACCCCGAAAGAGACAGGCACTCCTGTCTCCAGCGCGACGCTGTTGATGCCGGAGGTAACCGCCGACGCGATATGATCGTAGTGCGAGGTCGCCCCTCGGATCACACATCCGAGGGCGAGCAGCCCTTCGAATTTGCCGGTTTTCGCCAGAGCTTGGATCGCGATGGGGATTTCAAAACTGCCGGGTACCCAGACGACAGTGATGTTCTCTTCCGAGCCGCCGTGGCGTCGGAAGGCGTCCAGAGCGCCTTCGAGCAGCGCTTTCGTGATAAACTCATTCCACCGACTGACTACGATGCCAAAATGGAGGCCTTCCGCCGTGACGTGGCCCTCTATTATTTGATGCGCCATTCCTACTCCAGGGTTCAATGTGAAATCGTTTCGCTCTATATCTCTTGTTCGTGAAGCGGGGTCGGGAGTCCTTCTGCTGACGGTGAGCCGAGGTCGAGTCGGTGTCCCATCTTCTCCTGCTTGGTCTTCAGGTAGCGATAGTTATAGGGGTTGGGCGCGACGGGGATCGGCACCCACTCCACGATTTCCAGTCCGTACCCCTCCAGCCCCGCGACTTTCTTGGGATTGTTGGTCATGAACCGCACCTTCTTCAGGCCGATGTCGGCCATGATCTGTGCGCCGATGCCGTAGTCGCGCAGGTCCGCCTTGAAGCCCAGCATCTCATTGGCCTGTACCGTGTCCGCACCGTCGTCCTGCAACGCATAGGCTTTCAGTTTGTTGATGAGACCGATGCCGCGCCCCTCCTGCTCCAGATAGATGAGCGCGCCTTTGCCAGCCTCGTCGATCTGCTGCAGCGCGTGGTGCAGTTGGCTGCCGCAGTCGCAGCGCAGGGAGTCGAGCAGATCGCCGGTCACACAGGAGGAGTGGACTCGAACGAGGGTCGGCTCGCCATCCGTAATGTCGCCCCGCACGAAGGCGACCGCCGAGTACGGCGCAACGCTGGCCTCGTAGGCATGGACGGTGAACTCTCCGAAGTGGGCAGTCGGGAGCCGGGTGGTGGCGACCCGCGCGATCAACCGTTCGTTGCGGCGGCGGTAGGCGATCAGGTCGGCGACGGTGATGAGTTTCAAGCCGAACTGCTGCGCTATCTTTTCCAACTCCGGCAGCCGCGCCATCGTGCCGTCGTCTCCGACGATCTCGCACAGCACTCCCGCTGGCTGAAATCCGGCGAGGCGGGCCAGATCGACCGTGGCTTCCGTATGCCCGGCCCTCCG
>JAYUMV010000259.1:0-6028 GCA_043762265.1 Chthonomonadaceae bacterium | reverse complement strand
ATCGCGGGCGGTAAGGTCTGCGAAGCTGCCGGAATCCCGATGATTACCCCGTCCTCGACACGGGTAGAGCTCACCCATAACAAAAACTTCCTCTTCCGGGTCTGCTTCAACGATGCCTATCAGGCGGCGGTCGTCGCGCGCTTCGCCATCGACGGGCTCAAGGCGAAGAAGGTCGCGATCCTGACGAACAACGAGCAGGCCTACAGCACCGGCTTCCGGGATGAGTTCGAGAAGGCGTTTACCCGTTACGGCGGCAAGGTAGTCATGAAACAGACGTATACTGCCAAGGATCAGGACTACCGCAGCATGCTGACCGCCATCAAGGCGGCGAGCCCCGATGCCATCCTGATCCCCGGCTACTATAACGACGCCGGAACGATCGCCAAGCAGGCACGCGAGATGGACATCAAAATCCCGCTGCTGGGCGGCGACGGCTGGAGTTCTCAGCAGCTCTTCCCAATCGCTGGCGACGGCGCCGACAACTGCTACATCTCCGACCACATGTCGACCGAGGACCCGAAGCCGGCGATCCAGGACTTCGTGAAAAACTATAAGGCGAGGTTCAATTCCGATCCAACTTCGATGTCCGCGCTGGGATACGACGCCGCGAAACTGCTGCTCGCCTCTTTGAAATCCGCAAAAACTCTGGATTCCGCCGCTGTCAAGGAGGCGATCGCTTCGACAACGAACTTCGACGGCGTCAGTGGCAACATCACGATCAACAAAGACCATGATGCCCAGAAATCTGCCGTTATCCTCCAGATCAAGAACAAGAAGTTCAACTACTTCACCACCGTTCCGGATCCGGAAAAACCGCTCGTCTTGACCAAGTAATTCGTCTCTTCCTTCCTCTCCACATCGCCTACCGGTGGTGTGGAGAGGATCGTCCGCCCTGCTCCCACACGGAAGCCAGTGCGGCGATTCGCTCCCCTAATCATGAAATGAGGGTCGCGCTTGACCGAAGCGTTGCAAATCTTCCTCCAACAACTGATCAATGGCATCCAGACGGGTAGTATCTACGCGCTGATCGCCATCGGCTACACCATGGTATACGGCGTCCTGAAGTTCATCAACTTCGCGCACGGCGATGTCTATATGGTCGGCGCCTACATCGGTTTTTTCACCATTACCGGCTTTCTGCTCCATGCCTCTCCGCTGATGCAGAACATCGGCGGCTTGCTGCTCTGCATGTCAGGATGCGCTCTGCTCGGAGTCTTCATCGAGCGTCTCGCCTACCGGCCCTTGCGCAATGGGCTGAGTGCGAACGACGCCTGGCCCTGGGCGCTGTTCGTCGCGCTCTATTTCGGGCTGTTCCTTGGTCCGAAGATCAGCGAGCACAGCCAACTGAACGGCGCAGGCGCGTTTTTTGTCGTGACAGGCGTGGCGTTTGCGGTGCTCTGGGCAGCGTTCCGCGTCGCTTTCCGCGCCCTCGGCACACGCCTGAAGCCCTCGCGCAGTCGTTTGACCGCGCTCATTACCGCGATCGGCATCTCGCTGCTCCTCGAAAATCAGGGACAGGCGACCTTCAGCCCAACTCCACGCCAGTACCCCAGCCAGAGTTTTCCGCCGCTGAAGATACCTCTAGGCGCGATGTCCTTGAATGTCAGCAGCGGGCGAATCGTGGAACTGGTCGCAGCGGTGCTGCTGACCGCCCTGCTCGTCTACATCGTTCGATTCACCCGCACGGGGCGTGCTATCCGCGCGGTCTCCTTCGATCCGGAAGCGGCGGCGCTGATGGGCATCCCTACGGATCGCATCATCGCCCTTACCTTTATCATCGGCTCGTCTCTGGCAGGTGCGGCAGGGTTCCTCAACCATAATCTCGGCCAGATCCCCTTCAAGCCGGATGTCGGGATCCAACTGGGTCTTAAAGCGTTCGTTGCCGCCGTCCTTGGTGGCATCGGCAGCATCGAAGGCGCCGTGCTCGGAGCCTTGCTCATGGGGCTTGCAGAGAGTTTCGTCGGCGGATCCGCTCTGAACTCCTTTAAGGGGGCCATCGCCTTCGTCATTCTGATCGCAGTACTACTGTTTCGACCGGCGGGTCTCCTCGGCCGTTACGTCGCCGAAAAGGTTTAGGAAGGGACTTCGAGTGAAGCGTCTGTTCTGGTTCGGAGTCGCCATTGTCCTCATCCTCTTAGGCAATGCGCTCAACAACAACCTCAAAGACTACTGGCAGGATGTTCTGCAGCAGTGCGGCATCGCCGTCATCATGGCCGTGAGCCTCAATATCGTGAACGGTCTCACCGGCCAGTTCGCGATCGGGCACGCCGGATTCATGGCGGTTGGCGCTTATACCGGCGCAAGTGTCACCTATTTCGTGATCGCAAAGTTCACCCACACGGCGGCCCTTGGGCCGGGCTGGATGCTCGTCGCCATGCTGGCGGGCGGACTGCTGGCTGCGGTCTTCGGTTACATCGTCGGCGTGCCCAGTCTGCGCCTGCGTGGGGACTACCTGGCTATCGTTACACTGGGATTCGGGGAGATCATTCGGGTGCTATTGGAGAACTCCAACGAGATCTCTCCTGCACTCAACTATATGGGCGGGGCCACCGGCTTTCAGGACGTGCCTTCGTTAACCAAGTTTCCGCTGTTGTGGGGCACGGTCGTCCTGGTCATCGTTCTGACACGAAACCTCAAGTTCTCGTCGCATGGACTCGCGTTCATGTCGGTGCGCGAGGATGAGGTCGCCGCCGATGCGATGGGCGTCCATACGACCCATGTGAAAGTCTCCGCGTTTCTCCTCAGCGCCTTTTTCGCCGGGGTAGGGGGCGTGCTCTACGCCCATGCGAAACTGATCAATCCCAGCGTCTTCGGCTTCACGCTCTCCATGAGCTATGTCGTGATGATCGTTCTAGGTGGAACCGGCAGTATCACCGGCGCGACCCTTGCCGCCATCGTCCTGACGGCGCTGCCGGAGGTCCTGAAACCGGTACGCGACAAAGTTCATTTTACGGATGAGTACTTGCAGGTGATCTACGCGCTCATTCTGGTCGTCATGATGATCCTCCGACCATCCGGCGTCTTCGGCATGGGAGAACTCAGCTTCGACAAACTGCGCAAGCGTTTTCTCGGAACGAAAACTCCTCCTTCCACGGAACAAGGCAGCGAAACACCCGTCGTTCACGCGCCCTTCGTGGAGCGTAAGCCGCTCGATCCCAACGAGCCACTTGTGCTGGATGTCGCAGGTCTGACCCGGCGCTTCGGCGGCCTTACGGCGGTGGGAGATGTAAATATCAAACTCCAGCGGGGGGAGTTGATCGGACTGATCGGGCCGAACGGGGCAGGCAAAACCACCCTCTTCAACCTCCTGACCGGCGTCTACGAGCCTTCTGAAGGCACGTTGGCCTTCTGCGGCAGCCAGATCGCCGGAGAGCGTCCTACGCCTCCGCTCAACCGTACGTTGCGGCTTGTGGGCGATGTGCTGATCGCGATGGCGGGCGGCTGGATCATGGGAACCATCCTCTCGACGGCCGTCGTGCCGTTTGTGGGCAACGCAGAGACGCAGCGCTTGCAGTCCTCGATTAAATGGATCGTCTTCGCCATCGTGGCCGGTTGGGCTGCCGTGCTGGCCCCACGGCGCCGAAAGTTCCTGGCAGGCTATAAGCCGTATCAGTTCGCGCAGCGGGGCATCTCGCGCACTTTCCAGAATATCCGTCTCTTCCACGAGTTGACGGTGCTGGAGAATGTCCGCATCGGAACCTATCTTCGTCGTCATACCAACCTGTTCGATGCGCTTTTTCAGACAGGACGCCTGAAACAGGAAGAGGCAGAAAATATATCGAGGGCGCGTGATCTGCTGGCGCGGTTCAACCTGTTGCGCGTCGAAAACGAACTGGCCAAGAACCTACCGTATGGAGACCAGCGTAAGCTGGAGATCGTCCGCGCCCTGGCGACGGAGCCCAAGCTCCTCCTGCTTGACGAACCTGCTGCCGGAATGAACCCGCAGGAGAAGGTCGGTCTGATGGCGCTGATCAGCCAGGTACGCGACGACTTCGGACTGACCGTCCTGCTGATCGAACACGACATGAAACTCGTCATGGGGATCTGCGAGCGGATCTATGTCCTGGACTACGGGCGCATCATCGCGGAAGGCACCCCGGCAGAGATTCGGAACAACCCCAAAGTGATCGCAGCTTATCTCGGGGAAGAAGAGGAGAAGGAACCCACTGCGCTCGCGGACCCGGCTCCCGCACCTCCTCTCACACCACGCCTGCAACCGGAGTAAGACAGACTCATGCTGACTATCAACAATCTTTCGGTCTACTATGGAGCCATTCGCGCTCTGGACGGAATCTCCCTGGAAGTCAAGGAAGGGGAGATCGTCACGATGATCGGCGCAAACGGCGCAGGCAAGAGCACGACAATCCGTTCAATATCCGGCCTCGTTCGGCCCCGATCCGGCGAGGTGATGTTCGAAGGCAAGCCGCTCCATCAGTTGCCTCCGCACGAGATCGTCATGCTGGGAGTCGGCCAGTCGCCCGAGGGGAGGCGGGTCTTCGCCAACATGACCGTGCGGGAGAATCTGGAGTTGGGCGCCTACACGCGTCATCGGCGCAAAGCCGAAGTGAAACAGGATATGGAGAAGGTGTTCGTTCAGTTCCCCCGCCTGAAGGAGCGCGAAGCGCAGTCCTCCGGAACCCTCTCGGGAGGCGAGCAGCAGATGCTCGCCATCGGACGTGCGCTCATGGCACGTCCGCGCCTGCTGCTGCTCGACGAGCCGTCCCTCGGCCTGGCTCCGTTTCTGGTACAGAACATTTTCAAGATCATCCGTGAGATCAGTCTGCAGGGGGTGACCGTGCTGTTGGTCGAACAGAACGCCAATCAGGCTCTGCGGATCGCCAATAGGGGCTATGTGCTCGAAACCGGGCGTGTGGTGCTGTCGGACACTTCGCAGAACCTGCTTCAGGACGACTCCGTGCGCAAAGCCTATCTCGGCGAATAACCTCTAACCTCCCCGATAAGGAAATATGTGATGGAAACCAATCTCCGCCGAACGCCTCTGTTTGCCGCGCATCAGAAATTGAACGCCCGCATCGTCGATTTTGCAGGCTGGGAGATGCCGGTTCTCTACACCGGCATCCTGGAAGAGGCCCGTGCCGTTCGCAGCCACGCCGGGATATTCGACATCAGCCACATGGGCAGAATTCATGTGACCGGGGTAGGGGCGACAGAGATGCTGCAACTGCTCACTTCCAACGATGTCGCGGCTCTCAGCCCCTCTGAAGCCCAGTATTCGCTGCTGACGAACCCGACAGGCGGTATTATCGACGACATAATCGTATATAGAGCGGGAGACGAGGAGTACCTGGTCGTCATCAACGCCAGCAATACCCGGAAGGATCTCGACTGGATCGCACAGCACACTCCTGCCGGCGTAAGGGTAGAGGATCATACGCTGGAGACTGCCATGATCGCAGTCCAGGGGCCGGCGGCTCCTGGACTGGTCGCAGAGATCGCAGGCAAGCCTGAACTGCTGGAGTTAGGGCGATTTCAGTATGCGACAGGGCAGATCGATGGAGTTGCAGCGACTTTCTGCCGAACTGGGTATACGGGCGAAGATGGCTTCGAGGTGATCGTGCCCGCCGCGCAGTCGGAAGCGCTCTGGGATGCCTTGCTGGCAGGCGGCGCAGTCGCGTGTGGTCTGGGCTCACGCGACGCACTACGGATCGAGGCGGGTTATCCGCTCTATGGGCATGAGATCGACGATACGACGAGTCCGGTGGAAGCGGGTCTGATGTGGGTTGTAAAAACGGACAAAACAAACTTTATCGGACGTGATAATATTCTTAATATCAAGTCAAATCCTCCCGTTAGACGCCTCGTTGGTCTGATGACACAGGAGAGGATCCAACCCCGTCAAGGGTATACTATCCTAGTGGGAAATGAGACCGTCGGAGAAGTGACGAGCGGTATTTTCTCGCCGACGAAGGGGACGAGTATCGCGATGGGGTATGTGGCTGCGCGCTATGCGAAGACCGGGACCGTCGTGGAGATCGCGATCCGGGATCGCCGCGCGACCGCAACCGTC
>JAYUMV010000258.1:0-4799 GCA_043762265.1 Chthonomonadaceae bacterium | reverse complement strand
GTTGTAGCGGGGCGGACAGGAGTGGGAAGAGGGGCAACCCGTCTTTCGTCCGTGCTTCTGGCGGGTGAGCGCCGACTTCACGGCTTCGGAGGCTTTCTGTCTGGCTTGGATATGAAGATCGGAAACCAGAGCAGGCAGGGCGTCTTTGACATCACGATAGGTGAAGCGGTGCAGGTTGAAGGCATTGCCGTCTTGCAGACGCCAACCTTCGGCGCAGACCGCATTGAAAGATGCGGTAAACTGAGCGGTGGTTTCCGCGAGAGCTTGAGCCTGCCCTGGAGTAGGTTTAAGACGTAGTCTGACCGTTCTGTCCATAACAATATTCTACCATACTAATCAACGATTACACAAAATCAAGGAGAGCGCAAGGGGGGAAATGCTTGCAAAGCCCGGTGCTGAAACACCGGTATCGCAACAGGATGAAATCCTCCGTAGGCTAGGAGGATTTGGGAAATGCCGCAAGGCGGCGTCCTCTTCCTTCCCAATGTCGCCTAAAGGCAACAGTCCCCTTGCCATGTCTTCTATGGATCGCAGACGAGATGGGTTCAACATCGGGCTTCCCTGGTAGATGCCATGGGTTGAACAGGAGTACACGAATTTATGCGCCGTAATTTCACGCTCAATCCCTATGCGGGGAGTGTTCTGGCAGGGACTCTGGCACTGCCGATCGTGCTGGCTTGGTCGGGTGCATCCGGCGCTGGCAAACCGGCTCCGACCGCAACGGAACTGGACAAGCAGTTTACCGCTACGGTCAAACCGTTTATGCAGGCCTATTGCGCCGCCTGCCACGGCAAGAACAAGCCGCAGGCGCAGCTTGACTTGACCTCTTTCGGAAGTCTAACGTCGGTGATGCAGGACTATCCGCACTGGGCGCTCGTGCTGGAGCGACTGGACGCGAAGCAGATGCCGCCTGCGACGTTCGCTAAGCAGCCCTCGGCCAAGCAGCGTGACGCAGTCCTCGACTGGATTCGCGCGGTGAAACTCTACGCCTCGCAGCGCAACGCGGGAGACCCCGGACCCGTGCTGGCGCGCCGTCTGAGCAACGCGGAGTACGACTATACCATCCGCGACCTCACCGGCCAGGATCTGCATCCTACCAAAGAGTTCCCGGTCGATCCTGCAAACCAGGAAGGCTTCGACAACTCCGGCGAATCGCTGACGCTCTCTCCGGCCCTCATGAAGAAGTATTTCGTGGCGGCGAAGGAGATCTCGGACCATCTGGTGCTGACCAATGCAGGGATCGAGTTCGCTTCGCACCCCGTGCTGGCCGAGACCGACCGTGACAAATTCTGTATTTTACGCATCGTCGATTTCTACAAGAAGCAGCCGACCGATTATGCGGACTACTTCCAGGCTGCCTGGCGGTATCGCCATCGCGCGGAACTGGGGATGCCTACCGCTACGCTGCAAACCGTTGCTGCGGAGGCGAAAGTCAGCCCGCAATATCTGGAACTGGTGTGGAAGACGTTCTACGCGCCTGGTGAGACAGTCGGCCCCCTGGCCAAATTGCGCACGCAGTGGAATGCTTTGCCCGCTCCTCAGAAGGGGCAACCGGACGTTGCGCGTTCAGGCTGCGAAGCGATGCGGGACTGGGTGACCGGCCTGCGGAAGAAGATCGCGTGGAAATTCCCTAACCTCCAGGTGCCCGGCGGCTTCTCGAATGGTGGCCAGTGTTTCGTGCTCTGGAAGGATCGCGAATACGCCTCCCATCGCCGGATGCTCTATCCCGAACCTTTGCAGGTGGACGGAGCGCCGCATACCCATATGGTGAACCGGCGCAACGGCAACAAGAATGTGCAGGAGTCCGTCACCGATAAGGTGGATCCCGATATCTTCGTGCCGTCGGATGCGAATGCCCGTGCGCCCTATCTGGCAGCGTTCAACGCGTTCTGCAACGTCTTTCCCGACGCGTTCTACATCTCCGAGCGCGGCCGCATGTTCGTGGACGATCCGGGCGACAAAGGCCGACTTCTGACGGCGGGACTGCACAACTCGATGGGCTATTTCCGCGACGACACGCCCCTCATGGAGATGATCCTGGATGAGAACGGCCGGAAGACCCTGGACCGTATGTGGCTGGATTTCGACACCGTCGCCTATGTCCCCGAGCGGATGCACAAAGAGTTCTTCGTATACGAGCGGGCCGAGGCTGGCACGATCAACGACGCGGAGTTCAATTTCGTGCGCGCCGAAGATCCCGACTCCATCTCGGATGCGAAGATCACGAAGCTGGCCGGCCTCTATCTGGCGAAGGCACGCAAAAACGGCGGCCAACCGGATGCGCTTCAGGCGATCGATGAGCACTTCAAATGGGTGTCCACCCATATTCGGGCGACTGAAAGAGCGCGTACAGCCTCCGAGCCTGTGCAGCGAAAGGCGCTCGTCGAGTTCGCCCAACGTGCCTACCGCCGCCCTCTAACCGAAGCGGAGCGGGCCGACCTGATGTCGTTCTACCAATCGCTGCGGCAGAAGGATGGGCTGACGCACGAGGATGCGATGCGGGACTGCGTGGTCAGTGTGCTGATGTCGCCGAAGTTCCTGTTCCGCCTCGATCTCGAAGCGCCCGAAGCGGCTCCCAAATCTCCGGGGGTTCGGACAGTCTCGATGCCAGGGCGTACCGCCGCCGTTCCGCCCGCTGTCGGAAGCGTGCAGCCGCTGCCGGACTATGCGCTGGCGAGCCGCTTGAGCTACTTTCTCTGGTCCAGCATGCCGGATCAAGAGCTGCTTTCCCATGCTGCCGCTGGCGACCTGCACAAGCCGGAAGTGCTCACCGCGCAGGCCCATCGAATGCTGAAGGATCCTCGTGTGCGGGCGTTGGCGCTGGAGTTCGGCGGCAACTGGCTGGACTTCCGTCGCTTCGAAGAGGCCAATGCGGTGGACCGCAACCGGTTCCCCACCTTCAACGACAATCTGCGCCAGTCGATGTTCGAAGAGCCACTGCATTTCCTCGTGGACGAGTTTCAAAATAACCGCTCCGTGCTGGACATGGTCTATGCGAAACACACCTTTGTGAACGCTGCCCTGGCGCGGCACTACGGAATGACCGATATCCACCCGACCGGGACCGACTGGGTCCGCGTGGACAATGCCGACCACTACGGGCGCGGCGGGCTGCTGCCGATGGCGGTCTTCCTCACACAGAACTCCCCTGGCCTGCGCACCAGTCCGGTGAAGCGCGGTAACTGGGTCGTGAAGCGGGTGTTGGGCGAGTACATTCCGCCGCCGCCCGCCACGGTCCCGGCCCTGCCGACCGACGAGAGCAAGATGGGCGATCTGACCCTGCGGCAGGCGCTTGCCGAGCATCGCAAGAATCCGGCCTGCGCCGGGTGCCATGCGCGCTTCGACTCCTATGGCCTCGTCTTCGAAGGCTATGGGCCGATCGGCGAACTGCGCAGCAAAGATCTTGGCGGCAAACCCATCGACGCGAACGCTCCTTTCCCCGGCGGAACGGATCGTAATGGAATCGGAGGGCTCCAGGCGTTCATTCATCAGGCGCGTCAGAAAGATTTTCTTGACACACTGGACCGTAAAATGGTGTCCTACGGATTAGGACGCACCCTGCAGCCGTCCGACGATCTGCTGCTCCAGCAGATGCAGCAGCGACTGGCCGCAGGAGACTACAAATTTGGAACGCTTGTGGAGACCATCGTCACCAGCAAACAGTTCCGCAACCGACGCGCATCCGCGACTCTAGCGAGGGATTAAACCACATGTCGAATCACGATAACACGCCGCGCCGACCGCTCTCCCGACGTCTTTTCCTCCGTGGGGCCGGCGTCGCTATGGCTCTGCCCTGGCTCGAGTCCGTTCCGGTCTGGGGAGCCGCCGAGGAGGCGACGCAAGCGGCAAGCACGCCGCCGAAGCGCTTCGTGGTCCAGTTTATGGGCACCGGCATCAACCCGGATCACTGGTGGGCGAAGGGCGAAGGCGCGGACATGGAGTTGAGCAGGTGCCTGGAACCCCTGGCGCCGTTCAAGACCAAACTTAACGTCATCAACGGCCTGTTCAACAAGCCCGCCACCGGCGTGGGCATCCACCCCGGCATGACCGGCAACCTGCTCTCGGGGATGCCGCTCACGCGCGGCGCGGTGCTGCACGGCGGCATCAGCATCGATCAGGTATTGGCCTCTCGCCTCGGACAGGACGCCGTGCAGCCGAGCCTGGTTTTGGCCTGCGAACAGCCGCTGACCGGCTACCACGAGTCGAACTTCTCCATGGCCTACAGTTCGCACATCTCCTGGCAGAGCGCGGACTCGCCCGTGCCCACCGAGGTCTATCCCTCTCTCGCCTTCGACAGTCTGTTCGAGAACAGCGGCAACCGGCGTATGGAGAGCATCCTGGACCGCGTCAGCGGGGAAGCGAGCGGTCTGCGCCGCCGTATAAGCCAGGACGATAAGGCGAAGCTGGACGAATATCTGACGAGTGTGCGGGAAGTGGAACAGCGCGCCCAGAAGATGCGCGGCGACATGGGCAAAGCTGCCGGTAAGGCGAAAGATCAGGGCAAGCTGCTCGTGGCGATGATGAAGCGCCCGGACAACGGTCTGCCAGAAGACATCCGCGAGCACATGCGTCTGATGTGTGACGTCGTCGCGTTGGCGATCCAGACCGACAAGACCCGCATCGCGACCATGTTGATGTGCCGTGACCTCTCCGGACTCTTCTATCCGTTCCTCGGCGTGCGTGATTCCCACCATCCCGCCTCGCACCACGACACGTCCGAAGACTATCTGCATATCACGCAGTACTATATCGGCCAGCTCGCCTACCTCGCGGGCAAACTTCAGGCCATGCCGGAAGGC
>JAYUMV010000257.1:0-13848 GCA_043762265.1 Chthonomonadaceae bacterium | reverse complement strand
ATTCGGCGCGCACGGCCGAGAACGCCGTGGACTTCCTGCTCGAGCGGGTGATCGAGGAACTGCCCTTTCCCGTCGAACGGATCCAGACCGACCGAGGCGACGAGTTTTTTGGTCATGTGTTCCAGGAGGCGATGCGTGAGAACAGCATCAAGTTCCGTCCTAATCCGCCTGGTATGCCCCTTCTCAATGGCAAGGTCGAGCGCAGCCAGCAGACGGATCGGATCGAGTTCTGGGCCACTGCGAACCTTGCCGATCCCGAGCTAGCGGACGAGCTGGCCTTATGGCAGCACTACTACAACTGGCAGCGTCCGCACACTTCCTTAAACGGGATCACTCCATTCGAGCGGTACTTTGCCTTGCAGGAAACAACGCCATGGAGTTCTGACATTCAAGAGCGCTATGATCCGGACAAAGAGCCTCCTCGAGAACGCAACTATAAGCTCGATTGCAAGCTGCAAGCTGCCCGAAAAGAGCAGGCGAGCATTGAAACCATGTAGGTGATTTTCACACCTAATCTAGTCGCGGAAGGGTTCGGGGATGGCGCGGTGGGGGACGGCGAGGGTGCGGACGAGTTCGGCGAGCATCTGCTCTTTGTAGATGGAGTTGAGGGCGAGCGCGGCCTGGGTCTGGGCGTAGCCGAAGGGGATTCCGATGTCGTGGCGGTCGCCGAGGGTCTCGTAGGCGTAGTATTTTTCGCCACTGGCGCGGAGACGCTCCTGGGCAGCGGTGAACTGGAACTCGCCCTTTTCGCGTAGGTCGTTGTCGATAGCGTATTTGAGGCAGTCGAAGATTCCGGGATTCATGACGTGCATGCCGAAGAAGCAGAGATACATGCCGTGCAGCAGGCCCTCCTGGCGCAGATGCTGCTCGGCGTATTCAATGGAAGGCTTCTCGACGATGGTGGCGACATCGTAGACAGCAGGGCGATCGGAGACACGCTCTCCGCAGACCGTGCCGAAAAGATGCAGCAGGTCGGTCGGGGTCTGCTGGACGGCGGAGACGCTGCCGCCGTACTGCTCGTAGACATCGAGCACCTGGCGAGCGCAGCGGCGCTCCTCGCTGGACGTGTAGATATGGTCGCCGAGCATGACCAGGCACGGCTCGTCCCCCACGAACTCCCGCGCCGCATAGACGGCGTGGCCGTATCCGTCCGGCGTAGCCTGCACGGCGAACGTCAGGCGTGCCGCGATCTGCTGGATGCGCGCAGATTCGAGCAAAGCCCAGTCCTTGCCCTTAAACAGACGGAGTTCGTCCGGGGTCAGCGGCGCAAAATGCTGCTCGATCTGATGCCGGTTGTGCGGATTGACCACCAGGCAGATCTCTTCGATCCCACTGGCCAGCGCCTCTTCGATGATGATCTGAATGACCGGGCGACACAGCCCATCGACATCCATCAGAGGCAGCATCTCTTTCTGAATCGTCGTCGTGGCGGGATACATCCGCGTCCCGCGCCCTGCCGCCGTAATCACCGCCTTGCGTACTTTAGCAGCCACTGGTTCACTCCTCGAAGCCCCATGGGGGAATCCCCAATATCCATCCTGTCAATCCTGAAAATCCTGTTAATCCTGTCTAAAAACCTCACCTCAGCCGCGCGGAATTAACCGCGCGCCGAACGCGATGGCTCCCGGCGAACTGCCGACAAACGTGCGCGGCGTGATGCCGGTACGCTCGGTATAGACAGTGCAGACCTCGCGCAGCGCGTCCTCCGCCTCTGGCAAATCCAGGCAGAGCACCGCGACCGTGCCGCCCGCGCCGCCGCCCGTGATCTTCGCTCCGTAGAGCCCGCGTGCTGCCCCGCGCTCCCGCACGAGATTCACCAGCATATCCGTCTCCGGCGAACCGAGATCCAGACGATCGCCATACGAGGCGTGCGCCAGATACATCAGCCGCCCGGCCTCGATCAGCACCGGCTCGTCCAGGCCCACCTGTCCATGCACTGCGAGGCTCTCCTCCTGGCGAATGACGGCGATCTGCATCAGGGCGAACAGATGCTTCGCGCGCTCGTTTTCCAGGATCGGATGCTCGGCGCAGGTACGCGGGCGATAGGTCTCCGATGGATCGACACGGGTGACGGGATCGGGCAGACGGCCATAGAGATCGTGATACTCCGCGCCGGTCAGGGTCTCCGGGAGCAGGTCGCGATAGGCCAGAAACTCGTCGGGACTCATATTGCATAGATAGTTGTCGAGCAGTTTGCCGCCGCTCTCCAACTGGATGATCTTGAGGCCCATGAACGCGCCGACACGGGCACGGGTGTAGGCAGAACCGCCCACGGAGTGCTTGACGCCGGAATCGATCCCCACGAACCGCCATCCGACCGGAATCTGCTGGGTGCCCAACAAGTCGTGCGGCTGGCACCGCAACACCGTCAGGGCATTGGCCTCGCCGAGCGCCACGGTCACCTGGTCCATGAGGCCGCAGGGCGCGCCGACGATCGCATTCTCGACCCGCTGGCACCATGCCGCCAGGGTCAGATCGCTGGGCTGCACGCCGGACGCCTCGCTGAGCGCCTGCATCGTCGCCACCTCGATTGCAGCGGAAGAGGAGACTCCCGCGCCGAGCGGCACGTCGCTTTTGAGCAGAATATTCGCTCCCTGTTCTCCCAGCCGCGCATCGACCTTCCCCTGCGAGACTTTGCTGTAGGCGGCGAGCAGCACATAGTAGCAGCCCGCCAGATAGGCTGCCCAGCGCTTCGTTGGTTCCGCCGTCAGCCGCGCCTTGACCTCTTCGATGGGCCGCATCCGATTGTCGCTGTCGATCAGGTCATCGAGCGAGAGCGTGACATACGGGTCCAGCCCGTCGCTCTCCGATCCGACGCTGCGAATCCGCAGATCCCGATCTTCACGCCACTGCCAGGCGACACAAGCCGCCTCCGCAATCGGCAGCTCCATCACAACACTCCCGGAGTAGTCCGCGACTCCGCCCATCACATCGAGTCGCCCCGGCGCCCGCGCCCCCGCTATCGGGCCGGTCGCATCGAAGAAAGCGGCTTCGCTGCGCACCAGCGCCTCGAACTCCTGCCACTGCGCCTCCGCATCAGGCGGCGTGACGAACAGCTTTTCACCCTCGCTCATAACGTTCCTTTGCTATCACGACCCAAGCCCTTCGGGCTTGCCGACGCTCGGCCTGCCATTTTATCGCTGAAATCATTGTAGACGCGACGACCAAAACCCGTCCGGGAACCATACGCCAGGACGGGCAAATCTGTCTCGCTATAATAGCCCGAATCCGCACTTCTGTCAATGTGCTCTCCGCTCATCGGTCCCCTTTCAGTCCCTCTCGAAAACAGACAACCACGAGAGCTGACCTTTCGTCTTGAACCACGATTCCGGCGGTGGCGTAAGCAGACATAATTAGGGTATGTTAATTTTCACGACGTGCGGTGCGATAACCATTCTGTGGAAAGGGCCAGCAACATACCATGAACAAACAAACCCCCTCCGTTTTTCCTGGCCCCAAGCCTGCTCCCGTTGTCGGCAATATCCCGGATATAGACACGCATGCGCCCGTGCAGTCGCTGATGGCGCTGGCGCGGGAATATGGGCCGATCTTTCGTATGGAACTGCCGGGTCGGGAGTTGATCGTCGTCAGTTCGCAGGAACTGGTGAACGAGCTGTGCGACGAGCGGCGATTCGACAAGAAGGTCCATGCGGCGCTCTGGCAGGTGCGGGATTTCGCGGGAGACGGCCTGTTCACCGCAGAAACCCAGGAGCCGGATTGGGGCAAAGCGCACCGCATTCTGATGCCGGTGTTCGGCCCGGCCGCGCTGCGCAACATGTTCCCCGGCCTGCTCTCTTTCGCTCTCTACGCTCTGCTGCGCAACCCCGAGGTCATGGCACGGGCACGCGAGGAGGTCGAGAAGGCGCTGGGCAATGCCATGCCGGGCTTCGAGCATATCGCGCAGTTCTCCTATCGCGACCAGGTTTTGAAGGAGGCGCTGCGCCTGTGGCCGACCGCTCCCGCCTTCGCCGTCTATCCCTACGAAGCGGAGACGACGCTCGGCGGCAAATATCCCGTGCGCAACGATCAGACGCTGTTCATCCTGGCGCCGATGCTGCATCGCGACCCGAAGGTGTGGGGCGCAGATGCCGAGGAGTTCAATCCGGACCACTTCGCATTCGAGAACGCCGCGAAGTTGCCTCCCAACGCCTGGAAACCCTTCGGTAATGGTCAGCGCGCCTGCATCGGTCGCCCGTTCGCGCTTCAGGAAGCCACCCTGCTGCTGGCCATGATCCTGCAACGCTTCGATCTCTCTCTGACCGATCCCGGCTATCAGTTGGAGATCAAAGAGACCCTGACGATGAAGCCGCACGGCCTCGAAATCTATGCAAAGCGTAGGGCCAACGTTATTGTCACTTCTTCCCAGGCGTCTGTCACAGGCGGTATTGCTACGGCGAAACCGGATGCGCAGAGTGGCCCGAAGGCGACGAACGGCATTCTGATCCAGGTGCTGTTCGGCTCGAACGCTGGCTCTGCGGAAGCGTTTGCCCAGCGCATCGCCACCGATGCCAGAGCGCAAGGCTACCTGCCCACCCTCAGCACGCTCGACTCCGCAGCCGGCAAACTGCCCACTGAGGGCGCAGTCGTTGTCGTGACCGCCTCGTATGAAGGGCATGCACCGGACAATGCTCGGAAGTTTATGGAGTGGATCGACGCTCTGCCCCCCGAATCTCTCACGGGCGTCAAGTATGTGGTGTTCGGCTGCGGCAACCGAGACTGGGCGCGCACCTATCAGGCGATTCCCAAGCACGTCGATGAGAAACTGGAAGTGGGAGGGGCGAAGCGCCTGATGGAGCGGGGCGAAGCCAACGCACGAGGCGACTTCTTCGGAGATTTCGACCGCTGGTACGAAGGCTTCTGGACGAAGATCGGCGCGGCCTTTGGACAGGAAGCGCGCACGACCGGCCCCATGCCGCTCTTCGAAGTCGAGTTCATTCCGAAGACGCGGAATCCGACCACACGTCAGAGCGAGTTGGAGTTCGGAATGATCGTCGAGAACCGCGAACTCGCGAACCTCGCCATGCCCAACGCCCGCTCGAAACATCATATCGAGGTCGCGTTGCCCGAAGGCATGCACTATCGCGCCGGGGACTATCTGGCCGTCCTGCCGCTGAATCCGGCGGTAAATGTGGACAGGGCGCTGCATCGTTTCGGCCTCGCTTACGACGCTCAGGTGAAGATCCATCTCGTGTCCGGCGGGCAGACGTTCTTCCCGACGGATCAGCCGGTAACGGTCGGCGAACTGCTCGCGAGCTATGTGGAACTGGGCTCCCCTGCAACGCACAAGCAGGTCGAACTGCTGATCGTCTCGACGCCCTGCCCTCCTGAGAAGCAAGCCCTCACCGCCCTGCTCGCCGACGACGCGACCTACGAAGCGGAGATCTTGCACAAGCGCGTCAGCGTCCTCGACCTGCTGGAGCGCACTCCCTCCTGCGGGCTCACCTTCGCGGCCTTCCTGCAGATGCTCGCACCCCTCAAGACGCGTCAGTACTCGATCTCCTCGTCCCCCCTCTGGAGCGCCGACCACTGCACCCTTACGCTCGCCGTCGTGGACGCGCCTGCCCTCTCCGGACAGGGCCGTTACTACGGTGCAGCCTCGACCCATCTGGCCCAGGCCCGTCCGGGAACGAAGATCCCGATGACGGTCCGCCCGTCTCAGGTCGCCTTTCATCCGCCCGAGTCGCTGGAGAAGCCGCTCATCATGGTCTGCGCAGGAACCGGAATCGCGCCCTTCCGGGGCTTCCTCCAGGACCGCGCTGCCCGCATCGCGGAGGCGGCAGGCCAGCCGTTCGGCCCCGCGCTCCTCTTCTTTGGCTGCACGCATCCGGACGTAGATTTTCTCTACAAAGAGGAACTGACACAGTGGGAGGCAGAAGGCATCCTGCGTGTCCACCCCGCCTTCTCCAACGCGTCCACAGGCGACGTAAAATACGTACAGGATCGCCTCTGGCAAGATCGCGCCGAAGTCGTGGAGTTGGTTAAGCAAGGCGCAACCTTCTTCGTCTGCGGCGACGGTCGCCGCATGGCCCCCGGTGTCTACGCCACCTGCGTTCGCATCTACCAGGAAGCCACCCACGCCACCCAGGAACAAGCCGAACAGTGGATCAGCACGATGGAACGCCTGCACGGCCGCTATGTAGCCGACGTCTTCGCCTAAAACCAATAATATGCCCGTTTTTACACGGACGCCTACGAAAAATTCTTATGGGGTGATGTTTGTCCATAGGTCGGCAGGAGCGAAGAGGGACAGATGGCCGACGTTCACCGTCGCAATGATGAAATCTGAGGTTGGCAATCCCATATCGAGGGCCTGGGCGGCAATCAACACGTCGCCGTCAAGTTCTTTGGGATCAGCGGTTGCGGTTCCTGCGTTTCTGGCACGCGCCCACAGGTCTGCGCCAAGTATCAGGGCTGTATTTGTGACAGACAAGAACCTGTCCGGTTCAGCGGCATTGAACGCGTTAAGGCGGGCGATGCCGGTTGCCTTTCCAACGCGTACCAGTTCGCGCCTTACTTCGTAATCCGCAATCGCAGGAACGAGGAAACGATGTCCGGCGGCTTCCATATCAAAGACCCATTGGGCGACCGCAATCGTGATGGGTGTCTTTTTCGGATTGGTAATCAGTCCAAGCGGACCGGCGTCAAGAAATACCGTCAGGCTCATTCCACCTCCGGGTAAAGCAATCTAGCGCCAGATTCTTTGCGGGGAAGATTCATATTGCGCTTGAACTCACGCAACTCTTCCTCGGCGGCGCGGATCTCCTCCAGATCGTCGGTAGCATCTTCTTCTAACCAGGACGTCATCAAAGCCATTGTCGCGGTCTGCCTTTTCGGTTCAAAAACCCTCAGTTCGACCTCGGACGTTTGGGGAATCTCGTCGCTATGGGTAAGTATCTCATCCCATGTGCCCCGAAAGACTTTGCTGGGCTGGTTCGTATCCAGTTGTGCCATATGCGTTGCCTCCTATTGACACCATTATAACACGCCCCATGATCCTATTGTTGAGATACCGTTAGATCTCGTAACTGTAGCCGCCGCCGTGGGACCAGAGGCTTTCGACGTAGTTGGGAGCAGCCTCGTAGACTTCGCCCGTCGCGACCGGCTTGCCTGCCTCGATCCACGCGTCGGTTCCGCCTGCCATGCTCACGATGTTAGTGTAGCCTCGCTGCACCAAAAACTGGGAGGCGCGCAGGGAGCGCATGCCCGCCAAGCAGACGACGAAGACCGGACGGTCCTGCGGAATCTCGTTCAAGCGAGTCGCGAGTTCGGCCTGGGGCAGATTGACCGCGCCGGGTATGTGTCCCTTCGCGTACTCCTCCGGCTCCCGAACATCCAGCACGACGGAGTCGGCCGCGCGTGCTTCGACATCGTCCAGAGAGACCTCCCGTATTGGCGGAGAGGTGGTCAGCATCACCCAGGGCATGTCTACGGCGCCGCGATTGGTCGCTTCGACGGCGGTCATGTTCAGAGGGCGCGGCGGCACCTCCGCACAGAGCGCCTCCAGAAACATCGGGCGTTCGAGTCGCGCCATAGGATTGAACAGCCGCTCGAAGCCGATCGTGGTGCTTGGGCGTCCGCACATCCCTTTGCCGCAGGGGCCTTCGAAGTGGCCGGGAAACACCGCGACCCAGTCGGGCAGACGCAGGAGGCGGGAGAGGCTGTCGTACTGCTGCGCGGCATCGCCGCCGCCAAAATCGGGGCGACCGACATCTCCGACCAGCAGCGAGTCACCGGTCAGAACCATCGAGGGCTCCGGACTGCGCTGTGGATTGATGACCAGCAGGGAGATCAGTTCCGGACGATGGCCGGGCGTGTGCAAAACTTTGATACGCAGTTGGCCCACCGCAAGCTCTTCGCCGTTCTGCAGGGGCCGAAACGGATAGGTGACCTGGGCATCCACATACATGCAGAGTTCCGCGCCATACTTCTGCGCGAGCAGACGCGCCCCGGAGATATGGTCGGCATGCACATGGGTGTCGATAACATAACGGAGTTTCAGGTTCCGGGCCTGGAGCAGGCTCTCGTACTCCTGAATATCGATGGCGGGGTCTACGATAACGGCGTCGCGCGAGTGGCAGGCGATCACATAAGAGGCGCATCCACAGCGTTCGTTGAGGATCTGTTTGAAGTACATGGCGGCTCCTCTTAAAAATAGAGCGATAGAAAATAAAACGATTGCCGGGAGGAGGACCCTTCCGGCAATCGTTGGCGGGCGCAGCCTAAAGGTTGGGCTGGGGTGTCGTGCGCAGGTAGGGCTTGATAGTGGTGTAGCCCTTCGGGAACGCCTTGTCGGCCTCTTCGTTGGAGACCGCCGGGGTGATGATGACATCGTCCCCCTGCTTCCAGTCGGCAGGCGTGGCGACCTTGTAGTTCGCCGTCAGTTGCAGCGAATCGATGACGCGCAGGATTTCGGTGAAGTTGCGACCGGTGCCGGCCGGGTATGTCAGCATCAGTTTGACTTTCTTGTCCGGTCCGATGACGAAGACCGAGCGGACGGTGAAGGTGTTGTCGGCATTCGGATGGATCATGCCGTACAGGGTCGCGACGCTGCGGTCGGCATCCGCGATCAGGGGAAAGTTCAGGGCCGTTCCCTGCGTCTCCTCGATGTCCTTGGACCAGCCTTCGTGGTCTTTGAGCGGATCTACGCTCAGCCCGATGACTTTGACGTTCCGAGCATCGAACTCCGGCTTGAGGCGGGCGACAGCGCCCAGTTCCGTCGTGCAGACGGGCGTATAGTCTTTTGGGTGCGAAAACAGAACGACCCAACTGTCGCCTGCCCACTCGTAAAAATGGATGGGACCTTCCGTCGATTCTTGCGTAAAATCGGGCGCCGCATCCCCTAGCTGAATAGCCATTTCGTGTTCTCCTGATCTGTGTTTCCTGTCGATCGTCCTCGATACAATGTAAACCTAACGAGACCCAGGGATCTTCTGTGCTCGTGTCTTCTACGAATCATGTCGCAGGACACGCTGCATAAGCATTGTACCCTGTGCCGCGAGAACACAGCAAAGTGTGGACCTGAGTATACCCAAATCGCCGCCATAATTGAACGGTTGCTACTATGGAACGAGAGCGCCTCATTTTCTGACAACGGCGGTTAATCGGATACGGCTCCGAACCTGGAAACCAAGTTTTGCATAGAGCGATTTTGCGCCGTTTTCCGTTTTGACGTGTAGAAAAGGAACGCTTCCTGCCTCCTCGATATGACGACTTAGCGACAACACCAACGCCCCGGCAAAGCCGCGCCCTCGATATTCTGGATCGGTGCATACGGCGCTGATCTCGGTGAAGCCATTGAGCCTCAATCGCTGGCCAGCCATGGATATTAAGCGACCGTTTTCGTTTCGGATACCAAGATAGAGCCCCAGCTCGATGGTTCTGCTGCGAAATGGTCCGGGTTCTGTCGCAGCAGTCAGAGCCATCATCTCGGTCACTTCGTTCTGATGCAAAATGGGGAACGATGAAGTCTGTTCTGCGTTTGCCCCTCCAAATATCATCTGCTCCATCCAGCCCTCTCTTACCGTTTCCCAGCCTTCTGGAACCTTGACCTCCGAGAGGGTAAAGAGACCAACGGCTTCTTCTCGGTCCACTAAGCGAGATAGGTCGTCAAAAGCTTGTTCTGTGGGTTCGCGGAGAGCAGCGAGCGGCGAAATATCACGATGGTATCGACGCGCGAGACCTGACGAGATGGCCAGCGATTCATGAACCGTTGTCAATGCGCCCCAGATGGGGTTATCTAAGGAGGAGAGGTCTCCCATACCGATCTGATCCTCCTCCACTTTCTGTGCCAACGTCGTTGCTGTGCATTAAGTTCGACTCGTCGGTATAAAGCGATAGGCTGGCCGCCAAGCGTCGATCAAATTGACGCCCGTCGTTGCGACCATGCCATGATAATATGCCTGCTCCCCGCGCCATCGAACGAGAACCCCACGCCTACTTCTCTTCAGCATCACTGAGAGGAGGGGCAACCACAACGGTCGCGAAGCTGCAGAGTTGGATGTCACGCGAGTCGATCACGGCGCGAATGACAGGAGATTTGAGGGTGGCGAGTTCCGTTTCGCGTTCGATGCTGTAGATAGAGTTCAGGTCGGGGGTGACATAGCCGGGATGACAGGCGAGTTCGTAAAGACCTGGCGTGAAGCCTTCCAGCAACTCCTGCAAGTAAGGCTCCTCCACCGGAGTCAGTTCCGTGACTTCGTGTTCCCACTGCCCGTAAAAGTGGCCAATGTACTCCGCGCTCGAATAGTGGCGCAACGGCAGACCGTGCTCGGCGGCAAAGCGCAAAAATGTGGGGGTATGCTCGGATTTCCAGTGGATGTGATGGTGGGAATCGAGGTGCGTGGGAGGACGGCCGAGCAGGTCGCAGAAAAGGGCATACTGCGCCTTCAGCTCTCGCTCTACCCATGCGACATCGGCCAGATCGACGGCTTCCCAGTCCTCATCCGTCACGTTGAGGTGCAGCCCGACTGAGAGCGCAGGATTTCGCTGCGCCACACGGACGCCTTCCGCCGTGGCGGGCCGGTTGACCATCAGGCTGGCGCTCGTGATGATGCCGTGCTGATGCCCTTCTTCAATGCCCCAGTTCGGCCCCTGCGAATGCCCTAGATCGTCCGCATTGACGATAACACGCACATCCTGCTTGTGTTCGGTCATGATCCCTCAAGGCCTGCGTCGCGCAGCAGTTTCGACAGGACTCTATCGTAGTTGAAATATTCGCGGGCGATCTCGCGCGCGGCGCGGCAACTGGCCGCATAGTCGGCTTCGATGGTCTGGACGGCGGCGATGCTGTCGCTCAGATCGCGGAACGAGAACAGTCCGCTGCCGGTCGGCAGGTTGTGCGCGAATCCCGTGTCCTGATTGATCACAGGGCGACCGGCGGCCAGGTAGGTCGCGGCCCGGTCGCTGAACCAACCCGTCTGAAACACGATGTTCTGCTCTTTTGCCACCGTGTACTCGCCCCGTGAACGCTGGATGTAGCTGCGGTAGACATCCAGATCGAGCGAGATTCCGATGGCCGAACGGGTGCGCCAGCCATGACTCTCCATTAGACGCTGATCCGCTTCTTCGCCGAACCGCATCGCCAATTCGAACGGGGCGGCGACACGCTCCGGAAGTTCTTTCACCTTCAGGAACTCCAATCCCTTCTGCCAGTGATAGACTGTGCCGTCGATGGTAATGTCTTTGCCGACCACGTCCCAGTTCCCAATGGTGGTGTAGGGTGCGTCGGGCGCAGGCAGCGCTCCGGTATCCCACTCCTCCACACAGACGATCTGTCGGGTATGTTTCCAGTCAAAGCCGCCGGTGGAGAGCGGGCAGAAGGGGGTTCCGATGTTCTCGCCGAAGGTGAAGAGGTGGGTGTGGGAGTTCAGAAAATCGAACGCAGCCTGCTCGTTCTTACCCAGCGCGACCTGCACTTCCACCGGATCGGTCTCCAGCAGGATCCGGCGCGGGCAGGCGAGGTGGCGTTCGTCGAGAATCTGCGAACCGCACAGGTTCAGATAGGCATCGGCGGTGCGCAGGCATTCGTCTGCCGCTTCCGGCGTGAGTCCCCAGGTCTGCTCTTCCCATTTCACCCCATAGTGCCAGCAGTCCGCAAATCCAAAACGCTCCAGAAGCGCCGCAACCCGACGCACGACACGCTCGATGTCGGGGAAGCCACCGCCATCCCCTTCGTAGTCGTTCGGGTAGTACTCGTTCACCTCGATATAAGTGACGTCGTAGCCAAGTCGGCGCAGTCCGAGCAGATAGTGCAGATGCTGCCATAGGACGCCGCCGATAGGAAACGTAAACAGAATGCCCCCGACCACGATACGCCCTTTGGACATTAAAAAATTCTCCTCTCGCGGGTTATCTGGCTTCAGGACGCACGATTTCGCCTGGTTCAAGGCGGCGGACAACGCGGGCAGGGTTTCCGGCGGCGATGACGCCGGAGGGAATGTCGGTGTGGACGACGGACTTCGCGCCGACAATGCTTTTCGCGCCGATCCGCACTCCCGGCAGCACGATGGAACCGAAGCCGATCCAGGCGTCGTCCTCGATGACCACCGGGCGCGGCGTCACGCAGGGAATACGCCCAAACACATCCTGCTGTGACTGCACGATGGCGGCAGCGCGATCATGGGCACGGCTTGGGAAAACCTCGGTGTCGAAGATCCCTACGCTCCAGGAGATCATCACGCGTTTGCCGATGGTGATGCGCTCCTCACAGCGGACATAGACGCTGGTCAGCATCGCATAGTCGTCCAGTTCGACGACGCCGTTTTCGCCGATGACAAGGTCGGTGCCTTCGCAGATCATCGCGGAGTCGCCGAGAATCAGCCCCGGCTGGCAGCGGCTGAAAAACTGCCGAAAACAGTAGGCAGATTCGATGAAGGAGCGGGGGCCGAACTGCACGTTGTCCGGCACGGCGTAGTCGCACCAGTCGTAGGGGTTCCTATAGACGCTCACGCTCGTCCTCCGCCGGGCCAACGACACGGGCCGGATTGCCCGCAACGATCATCCCTTCCGGCACGTCCTTCGTCACCACGCTGCCCGCGCCGACAATGGCCCCGCGCCCCACATGCACTCCCTTCAGCAAAACCGCCCCGAACCCGATACATACATCGTCTTCGACAACGACAGGGCGGGTCAGAAAGGGCGGACGGTTGCCGTCGCCGCTTGGAGAGAGCGCGACACAGTCGAGCGCACGCTGTTCGGGATCGATAGGATGAAAGTCCGAATCCGCAATCGTGACCTGCACTGCGATAACGACGCGGTCCCCAATCGTCACCCTCTCCTCCGCAATAATAGACGCGCCATCGATATAACAGTCGGCCCCGATCTCAATGACGCCACGCTCACTGGTCGCGAACTGCACCCCACAGAGCGTCGTGCGATCTCCAACCCGCATCCCAACCTCGGCCTTCGTCCGGAACTGCTTGAAGCCTGCCACACTGTCCATGCGGACATTCTCCCCTACGACCATATTGGCAGGAGCAGGGCGCTCGTTGACATCGTTTTCCAATCGCTCCCCTGCTTTGAGCAGAGAAAGCGTAAAGGGGGGAGGCCAGGGCTGGGATTCGTGTGTCATAAGTATCTCTGAATCAGCTTCGACGTACAGAATCAAAGGACGTTGTCCTTCGCTACGCGGCTCCGCCGGGCCGTCCGTTCGGACGGAGCGACATCAGTCGCAGACTCATCTCGTTTATGGAAAGCAACGGCTTTGTGTCCGCGCAGGCGGACGTTCGGCCAAGGACTTCAGTCCATCGCTTCTGGTGGCCACGCTCGCTGTAAGCTCATAGACAGATCAGATAAAGCTTGTAAACATCGCGATGGAGTGAACTCCTTCGCTAGAGCGCTTCGCGCTGATTGTCCGCCTTCGCGGACAGTTGTCCGCCCTGCACGCTCTCTACGACGAAAAAACTTAGACGATACGAGTTTTATCTCTTGCCTCTATAACCTACTCCGAATTGAACGAGGAGGATTGAGATAGCCGTGTCAATGCTTCCTTGATGGTGGAATCTTTCAGCCAGTTTTGGAGGAACTCCTCACGCTGTAAATCAGTCGGAAGTACTGTCTGAAAAATCGATTGTCGGCTATCCGCTTCGAAGAGTTGCGGAAATATTATCTCGTAAGAGCGTGGATCCGTGGGAATTTGGTGCCATGGAACTGGATATGCAGTGGTTAGCGTCACATTTGTCGCTGTAAAGGAGGTCTGCTTCGTAATTAGCCCAATTGCCTTGTTAACCAGATATCCAGCATAGGTGTCATCTGACTACCCCTCACATTTAGATTTGACAAAACAAGACCGTTTCTGCTCTCTGTTCGGTAAAATGTAAGCGCCAACAAACAGTTTGCCGGAACGAGGAA
>JAYUMV010000256.1:0-1847 GCA_043762265.1 Chthonomonadaceae bacterium | reverse complement strand
AGACCTCGCCTGGAGGTCTGCCAACAGAGGGCCGATGGTTCCGGGCTCCTGGCCCATTTGCAGCAGCTCCTGTGCGGCCTTTTCCAAACGAGAGGGGAATCGGACCAGCTTATAGTGCATACACAGGATGATAAAGCTCAAACTGAGCGTCGCAATATAGCCGACAGAAGTGTTCGAACGTAATGCAGCCGCCAGGCAGCCGAGCAGGAGGAGAGAACCGGGCAGAGAGGTCGCTTTGGATCGGACGCGCCTCTTGGCGCTCTCCTTCAGGATCATACGATTCAGCAGTTGAACCCGCTTTTCATTGCTCTCGCTCAAGCGTTCTTGCGCTTTAGCGCGGACCTTCGGCGGCAGTAATGCGACGACGGTCTCAATTTGCCTGGTAGGATCTTCAGGTTTCAACGTATCGGACATGGAGGGTGAATCTCGCTCTACTTCTATGAATTCCCGATTAAGGGCGGTGGGCTTGCGTGGGTCGTATGAGAGCAATTTCGCTCTCATCAGATGGTAGATCGGTAAGGATCGATGCCCGTTCCGTATGCGGGCACGAGGCTCGGAGGAGCTCACCCGGCAGCGTTGCCAAAGGGGCCGAAGAGGCCGCACGGAGCAACTCCTGGGCCAGGGGCGTAGGTTCCGAAGCGCCGCGAAGCAGGGTCTTGCTCTCCTTCTCCCGCTCCGCCTGCGCTTCCAACAGGGTGAGCGTCTCCCGGGCTAGAGCTCGAAATTGCTTCGCAGCCGGATGAGGGATCTGGCCGAAAGCGATCTTGCGGACCGACGGGAGGGCACGCGTATCGGCCAGCCGATGGGCAGTGCGCAAGATCTCTTTCTGCACCTCGTGAATGCCGTATCGATTCTGGTTCACTATAAACGGGAGAGTGAGCAGTTGATAGAGACGGTCGCGATGGCGTTCCGAGAGCACACTCTGATAGTGAGTAGGCTGCAACTGCGGTAAGAGATGACGCAACGCCAGCAGGCAGGTAGCGGTAATCTGATGATCCTCAATCTCGGACTGCATCTGGTGCACCAGACTGTCGGTGTAGTCCGGAATCTGCGTGACAGAACCGAAATCTAAGTGGCCGCCGATCTGCTCGATACAGTCGCATGCGGCCTGACGGACCATTTGCGCCGTGTGCGTCGCCGCGTCGCCTTCCGCAAGCGTGTAGATCACTCCCAGGCAGTAGGGATCACCGACATTCTGGAGCGCTTTCAGCGTGGCAAGACGCAGTTCCAGGTCGTGGTCGCGATAGAGGTAGTTCAGATTCCGACAGAGTTGGCTGCGCTGGACGGATGTCAGTAGATTCGCATCGGCCTCCGTAAGGTTTTGCAAGAGGTGCGTCATCCTCTGCCTGCTTCTCTGATGCAATGCAGGGGGCAGGTGAGAGATTTGCAATGTCTCCAGCAAAGCGCCGATGCTGCGCTTGTCCCCACGAAGAACGATGGCTTCCACTGCGGCCTTTTCGAGTGTTGTAGGAATTCGGGTCAAAGGGGAGAGCAGCAGCAAGACCATGCCGCTGATTCCGGCCAGATGCACGTACTCGGGCAGGTTCGTCTGGGTGAGCGACAGCAGCGTGCCAAGAAACATCAACGCGCCGGGAACCGCCATAAGTATGGCACATGTCCGCCTGTTCGTGTGTTCTCGATAGATAATATCGGTCAGCAGTTGCAGGCTCCGCACAGCGTTGTTTTCCAGAACGTCCGCTGTTTCCTCGCGCTGACTCGCTGGCAGTAACGCCAGGAGTTTCTTGATTTTTGCGGATTGACCTTCGTCGTCTAAGTGCTCGGTCATAGCGGGATTTCCATTTTCAGGCTGCGCTCAAGAACGGATCTTCTTTCTACCCGGAATCCAC
>JAYUMV010000255.1:0-29776 GCA_043762265.1 Chthonomonadaceae bacterium | reverse complement strand
ACTATGCGCTTCTCCATTATCCTGTCTCCGTCCGCGAGAGTAGCAGCGCCGGTGCGTTTCTGGATGGTCGTGTGGATGGAATTCTCCTCAGCGGACAGGACAATGCAAGGGCGGAACAGCTTGCCGCCGCAGGAATGCCGACGATCCTCCTCACGCAGTCTTTGGGTATTCCGGAAGCCTGCGGCAGCGTCTGGGCGGAGGAGACGGACACGCTCGAACTCTCCCTCGGCCATCTCTGGAAACTAGGACACCGGCGCATCGCCTGCATCGCCGGACCGGTGGGCGCATTGGCGGGCACCCAGGACAAGGCTGCCCGACCGGCAGCGGATATCGCCGTGAGACGGCTCGAAGCCTACCGCGCGTGGATGCACGCGCGGACCGCCTATGACGCTGCCCTCGTAGGCTTCGCACAGGCCTGGTCCGCGCCGCAGGCAGAAGCGTACCTCACCGCCTGGCGTGCGCTGCCCGGAGCGCCTACCGCCGTTGTCTGCGCGAACGATGCCCAGGCGCTGAATCTGATGGCGGCGGCGCAACGCTCAGGCTTGACCGTGCCAGGCGATCTTTCAGTGGTCGGCGTGGACAACTCGCCCGAGGCGCACTCTGCGCACCCAGGACTGACCAGCGTCGAAGTGCCGCTGGAAGCCATCGGTTCCGAAGCGGTGCAGGCTCTCCTGCGCCTCCTCGCGGGCGCTCCGGTTGAAGAGTGTCGTGTCGCCCTTCCAGTAACGGAACTCCAGAGGCGTGGAAGCGTAGCTCCGCTCCCCTCGTGGCGCCCTTCGTAACTCTCCCTCGGGAGAGAGTGCGTCCCACATACAACACAGGGTGCTCCTCAATGCACCAGAGAGGAATGGCAAAGTGTCTTTAAGTAAGGAACAGGTAGATGCTTTTCGCAAGGAGGGAGTCCTCGTTGCGCCCGAGGTCCTGACCGAGGCCGAAATGGCTCCGCTTATCGGCGAGTATGCCGACTGGATCGACCAGCGTGCTCGTCTCTTGCAGACAGAGGGCAAAATCACCGACCTCTGTGAACAGGAGCCTTTCGAGCGGAGACTCGCCTGCCTCTACGCGCAGTCTCCCGAGATCACCCGCAACCTGGACATTATGTTTGTGCGGGGCCCAGCCAGTTTCGCCTTTCTGGGCAATGAACGTCTGCTGGATGCGGTGGAGAGCCTGGTGGGGGCGGAGATCACCTGCAATCCCATCCAGCACATTCGCGCCAAACCGCCCGCCGCTCTTTCCGGCGAGGGTGCGGGGTTTTACAACGTTCCCTGGCATCAGGACTCCGGAGTCACCTGGGAAGAGGCGGAAAACTCCGACATCGTAACCTGCTGGGTCGCACTGACGGATGCCACCGTGGAGAACGGGTGCATGGAGGTGATGCCGGGTGTCTGGAAGCAAGGCTATCGGGAGCATCAGGCGGAAGGCGGCACAACGATCCGGCCCGACCTGATGCCCACGACACCGCCCCTCCCCGTGCCGGTCGGCAAGGGCGGGATCGTTTTCATGCACCGCTATACGCCGCACCGTTCCACGCCGAACTATAGTCAGGGCGTCCGTTGGAGTATCGACCTGCGTTATCAGCCGACCGGACAGCCGACAGGCCGGCCTTTCCACCCGGAATTTGTCGTCCGCAGCCGCTCTCATCCGGAAAGCGTTCTGAGGGACCATGCCGAATGGGCGCGTCGGTGGACGGAGGCTCTGGCCGCTTCGGAAGGCATGAAGGCGCACCGCGTGAAGTAGGAGAGATGCCCCGTTGTGGGGTCACTCTTCAGGAGAGACAGATGCACACCGAACAACAACGATGTTCTTTAGGCCGTTCTTCTCAAGGAACGCTTGGGGCCGCCCTTGCCCTCTGGGTCCTGCTCTTGCCCGGAGTGGGCCACGGGCAAAATGTTCCGCAAAGCGGCCGGAACCTTCCGCAACGGACAGGTTATGACGACCATCAGAACATGATGGATCAGTTGGGGGTCAAAGCCATTCGGCCGGGACCCAATCCCAACGACCAGTCCACTTTCGATGAAGCCAAAGCCAATCCCTACAAAGAGAGCATGCCCGACGTTTTACGGATGAAAGACGGCACGAGGGTGACCCGAGCGAAACAGTGGCCCAGGCGGCGGGCGGAGATTTTAGAGGATTTCGAGCGTGAAGTGTACGGGCGCATTCCGAAAGACGTGCCGAAAGTGACCTGGGAAGTGACGGCTACCACACCGGGCGTTTCTGCCGGGATCCCAACCCTGACCAAAACACTCGTGGGCCACGTCGATAACAGCGCCTATCCTCAGCTATCAGTAAATATTCAGGCGAGTTTCACCGTCCCGGCGGCTTCCAAAAAGCCCGTTCCGATGATGATCGAGTTTGCCTTTGGATTCGGTCGGCCAGGATTTGTGGCTCCCTGGACACAGCGCGCCCTGGCGCAAGGGTGGGGCTACGGAAGTATCGTCCCGACCAGCATTCAGCCGGATAACAACCAGTTGCGCACCGGCATCATCGGTTTGACGAATAAGGGCCAACCTCGAAAGCCCGATGATTGGGGAGCGTTGCGTGCCTGGCAATGGGGCGTCAGCCGCCTGGTCGACTACTTCGAAGCGACCCCGGATGCCTACGTGGATGCCAGGAAGGTGGGCATTGAAGGCCTCTCACGGTACGGCAAGGCCGCCATTGTCACCGAGGCGTTCGATCCGCGCATCGCGGTGGGACTGATCGGATCTTCCGGCGAAGGCGGCGTCAAACTGCACCGGCATCTCTATGGCGAGGCGGTGGAGAACCTTGCTGGCGGCGAATACTACTGGATGGCAGGCAACTTCATCAAGTACGGCGCTTCGGATCCCCCCCATACCGCCGCCGATCTGCCGGTGGACTCGCATGAGTTGATCGCCCTCTGCGCGCCACGTCCCTGCTTCATCAGCTACGGAACGGTAGAGCATGGCGATGCCAAGTGGGTGGATGCGCACGGCAGCTTCATGGCGGCGATCCTCGCCGGGAGAGTCTACCGACTTCTAGGCAAAAAAGATCTCGGCACGCCCGGCGACTATCTGACCGATCCTATGCCCGCTGTGCAGACCTTGATCGGCGGCGATTTAGCGTGGAGGCAGCACGAAGGCGGGCACGATGTGACACCGAACTGGCCCGCGTTTTTCATGTGGGTACAGCGCTATATTAAAGCGCCCTTGCGGCCCAAGGAGGTATCCCTTCTCAAACAGCGCGTTCCCTCCGAGATCGCGACGCCCAGAACGGACCCGAACTCCATGCTCGCCCATACGCAGTTGGTCGAAAAGGCCCATCAGGGCGGGATCGATCTCTACTTTGAAGGGGATTCTATCGTACGTCGCTGGGGAACCAGCGATCCTCAATATGCCGAACTGCTGCGCAACTGGAACGCGAACTTTCACGGCTGGAACGCGGGCGACTTCGGTTGGGGAGCGGACAGGATCGAGAACATTCTCTGGCGTCTGGAGAACGGCGAACTTGATGGCGTGAACCCCAAAGTCATTGTTCTACTAGCGGGAACGAACAATGTAGGATCTCCGCAGAGCGAGGATGCCACGGTGGTCGAGGTGACGAAAGGGATCCAGGCGCTGCTGCGCGTGTGCAGAGCGAAAGCGCCCCACGCCACGATCCTTCTGACAGCCCTCTTTCCTCGCAACGACAATCCGGCTGACATGCCCGTCATCAATCGAATCAACGTTCAACTGTCCCGATTGGCTGACGGCAACAGGATCCGCTACCTGAATGTAAGCGATAGGCTTGCGGACCGAGACGGCCGCCTGTTCGACGGCATGATGAACACAGGCGACAAACTGCACCCGACAGTGAAGGGCTATCAGGTATGGGCGGATGGGCTCAAGCCGCTGCTCACCGATCTGTTGGGCGCGCCCGCAGCGACCGACCATGCGCCGCCGCCTTCCGGAGACCCGAGTCTAGGCCGCAGCGCGGCAGCCAGGTAACAAGCAGGTTTACGAGACGTCGAGGCAAAAAGGCGCTTCTGCTTCCTCCAGACATAAAGGCCCTCTAAAGCGCCCGGAAAGGCGCTTCGCTTTTCATGGCATTGGGTTATGCAGGTTGACTGTGGGCGGGCTAAACGTCTGTGTGAAACGTTTCCAGGTCGCATGTCCGTCCGTAAACACGTAGTTGGAACCTTGATTATGACGACGCGCGGCCATCGCACCGGTCAATTCGTCCATTTCATTCGCGGGAGCCTGAGGATTGAGAGGGGGATAGAACCAGGGATGATAGATGTCGTCGCAAAAAGGATCGGTCGGCGGGTCGTTGACAGCCTCGCTTCGGCGCTCCGTATAGATAATCGTCTCGGAGGGATGCGCCACACCCGCATCGGACAGTCCCCACACGAAGAATCCATTTACCAGATAGGAAATGACATGCGGGCCACCGATGTTGATCTTATCCGGACAGTTCGAATCGAAAGGCTTGCTGTCGGAGGGGCAGGCGAAGAGAGTCTGCTGAAAAAGATGGTCTTCGTCGCTCTGGCCGCCGTGTCCGGTATAGGAAAGGATCATGGCGAAGAGAGAGCCATAGTCCGGTGACTCCAGGCTGCCATCCGCGTCGTCGATCTGAGGCTGTGAGACCGTCATTTTGGTTTGGGGAAACTGCTCGTCATAATCTTGCATGTAGAGCCGCGTTGCCATTCCGATCTGACGCATATTGGAGAGACAGGCGGTCTTGCGCGCCGCCTCCCGCGCCTGCGCGAAGACCGGAAACAGGATCGCGGCGAGCACGGCGATAATGGCGATCACAACGAGCAGTTCTATCAAAGTAAAGGCCGTGCTGCGTTTCAAATGCTTCTCTCCCTTTTCTGGTTCCTATCCACTAGCGCAGGCCTTACCTACCGACCTGAGCCATATGTTCTTCAAACCGCCGCTCATTTCCTGTCTCAGTTCGTCCAACGACAAGATGCCTTACTTCGCCCTAGATTTTCTCGATCATGATGAGCCAGGCGGAGTCACTGTCACTTTTGCGGCTCGTCGCAAGCGCCGGAAGTAACGCCACTGTTCCATACGGAGGCTATGTTTCGTTCCTTCACCGCAACCTATCCATTATCGAGAACGTATACTAGGAGAGAAACATTCTTGATAACGTATGCACTACGCATTGGGATAGAACACCATGACAGATCGCAAGAGCAATCGAGAAGAACGTCTACAGAGCCTCCGGCAACGGCTTTCCGATAGCGGACACCGGATCACGCCCCAGCGACTGTGTATCCTGGACGCTTTGATCCACGCGAATCGGCATCCGACGGCGGAGGAGATCTATGCGCAGGTGCGGAAGGTAAGCCCAACGACTTCAATAGCTACCGTGTATAAGACGCTCGATACCCTTAAAGAGATGGGGGAAGTGCAGGAGATGGAATTTGGAGACGGACGCAATCATTATGATGGTGTAGATCCTACTCCGCATCCTCACGTGATTTGCACCCATTGCGGCAAGATCGAAGACGTGCAAGTACAAGGGGCAAGTACGCTGCAAAGTCAGGCTGCCACGGCGTCCGGGTACCAGATCACCTCGAAGCGTATTGAGTTCTATGGTCTTTGCCACCAGTGCCAGCCACCGGTGAATTAGCCTTCTCCACGCGAGAACGCCAGACGCGTTTCGGCAAGCCAGTCACAAGAGGGGCTTTTATGGAAAATGATTCTCTATAAACAATAAGTTTCCATATGTGATGAGAGATGGAAATGGGCGGAAGAGTAGGTTGCTTACTGCGATGTAAGTACCCAGGGAGTAAGGATTCATGCTACAGATGAGTGAGGCAACCAAGGGTACCGGCGTTCAGACCAAGCCGGAGGACCTGATAAAAATTATTCAACGGAACTGGTCTCTGGAAATGGACGGCGTCGCGATGTATGGCGCTCTGGCAGAGCGGGACAAGATTCCCGAACGCAAGTCTATCTTTCAGAAGCTCAGCGACCTGGAGCGCAAGCACGCCGATCAGTGGGCAAAGCGCCTTCAGAAGTTAGGTGCGACAGTGCCTACATCGCACAGTGGCAAAGCCCACGGCGTTCGCGTTGCCGATACGCCGGGAGGTATGCAGGAAATCCTCCAAGCGATCGAAGCCGAGGAGCGGCGCGATGTGGCTGCCTACCTCAAACAGATGCGCGAGATCGAGGACGAGGAAACGCGGTCTATTCTGCGCGAAGTGGTGTTGGACGAGTTCACGCACGCCCATGTTCTCCACCGTTTGTATTCCCAGAGCAGCCCGCGCTCTGCCCTGGACTATCTGGTGCGTCGCCAGCGGCAGGGTACAGGAAGCTGGATAGGTGACGCCGTGTACGGAGTGAACGACGGCCTCGGCGCTATCTTCGGCATCGTCAGCGGCGTCTCCGGCGCCACACTCGGCAACGGGCATGTCGTACTGCTTGCAGGAATTGCGGGGTTGGTCGCGAGTGCGCTCTCGATGGGGTCCGGCGCTTATCTGGCTGCAAAGAGCGAACGCGAAATCTACGAGGCCGAGCTGCATCGTGAAGAGGAGGCGTTCAAGGAGCATCCTGAGGCAGCGAAAGAGGAATTGGCGATCTTCTATCAGCTCAAAGGGGTGCCGGAAGAGGATGCCGCGAAGATCGCGGACTACTTGGCCGCCAATCCACAACAGTTCCTCAAAACGATGGCTGCCGAGAAGCTGAATCTGACCGAAGAGGCGCTCAGCAATCCCATTACCTCGGCGATTTCCGGATCGCTGTCCACGGCGGTCGGCGCTTTCATTCCGATCATACCCTTCTTCTTCACGAGCGGCTATCGAGCCGTCATTGCAGCCGCAGTGATCTCCCTTGTCGCGCACTTCGCCGTCGGAGCCGCCAAAAGCCTCGTGACCGTTCGGTCCTGGTGGAGCAGCGGTTGGGAGATGACCCTTGTGGGAGCTTTGGAAGGTATCGTTACGTATCTTATCGGGATAGGCCTTGGCCATGCGGGAGCGTAATGACAATGTCATGGACCTGCAAGACCGACCAGGCGCTTTTGTTCAGACCTGTTCTACTAGAGGAGAGCGCCGTGGGTCTTAATCCCACGTACGCAGAGCACATTAACGTTCCGCATTTGAAAGAAGGAGGATCCACATGGGATTTGACCAGTATCACGAGCCGCCAGGCGAACTTTCGCAGGACATCAGGACATTTGCCCGCATGACACTTTCCATGATCGAAGAAGCACAGGCGATCGACTGGTACGAACAGCGCATGGCCGTCGAGCAAGACGCAGAGGCAAAGGCTATCATGGAGAACGCGCAGCAGGAAGAGTTCAAACACTTCGGCATGGACCTGGAGTTCTTACTGCGGAAGAAACCAAAATGGCGGGCGATCCTGCAAAACATCCTGTTCCGTGAGGGCGACATCGTTAAACTTGGCGAAAAGGCGGAAGAGCAGGCGGACGCTGACTAAAAAGCTTCCCTACGCGTGAGGCTGGCCATTTCTAACGGTAGGAGTACAGGGCGATTATATCTCTTACAAGAGGCAAAAATTCAGATGCGCCCGCCCCGGGCATGAAACAGGAACAGGGCAGAAACCGCTTTTGCCTCGGATAAGGTCAAGGAAGCGTCGGATTGTATAGCATCCCTACCTGATTTGTAGGGCGCGGGCGGCGATATCGTGGCGATAGGTGATGCCGTCGAAGTGCAGGCGAGAGATGCCTTCGTAGGCGCGGGCGACGGCGGTATTGAGGTCTTCGGCGAGGCCGGTCACGGAGAGGACACGGCCGCCGTCGGTGACGACCTGGCCGTTTTCGAGGCGTGTGCCAGCGTGGAAGACGAGGCAGTTGTCGTGCCCTGTGTTCGTTTTGGAGAAGGCGTCGAGGCCAGTGATGGGTTTGCCGGTCTCGTAGTGATCCGGATAGCCGCCGGAGGCCGCGACGATGGTTGCGGAAGCGCCGCCACGCCAGCGTACTTCCTGTTGATCGAGGGTGCAGTCGGTAACGCCGAGGAGAAGGGCGACCAGATCGCTCGACAGCAGCGGCAGGACCGCCTGGGTCTCCGGATCGCCGAGTCGGCAGTTGAACTCGATGCACTTCGGGCCTTCCGCCGTGAGCATGATGCCTGCATAGAGGACGCCGCGATAGGGGATGCCCAACTCGCGTACGGCGCGGATGGCAGGGCGCAGGATGCGCTCGACCGCGATATTCGCCGTGTCGGAGGGGATGATGGGCACGGGCGCATAGGCACCCATACCGCCGGTGTTGGGGCCGGTATCGCCGTCTCCGATGCGCTTATGATCCTGCGAGGGGACGAGGGGAACGATGGTCTCACCGTCCGTGATCGCCATGATCGAGGCCTCTTCGCCGTAGAGCCGTTCCTCGATAACGACCACATCTCCGGCGGACCCGAAAGCGCGTTCGCCCATAATACGGATCAGACCAGCCTCGGCCTCCGCCTGGTTGTTGGCGACGATGACGCCTTTGCCAGCCGCGATACCGTCGGCTTTGAGGACGATACCGACCTCCGGACTGTTGTGCGCATAGTAGGCCCGCAGGATCGCCTGCGCCTCCGCCAGCGAGCGGCAGGTCCAGAAGGCGGCCGTCGGAATGCCCGCCGACTGCATCAACTCCTTCGCGAAGGTCTTGCTGCCTTCCAGACGCGCCGGGTCGGTGGAGGGACCGAAGATCGGCAGCCCCCGCGCCTCGAACTTGTCCACGATGCCCGCGATCAAGGGCGCTTCCGGGCCGACGACCGTCAGGCGAATCCCGTTCTTTTCAGCGAAATCGGCAAGCCCATCGATATCTGTCGATGGGATCGGCACACACTCTGCCAGTTGCGCGATGCCCGCATTGCCCGGCGCACAATAGATCTTCTCTACCAGCGGACTCTGGGCGATCTTCCAGACCAGCGCGTGTTCGCGCCCGCCGCCTCCTACTACGAGTACACGCATGCTCTTTACCTTTCCTGCCCGCTACTCTCTGCCGCTGTCGCCGGGATCGTAATAGCCGGGCGCTAAATTCTCGAACCGGGCATAGTGCGGCAGAAAGCCGACTCGCACCGGCCCGGTCGGGCCGTTACGCTGCTTCGCGATAATCAGCTCCGCCACTTCCAGTTTCTCACGGTCCCGCTCCTGCCAGTCCCCTGCCTGCTGATCTCGGTCGTCCTGCGCTGAGGTCGCCTCTTTCATTTTGTAGTAGGCTTCCCGATAAATAAACATGACGATGTCCGCTTCGGCCTCGATGGCGCCCGACTCCCGGAGGTCGGAGAGCATCGGGCGTTTGTCTGGGCGGGACTCCACCGCGCGGCTCAACTGCGATAGGCAGATCACCGGGACCTCCAACTCGCGCGCCATCTGCTTGGTGGAGCGGGCGATCTCGGAGATCTCCTGGTTGCGGTTCTCGGTGCGTTTGTGGGAGCGCATCAACTGGAGATAGTCGATGACGATCATTCCCAATCCCTTCTGCTCCGCCTTCAATCGGCGGCATTTCGCCCGTATCTCCAGGGCGGAAATGTCCGGGGAATCGTCGATAAAGATCGGGGCCTCCGCCAGACGCTGGATGCCCTCGCCGACCCGCTGCCAGTCCTCGCTCTGCAAAAATCCGGTGCGCAGTTTGTGCGCGTCTACCTTCGATTCGGAACAGATCATACGGGTGACCAACTGCTCCGCCGACATCTCCAGGCTGAAGATCGCCACCGGCAATTTCTCGTTCAGGGCCACGTACTGCGCTAACTGCACCGTCAAAGCCGTTTTACCCATACTCGGGCGGGCGGCGACGATGATGAGATCGGAGGGTTGGAAACCGGCGGTCTTGAAGTTCAGGTCGTCGAACGGGGTTTTGCGGCCAGTCGGAGCGCCAGTACTGGAACTGAGGCTGTCGAGGCGATCCAGCTCTTTGTCGAGCAGGGGCCGCAACTGCTTGAAGAACTGCCCGGCACGGCGGCGACCGATCTCGAAGACGATCTGCTCTGCCTTGTCCACCACTTCGCTGATATTGTTGAACTCGGAGTAGGCCAGCCCCTGCACCTGCGTGCCAGCATCGAGGAGGCGCCGCAAAAGCGCCTTCTCTTCAACGAGACGCGCATAGTACTCGATATTGGCGGCGGTAGAGGGCGCCTCCATCAGGTTCTGCAGGTAGATCAACCCCCCGACGGTATCGTAATGGCCTCGCGAACGCAGTTCGTTGCTGAGCGTGATCAGATCGACCGGCTCGTCCCGCTGCGTGAGCGCCAGCATGCCCTCGAAGATGAAGCGGTGCGCGTCGCGATAGAAATCTTCCGCGCGCAGGATCTCCGATCCGCGCTCGACCGCTACCCGCTCGATCAGCATCGAGCCGAGCACGGCCTGTTCTGCTTCCAGGTTCTGCGGGGGAATACGATCAAACGAACCTGGGTAGTCCGATGCCACGATAGCGCCCTCCGGTAGAACGATGCACGAGTGAGTAGAAGCAGGATCGAACCGCGAATCGGGTTTGAAACAGAGCAGAAAGAACAGAATAGACAAGATTTACAAGAGGAGTAAAAGGCCGAGACAGGGGTTCCGCGCAGACGCCGAACCCTTGTTCCTCCTGTAAATCCTGTAAATCCTGTCTATAGTCTTGTTGGGGTGCGCATTAGCCTTCGGCGTCGGGAGCCTCGTCCAGCAGCGAGTAGTTGCGGCGTGGGCGGCGTTCACGCTCACGGGGCGCTTCCTCGCCACGGGCTTCTCGCGCTTCCTGCGCGGCCTGGCGGGCCGCAGCCTGCTCCTGTGCCGCGATTTCGGCATCGGCCAGTCGTTTGGCTTCACGCTCGGCGGCGAGTTCTGCGGCGACACGTGCCTTCTCACGCGCTTCGAGGATCTCCGGGGTGACGACTTCGATCTTGAACGGGACGGTCACTTCCGGGTGCAGGCGCACGGTCAGGTCGTAGGTGCCGGTCACTTTGATCGGATCGATCAGGCTGACGCGACGTTTGTCCACTTCGACGCCCAGATTTTTCTGAATGATCTCGACGACGTCCGCCTCGGTGATCGCGCCGAAGAGACGGTTGGATTTCGGGTTGGACTTGGCCATGATCTGGAACGACTGGTCGCGCAGCTTCTCGGCGTTGGCCTGCGCATTGCTCAGCAGGGCTGCCGTCTTAGCGACTTCCCGCGTGATGCGGTTCTCATGCTGTTTCAGGGCCGAGCCCTTGGCGACAACAGCGAGCTGGCGGGGAAAGAGATAGTTACGCGCGTAGCCATCCGCCACGGCAATTATCTCTCCATCCTTGCCGACCTTCGGCACATCGCGGGTCAAAATCACTTTCATCGAGAGGATCTCCTGTATCGGAAAAATAGGTGCAGATTACTGTTTGATCTGAAAGCCAATAATCGGAACGGGGGTGCGGAGAAGGTTGTCTGCGCCCAGCCAAACCGAAGCGTTCTGTTTTACCCTAAAAAGGGCCTTTACGTCAAGGCGTGGACGGCTTGTATCCCATAAATCGCCCCGGAAACCGTAACCGCGCTGCGAGTCGTAGTCCAATCCTGCCCCCAGCTTGGAGGCGTAGAGGCCATAGCGCAACAGCAGAGTGTCGGCGGAGTCGCCGGGCTTCAGGTCCGGCCTGGCGAACAGGTAGCTGCCTGCCTGCATATTCAGGCGCGTGTTCTGCCCCAGATCGTAGAGGCCGACGTCCACCAGCCCGGTCCTACTGTACGGAATGCGGGCATCGATATCGACGCGCAGACGGGTCGGATCGAGCGCCTCGGAGACATTGCCCAGAACCTCGATCTTGGGCAGGCGCGGGCCGTGTGGGCCGGTCGACGTAAACTTGTTTAGCAGCGTGTCCACTTTCTCTGCCGCGCCGCGCCCTTTTTCGGTGATCTCCTGCAGGTTGGCGACACTGCTCTTGAGATTGGCCTGCAGGTTGGGATCGCCCGACAGCTCGTGGATGTCGGAAGCGATCTGGTTGAATCGGGCCAGGGTCGCTCGGGCGAGTTCCGCCGTCTCCTGCAGCGTGTTCTGCAGACGCGGATCCGTCACCTGCTCCGTCAGCTTCTTGACGATGGAGTTGGTATCGTCGATCGTGATATCGACATGATCGAGGACCTCGTTGAGTTTGGCGGTCAGTTTATCCAGGTTGCCGCGACTGCCTTTGATCGTCTCGGTCAACTGCACGCGCAGACCGTCCGAAGCCTTTTTGGCGTTCGCAGAGGTGTCCTGAAAGTTCTGAAGCGTGATCAATAATTTATTTTTCAACGCCGGATCGCCGACGATGCTCTGCGTCGCCGTTACCGTCTTGTTGGTCGTATCGAGGAGAGACTTCGTGCGATCAAGCACATCGTTGAGTTTGCCGGACGTGCTTTTCAAGGTGATCTGGAGATCGTTGACGAGCTTTGTGCTGTTCTGAACCGCCTCTTCCAGTTTGGGATCGAGACTGGTAAGCGCCCCCTGCGCCTTGTCGCCATCGACGACCGCCATGTTGTCTTTCGTGAGGGAAACTACATTCGCGGAGGGTTTGACCAGAACCTGCGGCGTGGTGATGAGCAGGCCGGAGACAATGACAAAATGAGAGCCTTTCGGGATGTCGTATCGATTTTTAATGGCAAGCGTCACGTTAGGAACCGGAGGGTGCTGCGACTGATCCAGCGTGACATCGGCCACCTCTCCGATCGCTACGCCCTGCATCCGCACGATGCTCTGTCGGGCGACACCCAGCGTATCCTCAAAACGGACTTTGACTTTATAGGTATTGGGATTGATATGGGACAGATAGAGATAGAGGCCTCCAAACACCAGTAAGGCCAGGATTACCATGCTGCCAACCTTTGTGACCGTTCTCGATTCCATTCTTGCTCCTCATACCCGACAGGGGGTCAAACGAACAGGACTGTCCCTCCGGGCGAATATCTCCGGATTCCTAGGGAACGCCCGCGACCATATGTGTTTCCGGATGCAGGAACTCCTGCACGATCGGATTGGAAGAGGCACGGACTTCATTGGGAGTGCCGTAGATGACGATCTCGCCTTTGTGCAGCATCGCCACATGGTCGGAGATACGAAAGATCGAGGGCAAATGATGCGAAACGACGACGGAGGTGACGCCGGTACGGTCCCGCGTGCGCATGATCAGATTGTCGATCGTGTTGGCGGTGATCGGGTCGAGGCCGCTCGTCGGCTCGTCGTAGAAAACGATCGCGGGGTCCATCGCCAGAGCCCGCGCCAGCCCGATGCGCTTCTGCTGCCCGCCGGAAAGCTCGGAAGGAAAACGTTTCTCGACGCCTGGAAGTTCCACCTCGGCAAGCCGGTCCCGCACCAACTTCTCCAGTTCCGCTTTAGGAACCCGACTGCGATGCCGTACGACGCCGAACACGATATTGTCAAAAACGTTGAGCGAGTCGAACAGGGCAGAGTACTGGAAAACAAGCCCGATCTTCAGACGAATCTTGTCCAGTTCAGCCTCCTTGACGGCAGCAATGTCCTCGTCGTCGATCAGGATCTGCCCGGAGGTCGGGCGGATCAGGCCGGTGAGCAGCTTGAGCAGAGTCGTCTTGCCGCTGCCGGACTGGCCCATGATGGAGACGATCTCACCCCGAGCGATATCGAGATTGATGTCGTTCAAAATCCGCTTGTTCGGAACTTCATAGACGATGTTTCGGACGGTTACTGCGCTCATGGGCCAGCCTCTCCCTGCCGCATTAGGGCAACTTGGTCAGTATTTGTGCCAGGAAGAAGTCGGTGATAAAGATCAGCACCACGCACAGCACAACGGAACTGGTGGTGGCGCGTCCCACGCCGGTTGCGCCGCCTTTTGTGCGGAGCCCCTGTTGGCAGGCCACGAGTCCGATAAGAAAGCCAAACACAACCGACTTTAACAGCCCGTGCAGAAGGTCCGATACCTTTGTATAAGTATGCACGGAGTTCCAGAACTCTTCTCCCGAAATGCCCGAGCCCAGCGCAAACAGATAGCTGCCAAAAAGCCCGGCAATGTCGGCCAGTGCGGTCAGCAAGGGCAGCATAATGACGGCAGCGAGCACACGCGGCACGACAAGATAGCGGATGGGGGAGACCGCCATCGCGCGTAGGGCATCCACCTGCTCCGTCACGACCATCGAGCCGATCTCGGCGGCGATGGCGGCTCCGGAACGCGCAGCCAGCCCGACTCCGCCCAGTGTGGGACCCAGTTCGTTCAAAAAGCTATAGCTGATGGTTCCCCCAAGGAACTGATTGAAGCCGCCGAACTGTTTTGTCAAGGTGGAGATGTAGAACGCGAAGACGGCGCCGGTCGCTCCGGTGATGATGAGAACGATCCAGACGGAATCGACGCCGATGGAGCCCATCTGATTGATGAGATCACGCATCTCGAAGCCGCCATGCAGAATGGAGGCAAAGGCCTTCCCGGACAGAATCGTCGCTTCCCCGATAAAATCAACCACGTCCCTTAGAGCGCGCAAAAGGCGACGCAAAAGTCCCGGACGCTGAACGGCAGGCAGAGTTTCAGACGGATCGGGCGTCTCTAAGATCGTTTTCGGTTGTGCTGCCTGTTCCGCCATGTCCTCAGTATACCCTTTAGTTGCCTCGTGCTTCGTCGATGCGGGCGAGCAGGTAGGCCAGATGACGGGTGCCCAGGAGGAAATCCGGCAGGCGGATATTTTCATTGGGGGCATGCACACGGACGCCGGGATACTCGATGCCGGGACTGGTCACCGGCATCCCGAGCTTACCGCTGAACCACCACATCGGGCCGGAACCCCCAACGATTGGGGTGATGCGGGCCGGTTTGCCGTAGACCGCTTCCGCCGTCCGGGCCGCGAGCCGCACCAGCGGATGGTCGGGATCGACACGGGCTGGCCGCTGCCCGCCCAGATAGTGGATCACGACGTCGTCAAAGCCGTTCTGGTCCAGATGGGCGCGCAGAGCCGCATGCACGACTTCCGGATCCTGGTCGGGTACCAGCCGAAAATCCATCTTGGCCTTCGCTTCCGACGGCAGGACGGTCTTCGCTCCCTTGCCCTGCCAGCCGCTGTCGAGGCCACAGACGGTCAGGGTGGGCTCGAACACGGCCCGCCGCTTCATCTCCACTCCCGTCGTCTGTACGCCCCCCAGAAAGCCTCCTGGTGACAGGCCAAACTGATCCCTCAGATAGTTCTCTTCGTCGGGGAGGGCCGACAGCAGCTCCAGATCGCGCACCGTCGCAAGCCGCGCCGTATCATAGTGCCCTGGCAGCAGAATGCGCTCGTGCTTGTCTTTCAACGTCGCCAGCGCCCACACCAGTCGCCACGCCGCATTCGGCAGCAGCGAACCGCCCTGGCCGGAGTGGGCGTCGTAAGCGATGGTCTTGACACTCAGTTCGAAATAGGCGATGCCGCGCATCCCACAATAGAGAAACGGATTGCCATCGTTATCGGTTCCCCCCTCTTCCCAGATGCAGAAATCCGCGCGGAGCAGATCAGCATTCTTTTCGATCCAGGCGCCCAGATGGGGGCTGCCGACCTCCTCTTCCCCCTCCACCAAAAATTTGACATGAAAAGGATATTTGCCGCCGTTCGCTTCACGGATCGCCCGCAACGCCAACAGCCGCGAGACGATATGCCCCTTGTCGTCCGCGACCCCTCTGGCAAACGCTTTGCCGTCTCGCACCGTCATTTCAAACGGCGGACTGTCCCATAACTCCAATGGTTCGGCAGGCTGCACATCGTAGTGGTTGTAGAACAACACCGTCGGCGCATCCGCGCGATCTGCCGCTGCCTCGCCAAACGCGACCGGTGGCCCACCCGCCACCTCCAGCACCTGCGCGTGCAGCCCCTCCGCCCGCATAAAGGCTGCGACCTGTTCTGCACACGGTTCCAGTGCCTCGCCCTTCGCAGAGACACTCGGCAGCGCACAGAGAGTGGCAAGATTTGCCAGCGCCGCGTCGTTTCCCGCAGCAATCACCGCATCCAGAGTTTCGGTAGGGGGAGACATGGAGTTTTCCTTTAGAAGGGGTAGACAGTTTCAGAATCGCGAATGCACTCTATTTCCCCTCTGTCCTCCCAATTCCTGCCTTTCTCCCTTCCTGCCTTCCTGTTCTGCATCTAAATTTTGTCTGCTCTGCTTTTTCTACTCTGCATTTGTATTCTCTTCTTCCTCTTCGGAAGCAAGTAGGGCAGGAAAAAGCGCCCTCCTGTACGAACATATCCGGCGATGTGCGTACCGAACGGCCTGCATTTAAAGCGGGGCCGGGATATCCGAAGAAGGAGAACAACGCGATGCCGATAGTAGAAGGCCGTGCAGTCTTATTAAATGAGGCGGGAACCCCCGCGAAGGTGGAAGAGATCACGATCGATGCACCTGGCCCCGGAGAGGTGCTGGTGGGAATCGTGGCGAGCGGGGTCTGCCATACGGACTTGACGATCAAAAACCTCAAAGGCAACGGCATGCCGTTCCCGATCGTGCTCGGGCACGAAGGAGCGGGCTATGTGGAGCAGGTCGGAGAAGGCGTCACGCACCTGCAAGTCGGTGATCCGGTCGTGCTGGCCTATCGCGCGCCCTGCGAGCAATGCCCGGCCTGCCGCCGTGGCGACCCGCGCCACTGCTACGCGGCGCTGAAGCCGAAACAGCGAATCCGGCGCAAGCGCGACGGCGCTCTCTGCTCGCAGGTGCTGCGCTGCGGCACCTTCAGCACCCATACGGTCGTCCACAGCAAGGCCGCAATCAAGATGCCCGCCGCCATGCCGCTCGACAAGGCCTGTCTGATCGCCTGCGGCGTCATTACAGGCGTCGGCGCGACGATGAACACCACGAAAGTCTGGCCAGGCGCACGCGTGGCCGTGGTCGGCTGCGGCGGCGTCGGCCTGAGCGTGATCCAGGGCGCGAAACTGGCTCATGCTGGGATGATCATTGCGGTCGATGTGAACCCTGTCAAACTGGAATGGGCAAAAGAGTACGGCGCGACTCACTTCGTCAACGCCAGAGACGGCGATCCCGTTGCCGCCGTGCGCGCCTTGACGGAAGACGGCTGGGACGGCGGCGTCGAGTTCGCGTACGAGGCGACCGGCATTCCCGCCTGCATTGCGCAGGCCGTCCAAATGCTCTCCTACAACGGCACCGCCACCACCATCGGCTTCCCTGCCGCTGACGACGCCGTGACCCTGAATCTCGGCGATATGTCTACCGGAGTCTACTGGAACAAGACCGGCATCTGCGTCTGCCACGCTGGGGATACACTGCCTTCGCACGACTTCCCGCTCCTGGCCCAACTCTATCTGGACGGTCAGCTCAAACTCGACGGTATGATCTCCAATGTCATCTCCCTCGACGAGGTCGAAGACGCCTTCCACGCTATGGAGACCGGCAACGTCATCCGATCCGTCATCAAAATCTAATTCGAATCTGAAACTGGCTTTAAGGAGCACGGAACACGCATGAAATGGAATAGCAAAACGACCTGGAAATTCCTCGCATTCTGTATCCTCACGCTGACGCTGGCAGGCTGCGGAAGCGGATCTTATACAAGGAGCACCACATTGTATACCTGTCATGACGGAACCGTCATGGAGAAAGCGGGCGGTTGCGATGCGCACAGTGGGGTTCAATCGGTCCTCGGCTAATAGGCCGCTCGGTTGAAGCGACCCTCTCTTCTATTCTTCCTGCGGGTTTCAGGCAACCAGTGCGTCGTAGTGAGGAATCGGTAGGAGAATGCCGCCGCTGGTGGCATAGAAGGCAGGGTCGAGCGAGTAGGAGCCGTGGTGCGATTCGGTCCAGGGGGCGCCTGCACAGGGATGGTAAGACTGCATGCGGGGCCAGTCGCGGTAGTTCTGATGGCCGTTGGCTTCGAGAGCGCCACCGGTCAAGCCGGGCAGGGGAGCGAGGCGGGCGGCGAAGGTCTTGTTCCAATCGACGAGGACGGGATTGACGGTCAGGTCCGCGCAGAGGCAAGGCACTCCGGCGGCATGGGCGGTCTGCGCCATGCGGAAGCTCATGCTGAGTGTTTTTGCCGCCGGTTTCAAGGCGATGGCTCCATACCCGAGCGCGATGCGCGCCGCGACATCCCGGTCGGTGTGGGCGCTCTCATCGGCGACGACACGCACGGGCATATCGGCCACGTTCTCGTGGTTCTCTTCCGCAAAAGGCTCTTCGAGCAGAGTCGTCTGCGCCAGTGCCCCGAAACTGTCGAGTGTATCCAGCAGGCAGAGCAGGCGTGCTTTGGTGTCGTAGCGGCCGTTGGCGTCGAGGTAGTACCGAACGTGAGGGTAGGGCAGCAATGCGGTATGGAGCGCACGCATGCGCGTGATGTCGCCGTCCAGCATCGTGGCGAGATTGCCGTCCTTCGCGGGATCGGAACCGACCTTGATCTTGAACAGCGTGTGCCCTGCTTCTGCCAACCGTACGACCTCCTCCACGGCCAGCCCATAGCCGACGGCGGGAATGCTCAAAACTTCGGTCTGACGGTGCGAGAGGGCAGGGCGCGCAAAGTCCGGCATAAGGGAGTCGAAATCGGAGAGGGAGTGTTCTGCCGCATAGAGTCGCCAGGCCGCATTATCGACCGCGACCAGGGCGTTCAGCACGAAGGTCAGGCGCAGGTCGGGACTGTTGGTGATTGTCTTGCCGTAGGCGAAGGTAGGCGGCACAAGTGCGTCCAACAGATCCAGAGGCGTCTCGAAGGTGCGGCCCTCCGCGTAACGCAGGGCATACGAGGTGAGGAGGAGCATGAGGGCGTTGCCGCTGGCCTCGGAGTTCGCTGCGAAGACGCGCGGGTCGGACCAGAGCACGCTCTGCACGCCCAGGCCGACTCCCCGCTGCCCGCTCTCGCTGGTGAGGAGAGCGACCGTCTGCCAGAGTTCCGTCAGGAAGCCGCCTTTGAAGCCGAACGGCGTCGCCAACGGCTCCCGTTCAAAATTGAGATTGGACCGCGTGATACGGATCATAGGCCTCAGGGGATCTTCTTTTCGCCGTTGGTAATAGGCAGCGGCGGTTGACTGGGTTGGGCGTAGGCGGGGCTGTTGTTGCCCTGTTGGCCCTGGCTCTGACCAACGCCCTGCTGCGTTGGCAGGGGAGAGGAGCCAAAGATAACGCGCGGCGAGGTGGAGTTGTAAAAGAGTTGGAAATCAGGCAGAGCTTCTACATAGACCCGTTGACCTAGCCAATGCCATGCCAGTCGTGTGGACTGAGCCAACACGTTCAGGGCTTCTGGCAGAGTGCGTGGCGTGATGTAGCCGAGCAACGAGAATTTCGGCCCTGTGGGAACGCTGGCGTCGATCAGGATCTGCGTGTTCGACTGCCTTCCTAACTCTTGCAGCACCTCAGTCACAGGCGTTCTTTGCCCGCCCGTATTGATCCAGACATACCCGTTTTCCTTCAGAAAAGCGCGGTAACTGTCGGGATTACGCAGGGTGTTGTTTTGCGGGTTCAGTTCGAAAATCCGCGCAATGTCATCGACGGTCAGATAGTTATAACCGGGCGCGACGCCGTTCTGACTCGCATCGAGTTTCATCATCGCTCTGTTTTGTGGGGTCGTGATGGCGGCAGGGCTGGCGCTCCGTGCCCCTGTAGTCTGGCTTTTGGTCGCAGCGGTATCCTTGAGTTGGTTTCCGCGTCCGTACGGGCCTCCGCTTCCCCCAAATCCTCCCCCTCGGCCTCCCTGACCTGGGCCGCCCACGCCCGGAGCGCCCTCCGCTCCATTGAGGCGTGTCGCATCCGCCAGGCTGTCTAGTACGCTCTCCTCCGGCACGCTCAGACCCAACGTTCGCAACTGCTGGCGCAACAGGACATTCTGGTCTTTGAGATGCATGATGACTGCTTTGACCGCCTCGCCGTCCTGCTCGAACAGGTAGATCCCTCTGGCGTCTTTCCGATAGCGAATCAGCAACTGTCGGCACAAGGCGTCGAGTGTCGTGGTCAGCGACTGATCGGTAAGGCGTAAGGTCACTTGCCCGACGACGCTGCTATCCGTCGTGAACTGAGCGTTCGCCTGGTTGAAGATCGCTTTGAGCATGCTTTGGGCGTCGGCATGGTCGGCGTCGACAGAGAATGTCGTCGCGTTGCCCGTCACCTGGAGTTTCGAGGTCGGCGCAGTAGAGGGGGTGTTGTTGGCCGCTTGCACTGAGGATGTGTCTTCGGCATGGGCCAGGACCGTCAGGCCGCACAGGGCCATGATGGTGCCGAGCCAAAGGAGCTTACGTCCGAAATTAGAGTGGATGGGATGGCCCATGTTACATTCCTTCTGGTGAACCAATTCTCAGTTCCCGTCCGCTGTTACGTGGATGGTACTGGTTTCGCCCTGGACTTCGACCTCGCTGGCGACATGGGTGGTGTTGCTGAACCCACGCACCTGATCCGTCACCTCCAGGCTGACACCGACATCGGCTGGCAGAGAGGCCGCCGCAATGAGCCCGAAGGAGGGCAAGCTTTCACGCACCTTTGCGTCCCTCCTCTTCGCATCCAGATCCGCTTGTAGGGTAGGCAATTTGACAGTTTTTTTCAAAACCAGGATTGCGTCCGCTTGAGAGCGATCCACAGTAAGATCAACGTAGTACATGCGATTCGCATCCGATGTCGGTGTTATCAGGGAACGAAAGGCCCATGTCTGCGGAGCGACACTGGCCACCATCGTGTGCAGAAGCGAGTGGGAGACAGCCCGCCGAAGCGTGCGGCGATACCGCTTCGACGCAACATTCCCATTCGAAGCGACGGCCCTGGAAGCCGCCGAGGAGAGCAGAGTATTCGTCAGGCCTTCCGGAAGGAGTTGCAGGTCACGGAGGTGTCGCGGCATGCTTGACGCAACGCGGAGCGTCGCCGTCGGGACGATCGCCGGACGCAGCCCAAGGGTCGTCGCAGCAATCGTGCTTCCCGGATGTGGGGGCGAAACCGCACGCGGCGGAAACGTTGGGCGAATGACCGCCAGCGCCAGCAGGCCCGCTGCCAGTCCAGAGAGAGCGAGCGGGAGGCCGTGGCGGCGTGCAGGACGCGGTTGTGTGGCGAGGCGGGCATAGAAGCCAGTCCGCAGGTCGCCCGCAGCCGGAATATACGCCGAGGCCGACAGCAACGCGTTTTCCGCGCTCCGGCAGAGCGTGACCGCCCGGCGGCACGATTCACAGCCGTCCAAATGTGCTTCGACAGAGGCCCGCATCGTATTCGGCAGCACACCCTCAACGAAGTCCCACTCCCTGGCCCGCACTTCGGCACAGGACAGGGGGGCGGGCGTTCCGGCGTCAGCCCGCGCGTTTCGCGGCATCTGCAGGCCCGACTTGGCGTCCTTCCGACGCATCCACCCCGTAAGTCGCAATGTAGTTCTCCTTGAAAGTCTGGCGGGCGCGGTGCAGTCGCACCTTCGCCGCCGCCACCGTGCAGCCTACCGTCTCGGCGATCTCCTCGACGGAAAGTCCCTGATAGTATCGCAGTACCAGAATATCGCGTCCGGCCACCGGGCAGCGCATCAGCACTGTCTGGACCGCTTCCTTCTCCATACTACGCTCGAAAGCATACTCTGGCTCCCCCTCCTGCGGCGCGGCGCGGCCCAGCACGGTCGGATCGTCGAGCAGCGGCAGGAAGCGCCAGCGGCGCGAGCCCCGCGCCGCATCCACGCCGCGATTGACGGCGATGCGGTAGAGCCAGGTCGCAAAGCGGGCTCCCTGTCGGAATCCGCCCAGAGATTTATAGACCTGCAGGAACACGTCCTGCGTCAGGTCTCGGGCCTCTTCTGCGCTGCCGACAATGCCATAAAGGATATTGTAGACGTAGTCCTGATATTTGAGGAACAGCGCATCGAAGGCGGACGCGTCACCCTGCAGAAAGCGGGCGACTAGTCGGCTGTCGTCGTCGGTCGTCACCGTCCGCTCCCCGTTCATCGGTGTGCCCCACGCCAGTGTACCGGCTTCTTGATTCGCCAAGGGCGTATCCATCGCCGGCCCTGAGGGACGCGGCTCTTTTTCACAGATTTTTCAACAGTCTCGGCCATTAGACGCCCCGTACCAGAAAAAGGTTACGTACCTATGCAATTGCCTGCATACCATCGCAATTCCTGCCTCGCTCGCGGTGAGAAGTATGCACGGCATCCGTGTCGTACCTGCACTTCTCAAGGGAAATGAAACAAAAATATGAAGCCGGATCGATCTTGCCGCCGTCAAATTCGATGAGGAAAGGGTCTTCTTCAGGGTTGGCAAAGGCGTGTAAGGGGAGGTTGAATAGCGCTGACCATTGCGCTCTTAATCCAGAAATGGAGTGGCTATTGTATAAGTGAGCCGAGTATGCCAACGCACAAACGAACGCCTATGTCGGTGATCCGCATGGGCATTGCTATGCGGCGGAAGAGACAACAGGAAAAAGAATACGAGGGCCTTGTTAGCGATCTGTACTGGTATCTGGGAGTCGTTCCGCGAACGCTTTTCATCGCCTTCTTGTTAAGGCCCTTTACGATCAAACGTTTGTGCCTCTGGGCGAAATGCCGGGAACGCATTACGCGGATTTTCTGGCGTCTGGAGCGCCGCTTTCTGCCGCGTTTGACCCGCTCCTCCTTGGATCAGGCCCTCGTGCGGGCTATCTGTCGTAAGGAAGAGCATAATGTCGCGATTTTTCTCCAACGCGGTGCAAAACCGGACCAGTATCTCTCTCGTGCGACGCCTATGCTGCCCTATATCGTCTCTTGTCGCAGTTTTGCTATCGTACGCCTGCTTGTAGAAGCCGGGGCGAATGTAGAGGCGCGGAACAGAGAGACGGGGGAGACAGCTCTCATGCACGCTGTCAAACGCAACGATGTCGAGATGGTGAAGTTGCTCCTGCATCATGGCGCGCGTGCGGATGTCAGAAGCTCCCTCGGAATTACTCCTATCGTCTACTCCTGCTGGAAAGGTTATACGGAGGCGGTGCGCCTGCTGATAGCGCATGGCGCGGATCCTACTCGTCCTGCACCGGATGGGAACAGCGCAGAAGACCGTGCGAGGGATAACCAGCACGCTGAGATCTTGGAGATATGCGCCGCATATCGAAATCGCCTGTCCGATGCACCACAGCGATAGCTTCGATGCCGCTATACCATCCGACCGCATTGCGCGGATACGGTATAGCGGCATCGAGGCTAATCTGTTCACTTCAAACCACTTTGGTTAGGCCGATCCCGATGCCTTTTGCCCGTTCATCGTGTTTTTTTGAACGTTTTTCAGGTGAGCCGCGCGTTCCTGCATACCGGCGATTTGGTAGAGATCCGCAAAGATCAAGAGGACGATGAGGCCAAAAATCCAGGCCCCGATGATGTCGGAAAACCAGTGGACACCGAGATAGATGCGGGTAAAACTGATGGCGATCGGAGTAAGCGCTAATACGGCGGTCCAGAAACGTCGGCGCGGCGGATCCTTGATATAGGTCCAGGCGAGGTAGGCCAGGAAACCATAGACGATAACGGAACCCATGGCGTGCCCCGACGGGAAACTCTCGCCCGGTTCCGGGAAGAGTATGCGGACCAGACTGGACGATGGACGCGGGCGATGAACGATCAGTTTCAGGAGCATGTTCAACGGCAGACCCAGCAGCGTCAGCAGGCTAAAGAGCGCCGCCCGAGGCCGTCCCGCTCGTTTGAGGACAGCGGCAGCGGCCAGGCAGAGGAGGGTCAGGAAGGCGCCATTGCCGAGCGTTGTGAAGAAGAACGCGAGGTAGTCGCGCACATCCGTATGTCCCTCCTGAATCTCGCGGGTGATCGCGGTATCGAAATGCAGCAGATCGGGCGTACGCGCCACAAACGCGAGGGCACAAAACAGCGTGAGCAGCAGCGCCATCAGCCCGAGCGCCCGCCTCTGGCGGTGCCTGGAAGGCGGCGGCGGACTGTCCAAAGTGGTCGATTGCATGGAACGAGCCTCCAATAAGTTTCCGTAGAATAGAGTTGATAGAGGAACGGCCGATACCAACGCCATGTTCCCGAGACTATGTACCTCACATGCATTTCGCAAAGTTCTACACCAGATTCTGAGGAAAGTCTCAGGCGGCGTTAACGCAATCTTAAACCGGCGGCAAGTATAATCTCCCTGAGAGACCATACACGTTAGGGAGGTTGTTCAGAATGTCGATTCGTAGATTTACCCTCGTCGCTGCCGCGCTGCTCGGATTCGCTGCGCTGCCCGCATTTGCCCAGGCGCCCCTGACCGCGCAGAAGCCCATTGTCATTCCCGGAGGCCCCGGCGGCTTCGACTGGATGCTCGTCGATGGCAGGTCCGACCGCGTCTTCGCCACCCACAAAGGCACCAAGTCCGTCGCCATCGTCGATTTGAAAACCGATACTGCTCTCGCGTCCGTCACTGTCGGCACCGCGCAGGGCGTGGCAATCGACCGTCCGGACAACAAGATCTTTTTAGGCGACGACGAAGAGCATAAAGTCGTGATTCTGGACTATACGACCCTCCAAAAGATCGGAGAGGTCGCCGTAAGCGGCCCCGTAGACGATGTGCTTTACTGCGCGAAGAACGGCATGATCTACGCCGATCACGACGATGGCACCGATGTCTGGGTAATCGATCCTAAAACCGCAAAGATCGTCGCAACCGTCACGATCCCGGAAGCTCCGGAAAAGTTGGAGTACGACCAGACCAGCGACCGCATCTACCAGAACATCAAGAGCAACAACACAGTTCAGGTGATCGATCCCGCCACCAACAAGGTCGAAAAAATCTTCCAGACCGCTCCGGTCGTCGGCCCGCACGGCCTGGCGATCGACCGCAAAGGTCAGCGCCTCTTTACCGCAGGCAGCAACGGCAAACTGGCCGTCATCGACATGAAGACCGGCAAAGTGACCACGACGCTTGATATTCCGAAGGGCGTCGATCAGATCGCCTACGACCGTGGCAATCAGCGTATCTACTGCGCCTGCCAGGGTTTCATCTCCGTCGTACAGGCGACCGCAGACGGCGTAAAGCTATTGGGCAACGTCCCGTCCCCGAAAGGCTCCCATACGATCGCAGTAGATCAGAAGACTCATGCGGTGTGGACCTGCTACTCCGATGCTAAAGAGAGCTATCTGCTGAAATTCACTCTGTGAACTTTCCCGGGCAGACAAATTGAGCCCCAATCTCTCTGTGAAGAGAGGTTGGGGCTCATTGATATACGGCGCTAATCGCTGCTCTCTGGCGAGAATTTAGGTTTGCGCGGCGCGCGTTTTTTTGCGGACGGCGCGGCAGAGAGTTGGCGTAGTGGCGGCGCGAGAATGATCGGCGGCGGCCCGATGCGGCGAAGCTCGATCTCTTCGAGCGCCACAATCAGATCCAGTGGAGGCCGACCGGGTGGCAAGGGCTCCATCTGATCCAGTCAAGGGAACTTGCCGCCTGTCTGCGCCAGATAGTCCCGCACCCGCTGCTCGATCTCCTGAGAACGTTGAGCCAGCGCATCCCGCTCGGATTGCATCTCTTCCAGACGGCGCAGCAGTTCCAGAATCACCTCAACGCCTGCCAGATTGACGCCCATCTCCTGGGTAAAACGTCGGATCTGGCGTAATCGCTCCACATCCGACTCGGAGTAGAGCCGATTCTTATTTTTGCGCTGCGGCTTAACAAGTCCCAATTTTTCGTACAGGCGGATCGTCTGCGCGTGCATCTGTGTCAGATTCACTACCACGCCGATCATATAGACCGGTTCGCTTTTATCGTGCGCGGACATGAGACTCACTCCTCTCGCCCCGACACCGTACGTGGGCCAAAACAGGTTTGCACTGCGCCTTTAGCGAGGGGGCGCTATTTTGTCGCCCGGATCGGATCGTGACGCAGAGCTGCCAACTGCTCTAGCAAACTGCGCTCCTGCTCGTTCAGATCCTTGGGAACCGTGATCTTAATGCGCGCATACGCATCGCCTGTCTTGCGCTCCTGCAAAGCGGGCATTCCCTGGCCTCCCAGTCGCATCTTCTGACCGCTCTGAATGCCCTTTGGCACGACCAGTTCGCGAGGCTGACCGGTGAGGGTCGTCACGGTGGCCTCGCCTCCCAGAGCCGCGACGGTGTAGGGAATCGAAAGATCGAAAAAGAGATCCTGTCCCTCACGCTCAAAGCGGGCGTGCGCAAGAATATGGAGGCGGACAAACAGGTCGCCACGCCTGCCCCGCGCATCCGTCGGTCCCTGACCGGAGAGCTTCAGCCGAAGCCCGTCCCAGGCCCCTGCCGGTATCGTGACCTGTCCCGTGCGCGGCATTTCCGTCCGCCCCCGACCCTGGCAGCGCGGGCAGGTGTTGTTCTTGCCCAGGTCGAAGCGCCCCTGGCTATTGCGCTTTTGCCCGGTCCCGCCACATTCGTTACAGACATCCTCGACCGTAACGCTCACCGACTTGGAAGCGCCTTTGAAAGCCTCTTCCAGCGTGATGTCCAGGCTGAACTCGATGTCTTCTGCGGGCGCGCCCGGACGCGGAGGGGCGAAGCCGCTGCGTCCAGCGTTCTGACCGAAGATCTCTTCGATAAAGTCTTGAAATCCGCGTCCGTCTCCCCCCATATCGACGTTGACGAAGGGACTGCCAGGCGTTCCTGGCCCACCGGGCGGGCGCGTACCAGCTCCGGAAGGAACCTGCTCCCAATTCGCGCCATACAGATCGTACTTTTTACGTTTCTCCGGGTCGGAGAGCACATCGTAGGCGCTCTGCATCTCCTTAAACTGCTCTTCCGACTTTTTGTCGCCGGGGTTGAGATCGGGATGATATTTGCGCGCCAGCTTGTGGTAGGCTTTTTTGATCTCCTCCGGCGTCGCCGTCTTGCCAACGCCCAATACCAGATAGAAATCTCTTGCGCTCATACCTTTAACACCCCCGGTTGAATTTCTGGTGTGCGCTGTCGAGCCTCATTGAGGCTCGACAGCGCACCGGTCTATCAGGCCTTGAACTCGGCCTCGACCGTATCGTCCTCGGCGTGATGGGTCGGCTCTTCCGGAGCCGCGCCCTCCGCGCTCTGGGCGCCATCGCCCCCCGATTGCTGGTAGAGCGACTCACCGAGTTTGAACGTTGCCTGCTCCAGTTCGGTCGTGAGTCGCTGCAACTCTTCTACCGAGGTATCGTTGGAGTTGAGTCCGGCGCGCAGATCTCGGATATGCGTTTCGAGCGTGGTTTTGATATCGCTGGGGACCTTGTCGCCCAGATCTTTGATCTGCTTTTCGGTCTGAATGGCCATCGCCTCGGCGCGGTTGCGGGTCTCGGCGCGTTCTCGAAGCGCCTTGTCCTCTTCCGCATGCGACGCGGCCTCTTTCATCATCCGATCGACCTCTTCCTTGCTCAGACTACCCGAGCCGGTGATCGTGATCTTGTTCTCACGATTGGTCGCCTTGTCGCGGGCCGAGACGCTGACGATGCCGTTGGCGTCGATGTCGAAGGTGACTTCGATCTGCGGCATGCCGCGCGGAGCGGCCACGATCCCTGCGAGCTGGAAGTCGCCGAGCAGTTTGTTGGCCGCCGCCATCTCTCGCTCCCCCTGGTAGACCTTGACGTGAACGCTGGTCTGACCGTCCTCGGCCGTGCTGAAGTCCATCGACTTGCGGTGTGGAACGGTGGTGTTGCGCTCGATGAGCTTGGTCATCACGCCGCCGAGGGTTTCGATCCCCAGCGAGAGCGGAGTGACATCGAGCAGCAGGAGCTTGCCGTCTCCGGTAAAGAGGCCGTTGGCCAGAATGGCGGCGCCTACGGCCACCACCTCGTCCGGGTTGACGCCCCGGTTCGGCTCTTTGCCGCCGCCGAGCTCGCGCACCAGATCCTGAACCATCGGCATGCGGGTCGAGCCGCCGACAAGCACGATCTCGTCGATCTCGCTCGGCTTGAGTTTGGCGTCTGCCAGCGCCTTTTCGAACGGGATCTTACACCGATCCACCAGATCACGCGTCAGTTCCTCGAACTTGGCGCGGGACAGGTTGATATCGAGGTGGACGGGGCCGTCCGCCGTCATGCTGATAAACGGCAGGTTGATATTGGTCTGCGTGACGCTGGAGAGCTCGATCTTCGCCTTCTCCGCCGCCTCACGAACGCGCTGCAGTGCCGCTTTATCCTTTTTGATGTCGATGCCGTTGTCTTTTTTGAACTGCTCGGAGACATACTCCACGATCCGCTGATCCCAGTCGTCGCCGCCAAGCTGCGCATCCCCATTGGTGGAGAGCACCTGCAGCATCACTTCGAGGTCCGAGTTGTCGGTGGTGTCGCTGATCTCCAGCAGGGAGACGTCGAAGGTTCCGCCCCCGAGGTCGAAGATCAGAACTTTCTCTTCTTTCTTCTTATCCAGTCCGTAAGCGAGCGCCGCTGCGGTAGGCTCGTTGATGATACGCAGCACGTTCAGGCCTGCGATCTCTCCGGCCTGCTTGGTCGCGGTGCGCTGTGCCTGGTTGAAGTAGGCCGGAACGGTGATGACGGCATGGGTGACAGCCTGGCCCAGATAGGCCTCCGCATCCGCTTTCAACTTCTGCAGGATCATCGCGGAGATCTCTTCCGGCGAATAGGGCTTGCCATCGACGGTGACTTTGTCGGTGGTGCCCATACGGCGTTTGATCGAGATGATCGTACGATCCGGACTGGTGATGGCCTGACGCTTGGCACTGGCGCCGACCAGGCGCTCGCCGGTCTTGTTGAAACCGACGATGGACGGCGTGGTCCGGCTGCCTTCCGCGTTCGGAATAACGGTTGGTTCGCCGCCTTCCAGAATGGCAACGACGGAGTTCGTCGTTCCCAGGTCAATTCCTACTGCTTTCCCCATGTCTATAAACCTCCGCAATCTATGCGCGTAGTGGTAGAATAAGCCCTTAAAGGTTGTCTCTTTGTGACGTTGTTAGTATACTACTTTAGTGTGGTATTGTCAAGTGCACGCCGGCGAAATTTTCTTTGCCTGGAGAAAGTCGATTTTGAGCGTGAACCTTTCGTCCCCGGTCCGGAACTAACTCCGCAAATACGCTGCTTCCCTCAACCTGAGAGAGGAAACCAGGCGTATAAGGGAGATTCGAAAATGAAACAAACAGATATTCTGGGGGCCGTGCGCGTCGCCTCGCCCTGCAAGGCATCGTGGGAGCAGATGCAAGGCGATGAGCGCGTTCGGCACTGCGAGGCGTGCAAAAAGCACGTCTACAATCTTTCCGGGATGACCCGTTCCGAGGCGGAAGCGCTCGTGACGGGGGCAGAAGGAAAGCTATGTGTGCGGTTCTACCGGCGTCCCGATGGGACGATGCTGACACAGGACTGCCCTGTCGGTGTGATGGCGCTCCGAAAACGCATGGCCACTACATTCGCCTGCGCGGCAACGCTCTTTATTTCACTCTACGCTTCTGCCGCGAGCATGGCGCGCCGGCAGCCCGGGGAAATAACAGATAAGTCGGAGACGATAAGCGTTTACGAACAGGCGCGTCGAGTCGAAGCGTTTCGCTTCATTATCGACCGCCTCAATCCGCCCATGCCCCCTCCCAGACTATCGGTCACTGTAGGAGCGATGCGCCCGATTATTATGGGAGGTATCTCCACACCGGTGCTCGTGAAAACGCCTCCATCCCCTGTAAAGAGCACAACGGCGCCAACCGCTGGGAAGAGCAGACTGTAAGGCGAAGCATTGGTGTCGTACCGTCTTTACTCGGCAGATCGAGCATGCTATAATCGAACGGTTGCTTCCCCCCAACTGCGATTCGTACCATTTTGTTCACAGGAGAGAATTGACAATGCGTTTTTCAGGATTATTGGCGGCCTTCGCGGTCTGCACGACGCTCTTTGCCGCTGGATGCGGCGGTGGCGGAGGAAACAACACCCGGTCTGTAAACGGCGTCTGGACAGGCGCTGCTAGACCTACCGTCCCGAACGGATCCAACAGCGCTCTGCAGACACAGTTTGTACAGATTGGCACTCAGATTACAGGCACGGCGGTCACTACCAATGCCAGTGGTAGTTCGATCGGCACGATCACCGGAACGATCCACGGAGATCAGATCACCGCTACGATCACCACCCGGATTGCGCCCGCCAACCC
>JAYUMV010000254.1:0-10543 GCA_043762265.1 Chthonomonadaceae bacterium | reverse complement strand
GCCGAGACGCATCCCAACGATCTCTATCCTCACCTCGAAGAGATCCTGGACGGCAAGATGCAGATCGAGGAGCGGATCATGATCCATGCCGACATCGTGCGCAACGGGGAGACATTGCACTCCGGCGTCGGCCTCAACGATGTGCTGGTCAAGAGCGGCATGTCGCACATGCTCCATCTCAAGATCGCGTTCGGCGGCGCAGTCTTCGCCAGCTATCCGGCGGACGGCATCCTCGTCTCGACTCCCACCGGTTCGACGGCCTACGCGCTCTCGGCGGGCGGCCCGCTCGTCGTCCCGACCGTGCAGGCGTTCATCGTCGTGCCGATCTGCCCGCACACCCTCAGCGCCCGCCCAATGATCGTCCCTGCCACCGAGACCATCGCCATCGAGATCGAGTCCGAGGATGGCGACGTCATCTGCGCCATCGACGGCGTCGAACCCCTGCCCCTCCAGTGTGGCGACCGCATCGAGATGCGTCAGGCCGACTACATGACCCGCCTCATCGTCCTCGACCACGCCACCTTCTACGGCAAAGTCCGCGCCCGCTACCTCTACGGCGAACGCCTCAACGAGTAAACTAGCGAGCGGAGGGGATCCTAATCGATTCCATCGCGATCGCAAATGAGCGCGTAGGGACACCACTTGCAGGACCGGTCATCGCCGGGTTTTGCCGGCATTACTCCTTGCTCGATTTCAGAAATCATTCGAAGCATGTTTTTGCGTAGATTTGCCTTCTTTACTTTGCCGATCGGCGCCGGCATGTCCTGGTTGAGGTGGGGGTAGTAGAAGGTCACGTCGATCCCCGGACCTTCTTGTTCCGCAAGCATGGCATACAAAGTGACGCGATCCTCGTCCGGGGTATTCTTTGGAAGACGGCTGCCCTGCTTATGACGCCGGAAGTATCGCTGACCGTCAGGTCCGCTCCCTTCCTCATCCACCGTGAAGCGAATCTCGTAGGACTTCGCATCGTCGTCGATCAGGAGAGTTTTCTCCTGTCGGTAGAGCCGTGTTGCTCCGGGCTGGATGGAAGATTCCATTCGCTCGATAAGCCGCTCCGCCGCTCGCCGAAAAAGGGATGCCTGCCAGTGATCCGCCGGTGGCCCTGACGCACCCCATAGCGCCTCAAAACGGTCACGCAGAAGCGGTGGTCCTTGCGTAGCATCTCGCGCCGCACGATAGACCGAGCTATGAAAGGCGAGAAAGGCCGTGTCGCCATCGGGTAGACCATAGATGCGCTGAAAGAGAAATTTGCGCGGACACTCTTTGTACAGGCTGAGATCATACTCATGGATGCCTTGTGAAACCGGATAGGAAAGACAGTGGTGGGACTTGTCGATGTCTTCCCTGACGATCGCATTCTCAGGCATCGAGACTTCCGGCAGATCAATACGATTATCGGTCTTAAGCGCATCGATCACTGCCTGGCATAACGCGGCGACCGGCCCTGTTTTTCGCACGCCATAGCGTTCGGCACTGGAAAGAAATAGCCTGTCTTTTGCGCGTGTTACTGCGACATAAAATAGACAAGCTTCCTCCCGAATGTGCGCTGCTGTCGCGTCCGCATCATCGGTTGTGATGAGCCCCTGAGGCAACGGCAGATTGTTGTCTCTTTCTCTGCTGGGAAACTCTCCCTCCATACAAAAAGGAATGAATACGACAGGCCATTCCAGCCCCTTGCTGCGATGGGCCGTTATGATCGATACTGCATCGCCCTCAATGTCCAGTTCATTGGATAGCCCAAGACCGCCCGATTGAATCGCGGCTTGTAAATAGGCCAGGAAGGCGCATGTGTGGGTTTCTGTTTCTATGTAATCAGCCTCCTCCTCGCTTCCGTTTTCGGCGCTCTGCGTGCTGCGCGCTAATCCTTCACGTTGGGCTGCGAAAGTCGCAGCGAGATCCAGCATCTGCCCGACAGTGGCCAGGACTGCACGAACAGATATGTCGGACTGAACTGGCTCCGGCAGCAGGCGGCGTAGCCACTGAGAGTATTCAAAGAGATATACGCACAGATTATGATGGGGGCGGGCTGTAGTCGAAAGCGCCATTGCAAGTTCGTACAAAGAGCGACATGCCTTCTGTCCGACCTCCGAGAGCCCATCGATCCCACCATCTAAAACCATTTTCAGAAGCCGCCTTGCCTTCCATCGTCCCCTGCTATCTGCAAGCAATAGTCGACGATCGGGCTCCGTAAGGGAAATGTCCGGGGCAAAACCTTCCATAGGAGAGAGAGTCGTTAAGCCGACAATGCCGGCAGTATCATCGGCAGCCAGCAGAAGAACGCTGGTGAGTACGCGGAAAGCCGGGCGGTATTGGATGGGGCCACCCCATCGATGCGGGATATCGGCATCCGTCAGGGCGGAGGCTATCTCCGCCGCCCGGTCGTTTTTTCGCGCTAACACCACCATGTCAGAAAGCGCGATACCCTTCTCTCGGAGGTTGCGAATCTCGGCTGCAAGCCAGCGCATCTCTTCGGTACCGTGCGGCAAACGGACGGCTGTCACTGCCGGAAGCGCATTGGCGGGGGCACGCTGGGCATGAAGCCGGGGCGGAATCAAGTCGGGGGCTCCCGGAGAAGGCACTGGTATTGCCATACCGGCAGCAACGATGTCCGGAACAGAGCGATAGTTCGTCGTAAGCTTCTCGACAGAGGCAGTCGGATAGTATTCCGCAGACCGGAAGCGAGAAAGGTTCACCGGTGAGGCGCCACGGAAGCCATAGATGCTCTGCCTTGGATCCCCAACCGCCCAGACGACGCCTCGGCCGCCGTCCAGTGCGCGGACCAACTGGCCGGAGACGAAATTGATGTCCTGAAATTCATCTACCAGTACAAAACGATAGCGCTCACGGATTTCAGCAGCGACTTCCGGAATGGAAAACAGACGGAGCGCCTCCATCTGAAGGTCCGCGTAGTCGAGGAGACCGTGGCGGCGCAGCGTCTTCTGGTATTCTCGATAGAAGGCAAGGCCGTCACTTGCCCAGGGGGGAGGCTCGCTCTCCGGATTCGCTTCTGCCCAGCTCTGCGCCAGTTCTGCCCAACGCTCCGGAGAGGCGTTCTCTTCTTTTGCCCGCGCCACGGCCTCCAGCAACTTGCGGAGATTCTCCAGGGCATGATTCAGATCGTCCAGTACTCCGAGCGCCATGCGCGCTGCGCGTCTCCTGAAAAGCAAAAGTGCGTCGATGGGCGTTATCAGGCGCAGCGGAAGTTTCAAACCGATACGCTCCCCATACTGTTGGAGCAGTTGAAGGCCAAAAGCGTGAAATGTCACGACCTCAACAGAGGCCTGATGCTCTTCATCGACAAGAGACGTCAAGCGTTCTCGCATCTCACCGGCAGCCTTATTGGCGAAGGTAAGCGCAAGGATCTGGCGCGGCGGGATGCCTTCTTCCAACAGACGTGCATAGCGTGCGACCAGGACTCTGGTCTTTCCCGCTCCTGGGCCGGCGACGATAAGAGCGGGAGTCGAACAGTTCACCGCCTGTTCCTGCTCACCATCTAGCGCAAGCGTCACAGGATTCGCCTGCGATGTCATGGCAGGGTGAGAACCAAACAGCGCCTGGGTCAGTCCGATCCGCACAAGCGATTCAGGGATGCTCAATATCGCGGCCAACTCCGCTAATCTCATCTCCGGATGTTTCTGCATGGTCGAGCGGAGAAATGCGCCTGGAACCAGCAGTTCGGTTGCAAAGGCGTTGGCCTGCATTTCATAGATGTCACGCTGATTATAACCGCGGAGCGCGGTCAATGCAGCGTCTGAGAGGTCCAGACCAGTGATACGTTGCTGACGTTCGATAGAGAGGTCGTCTGGGGTCACATTCGGATTGATATGAAGGAAGGTGTCCGCGATTCTGTGCAGAGGGTGGTCCAGAGCACAGTGGCCAATCTCATGCGCGATCACATAGACGGCGCGGTCCAACCCTAAACCAGGACGCAAGAGCACGAGGCCTGAATCCCGATTGAATTCACCTTCGATGTTCGTGCCGCTGAGACTGTCATCTTCAATGACAGTCAGATGAAATATGCGTTCGGCTAGATCGGAAAGCATGTCGTATAAGGGTTGTGCTGCGGGATACCCACGCAGCACACCTCCCTTACCTGCATACTCCTCCCAACTCCTGGCAGCCCTCTCTTTGATCAGCGTCGCTTGATCCAATAGACTACTTTCCTGCCTTCCAGCATGCCGCCTGTTCAGGCGTTAAAGGCTCTTTGTCTAAAGCCTCGCTGAAATCAAACGTTTCCTGACGATTTTTCGCTACGGTCGCGACATCCGGATCGCCTTCTGCCGAAAAAGCCGCAGCTTCCGTGCTGAAATTACCGGCGGTTATTTGCAGAATCGCTTCGGCGTGATCACGCGTCGTCTCCATCACTTCCGCCAGTTTTGTAGTAAGACGTTCAGGCCAGGTAATGATCTGTCCACGCTCGAGTTTGAGCGCCAAACGAACGGGGATAAGCAGGCGCTTTGCCAGTTCACCGACAGACCATCCCAGATCCTTGCGGGCCGCGAGAATACTCTTTGCCGGAGTGATTCCAAGCGCTTTCATGGCGGCTAGAATGCCCTTTGTCACGGCAGGATCTTCTGCGGAACTCGCCTCTTCCTGCATGCGGGCAGAGGCCGGCAGCGCATAAAGCGCGGTCTGCAGCAGTGCCGGTGCATACCGGGGATACTGTCTGGCGTACCGATCAAAAGGCGCCGTTTCTCCCCGTTCTATCGCTTCGAGTAGATCGCCAAGAATATACTGAAACTCGGGATCATCCATAACAGCCAGATCGGCATCGTTGTTTGTGTTAGGGTCGGGTGTATTCATTCTGGATACCCATACTTTTCTTTCTGGAGCATGTAGACTCAACCGTCGATCATGTCCGAAAATTCGCCGTGCGTTTGGTAACGCTCTTTTGCCCATGCCGCCGCGCATGTCGTCGCATGGGCGATCCTGTTATAGACGGTTTTGACGCTGCATTTTTGGTGTGCGGCGATGCGCTCCTGTTTCCATCCCAAACACGAAAGCCAGAGAGCTTCACGTTGTAAAGGATTGGGGATCGCTTCCAACAGGGCTTCCATTTCCGCATTTTGCAGCAGTTGCGGGATCGTCTCCGCCGCTGCGGTGTCCGGAACAGCTTCGAGAGGATCGAAATCGTTCCCTTGCAAGCGTTCTGTTTGCGTCTGCTCAAAATACGGACGGTCCGCGTCCGGGTTATTCGGATCCTTCTCCGGCCTGGACTTTCCATACCATTTCTGAAGCCGGCGGGTGAAGAGAGCGTAGGCCATTGCTTTCAGACACCGAGCGAATCGAACTTCCCAGAGTTGACTATGGATGTTGTCCGAAAGACTGCGCAACTCTTTATAGAGGGCAAGACCTAACTCTTGAACGCCGTCTTCGACGAGGCTGTCATCCCCGCCAAAGTAGCCGCGAGCATATTTCTTCAAAAGCCCCTTGTTCTCCGCAAATAGAGTATTGAAGAGCGTATCACCCCCTCTCTTCTCTCGCTCGGCGGCAGCCTCGTTGCGATCTTCGCGCAGGCCAGCCTCTCGGCGCCAGTGAGCGCGCATTGCCTGGACTAACTGTTCATGGGATTTGCTTTCTGTGTTATTTGTATCCATCGTAACTGCTTTCTGCCGCCGTAAAAGAACCATCCATTCGTTACATCGTACGTTCCAGACGGACCACAATGCCCTGCAATTCCACTCCTTCGTCTACCGGGATCGGTTCGTAAGCAGGATTTTCGGAGGTGAGAAAGCGTTCGCTCGCGTTCGCCGTGAGGCGTTTTACGACCGGACCCACTCCGGCGACATGGGCGATAACGATCTGCCCCAACTGTGCTGTCTCTTGGCGTCGCACCATCAAGAGATCTCCTTCGGAGATGCCCGCGCCGATCATACTGTCGCCCGTCACCTGAAGTAGAAAGTCAGCGCCGCCTGGGGGCAACAGCACCTCATGCATTTCCGGGTCGAGATCCTGGGACGAAGAGCGGATCCCATCGCCGGCGGCGACCACACCGAGGATCGGCAGGCACACCATACCGGAGAGGGGACCGACATGGTGCGTGGTTAAGAGGCGGCGCAACAGGCGTTCCTCCGGGTCGTGCGGAAGAGCCATGTCTGAAAATGGTGTTTCCTCAATCGGAAGCGTGCCCACAAAGTAGTGCCTATCGCCCTTCCAGACGCTGCGCTGCATGGGCGAGCTCTCTCTTTGTAGCTGATAGAAGGCATCCAATTCGGCGCTTATTTGATCACACTTTGCCAGAGCAATGGCCTCTGGAAACATCGGACGCACGGGACTTCCAAACGTCAATTCATCGTGGTGTGCCAGGATCATATGGGTAAGTGCGTTGCGGAGGTCTTCTGGAAACCGAAGCCCGCGACAGAGAACGCTTACTCTTTCTGCTCCGAGGAACACATGGCCCAGCATTGTGCCGGCATCTGTGTAGCTGCCCTGTTGCCAGGCATGGTTCATCTCCCAGAGTTTGCCGATATCATGCAGCAGTGCGGCTGTCAGGATCAGATCGCGCCTTAACTTCGGAAACTGATAAGCCGCATTCAAAGCGAGATTTGCGACTTCCAGAGAGTGGCGCAACAGACCTCCCCGATAGGCATGGTGATTCTTTTTTGCCGCGGTTGCCGTGAGAAACCCTTTCCGCAGACTTCCCTCCATCCCGATTGTCTTTGCCAGCAGTGCGGACAGATGAGGATCCCGGACCTGAGATATCAGCCAGTCCATGCGATCTACAAGAACGGAATGATCGTCAGGCAGAGCCTCCAGAAGAGTAGATTCGTCGTACTCTTCGACATCCGCCGGTGTTATTCCTGATATTGTCAGTTCGCCCGTATAGGCTCCGCCTGCTTCGATGGTCCCCGATATACGCAACACGGGCGGCGTCTGCAAAGCGACTTCTACCAGCATATCGATCTGCGTGGACGGGAGTTCCCAGCTTTTCGCCAGGCGTGTCCCCGACTGGTCAAAGAGTACTGCCGTAAGTTGCGGCCCTTTCGGGCCGCGTGGTTGCAACTGCACCTCACGCACAGCCGCCAGTTCGTTCCAAATACGCCCGCCATTTCCCCAATCTTTTAAGCTCATAGTAACTCCATTCCTCTTTCAGCAATAGCACGACGCCCTGGTTCATTAGTCGCAGAGGCAATCACAATAGAGGTAACCGCAAGAGGAAAAATTTCCCAGACGTCCAGAAAAACAAAATTTCAAAAAAACATGACTTACGATTACCGAAAGTTAAGCGGGATCTGCGACTTATAGAATGTCAGGTCGTCGTTTCATAAATCACGGTTCTTGTTCGCGCCAGACCCTGTTTAACCGCTTGCCCCACAGGTGTGGACGAATACGAGAGGAGTTTGCAATGTCTTCTTTCAAAGTTTCCGATGTATGTCTTATCAATCCGTATGATGCAGGCTATCGTGCCTTCGTAGCCCACAGGCGAGCAGAGCAGGCAGCGCTGCGTTTGGCGAATGCGCCCGTAGAAGATCGGCAACTCTCCTTACCGATGGGCGCCCCGGCACAGGTCGCCTGTAGGCCGACGGCACCTGTAGGGCGCCTGGTAGAGAAGGCGATCGGGCAGTGGCTTGGGTGTCAGATCAAATTGGAATGCAATCGTAACAAGGAAACCCCTTTCGGATTGTCACAACACCAGACAGTATCCAGTTTGAGCTTCTCTCCCACGATAGCAAAGGATCTGTCCTTCCCATGTCAGGGCCGGAGCAGATTCACCGGTTCCTACGGAAGTATGAAGAGACGAACTCGACCAATCTGGGCGACTACAACCATATTGACGGCTGTGCCTCCTACAATGTGGCGATACTCAAGCGCTATGTCGCAAAGCGCTCTACGAAAGGAAAATAATGAGTTTTACCGTTGGTTCGCCTGCTCATCGCGAATGATGGGTAGAGGACGAACGAATGACCCGCAAGCATCGATAGCGAATGAGCATTTGTAGGAAGGGTGATTTGCCTCGGACGTTTCGAAGATAAGGAGGAAAATTGCGTAATAATGAGGAATGGTTTTGAGCGGATGTTCGGCGCCCTCACTCCCCAGTGTCTCGTGTTTGACACGATGGCCGTCCTCTTCTAAACCTGACGGCCGAAACCATTATCCCGACTGACATGTCCAACATCCCCAATCCCCGGCGGACGTCTCATTGCGCCGGATTGCCCCAGACCCGAGGTAACAACGACTTATGAAATACGGCGACCTTTTTAGCCTGAACCCTATCGAAACAGTTATCCAGCTTGAGAAAGCGGACCGCAAGATCGAAGCCAAACGCCTCGTCGAGTCGTTTGTCATCACGCCGAGTCTCGGGGAGACCATCGAGACCGTCGCGCTTCCACAGCTCGACTTCCAGAGCGGCGCCGAGGGCAAAGGCATCTTCGTCGTCGGCAACTATGGTACCGGCAAAAGCCACGTCATGAGCTTCCTCTCCATCATCGCCGAAGACGATGCCTTTCTTAGCAGCGTCCGGGATCCCGCATGGCGAACGAAACTGGCGCGCTTCGCCGGCCACTACAAAGTCAAACGCTGCGAACTCGGCGGCACCATGATGAACTTCTACCAGATCGTCGCCGAGCAGTTGCAGCAGTTGGCGAAATCCTGCGGCTTCGCGTTCACATTCCGCGATCAGCGCGAGGTCTCCAACGTCAAGGACGAGTTCGAGCGCTACATGGTGGAGTTCGACACGAACTGCCCCGGCAAAGGCGTCCTGCTCATCATCGATGAACTGCTGGAGTTCCTCAAAACCCGCAACGATATGGACCTGGTCCTCGATCTGGCCGTCCTCCGATCGCTGGGAGAGTACTGCAACGGCTCCCGCTTCGCCCTCATGGCGGGCATCCAGGAACTGCTCTTCAACAATCCGCGCTTCAACCATATCGCCAACGACGTAAACCGGGTCCGGCAGCGCTTCCACGATTTCGTTATCGACAACAAAGGCGTTAAGCAGCTCATCGAGCAGCACCTATTCCAGAAGAACGAGTCACAGCGTCAGGCCATCCGCGAACTGCTTATGACGCAGACCAAACTCTTCGAGGTCGTCGGTCCGGAGGTCGAGCAGTTTGTCGCCCTCTTCCCGGCCCATCCTGGCTTCATAGATGAGTTCCAGCGCGTCTTCGTCGTAGAGCGCCGTGAGATCCTCACCGTCCTCTCCAAAGAGGCGCTCCTCTTCGCCGACCGCACCATCGATGAGAAGCACCTCGATCTGATCACCGCTGACGAGTACTGGAAGCACATCGAGCGCGACTCCGGCCTCAACGCCAACTCCTCCGTGCGCAAGATCAAAGAGAACGTCAGCGTGCTCAAAGGCAAGATCCAGAACGGACTCGCCGCCAACGAAGACAAGGCGGCTGCCGAGAAACTGGTTGAAGCCCTGGCCGTGCATCGTCTCACCACCCCGAATATCACGGATGCGATCGGACTGACCCCCGAGAACCTCAAGAACAACATTTTCTGGTACACCAACATCCCCGTGCAGGATGCAACCTTCCTCACCAACGCCGCCAAGCGCCTCCTCGACAAGACGCGCCAGGCCGCCAACGGACAGTTCCTCGCCGTCGCCGAGACCACCGGGCAGTACTACATCGATCCGAGCCGTATCGTGGACTACGACCAGCATGTTGCGACCACGGCGGAGACGCTGGCAAAACACGTCATACAGCGCTACCTGAACGAGGTCATCACGCGGGCGCTGGAACTCAACAATGTGGCGCCGGTCCTCGAAAACCGCCTCTGGAGCTACAACCTGCCGTGGACAGAGCGCAACGTCGAGCGCCCCGGCTGGCTCTTCTTCGGGTTCCCCAACCAGCGCTCGACCGCCAAGCCGCCCAAAGACTTCTATATCTTTTTGCTTCCGTCCGAGCGGCTTATGGGTAAGCCGAGTGGCGAAGAGATCCCTAATAATCAGGACGAAACCTACTGGTTCTTCGAGGACTTCCCTGCGGCCAAGTGCGACGTGCCTCGCACTATTCCAGAGGACGCACCAAACACGTTTCTCGACAACCTGAAACTCTATGCGGCTGCCCGCGAGCGCGCCAAAGCCTGCGCGCCGGGCGATGAGCGAAACTCCTTCGATAACATCGCCAACAAACTGCTCAGCGATCTGGCGCCCGCCTTTGCCGACAATGCAGGCGACTGGATCCGTGTCCAGTGGAATGGCCAGAACAAGCGTTTTCGCGAATGGGTTATGGAGATCGACCCGAGCAAGGTCAACGCCCTCTTCAAAACCCGCTTCGAGACCCTCTCCCAGGCCATGTTCGCTCCGCACTTCAGCAGCGAATATCCGGACTATCCCAGCTTCTCCATGAGGATCCAGGAATCCACGCGGGCGCAGAACGCCCAGACCGCCACCGAAATCCTCTGTGAGGTCGGCATGGTGACTGTGAACGGACAGTCCGTGCTGACCGCTCTGGGGCTATACAAGGATGGAGCGTTCACTCCGGACCAATCGCCCTGGCTTGCCAAGGTGCGCGACCGATTGAAACTGGTGGACGTCGGACAGAACATCAACAGCAGCGAGTTGTTCGAGCAGAAGAACGACAAATGGTGGTTCAAA
>JAYUMV010000253.1:0-5971 GCA_043762265.1 Chthonomonadaceae bacterium | reverse complement strand
GAGCACGGGCCGACAGTTCAGACGGCCTATTGTGTCGGTCGAAGGGTTCGCCTAACGACCAGGCGCAAGCCCCCTGCCTTTAGGCGGGGGTATCTGACTATCAATGTAGGCCGGGCTGGGAAAGCAGAGGATACGAGATCACCGATTCCGAGGGAGAACGCGAGAAACCTTCGTTCTATCGCAAGGCAAAGCGCGATGAAGACCCGGAGCATACCTTCAAACAGGGCGATGAGTATACGTTCCGCGTCGTCTTCCTGTTGCCGAAGGATGCGACCGCAAAGCATCTTGTCCTCGGGACCGGCAATTCGCGCAAATGGGCCGTGGATGTCTCCAGCGTGAAGTAGACGGCACGACCTCAAGCGTCACCGCAATCGAGTTCGGTTCTGGTATTAAAGAAGCCGGGCGTGACTAGCCCTCACATTTGGATTGACAAATCTAGATGTGAGGGCTAGTCAGCCTTATTACAATGTCTTTGGCCCTCGTCGATCTCATGCCTTCCAGGCACTCCGACCGTATGGAAATGACCGACTGGAACTAGATCGATCTTCCCACAGTGGTTCCGAGGAGGCGAGATTAAATGTAACGGTCGAAGAAGAAGGTGTCGAAGAGGAGTTTGCCGAGAGAGACGACGAAGGCGAAGGCGACGAGGGCATTCTTATAGTGCAGGATCTCCCCTGCGCCGGGATCCGGAATCGCGAAAAGCACGCCTGCGATAACGCTTATCGTGCCGAGGCGCTGCACAAACCGTGCCAACTGTTTGCGGAGAGTCATATTTCCCTCATTTTCCGTTACACTATATCTTCGACAGGTGTTCCCAGTTTCGCAAGTTCTTCCACCGCATCTCGGGGTTTCTCTACCGCTTGATCCGAGACCACTCTGCCGTCTTTAAACCGGATGATACGGCTGGCATGTTCCGCAATATCCTCTTCATGTGTTACGATAACGACGGTCTTACCGTTCCGATTGAGCCCCTGGAAGATCTCCATGATCTCTTCCCCAGTGCGCGTGTCCAGGTTTCCCGTTGGTTCATCGCCGAAGATGATAGGCGGATCGTTCACGAGCGCGCGGGCAATGGCGACACGCTGCTGCTGGCCCCCGGAGAGTTCGTTGGGCTTATGGTCGAGCCGATCCCCCAACCCGACTTTCTCCAGGCAGAGTTTGGCGATTTTTTCTCGGTCCTTCGCGTTGCTATAGAGCATCGGAAGCTCGACATTACGGATTGCGCTGGTGCGCGCCAACAGATTGAAGGTCTGAAACACGAACCCGATTTTACGGTTTCGGATCTCCGCCAGTTGATTGTCGTTCAGGCGGGCGACTTCGATTCCATCGAGCAGATAGGAGCCTTTCGACGGTTTGTCGAGACAGCCAATCAGGTTCATGAACGTCGATTTCCCGGAGCCCGAGGGCCCCATGATCGCGACGAATTCGCCGCGCTGGATCGTTAAGGAAACTCCACGCAGGGCACGGACTTCCATCTTGCCCATCTTATAGATTTTATGTACGTCCGTTGTCTCGATCAAGGCTTCCGCCATGCCCTTACCTCTTTGCCATAAAGATCTCGATTGCGACGGCAACCGCCACCGCAATCGAGAGGAACATACCCACGACTGTCTGCAGAGACCTATTTTGCTTTGGCCTGAAGCGCCGCCGTGAACTCGTCCAGATTCTTCTGGGCGCGCGGACGCTGCCGTTCGAACGGCAGCGTCGCGGGATTCAAGGGGTTGAAACCGGTTTTCGGCGGATCCGGAATCTTGAATCCTCCAGGCCCGCCGGGTCCACCGGCCGGGCGGCCGCCCATGCGCCCCCCTGCACTTTCTGCACCCATTCCACCCGGTCGTCCGGCAGGACCGCCCGGTGCGCCGCCCGACATCTTCGGGGCTGGCCCTGGTCCGGCCATTCCGGGTCGGCCTGGTCCGCCCCCGGCCATTCCGGGTCGGCCTGGTCCGCCCCCGGCCATGCCAGGACCACCGGCGCCACGTCGATCGCCACCCCCGCCACGGCCTTGCATCGTCGCCAGTTTAGCAACTTGCGTCGGCGTTAACAGTTTGGACACCGACTTCATGACAGCGCTTGCCTGATCGTTGGTCATCTCTTTTTTGGTGCGCCAGGGTTTGATGATCGCGAGCAGTTGGTTGGCTTGGGGCTTTGTCAGTTCCGCTCCGGGTTCTTTTTCTAACCGCTCGACTTTGAGGAGCATCATCTGCAGATCCGAGATCGGCTTATGCGCATTGTTCCAAGTTTTCCACGCCTTCAATTTTGCCTGCATCTCGGGTGGCATTTGCATGCCTGCGCCAGGTCCGCCGAAGCCGCCAGGAGGGTTCTGCCCTTGGGCGGGGGGCTGTGCCGCGCCCTGCGCAATCGCGCTCGGGGCACTGACAAGGCAACAGAAACCTGCCAACGCGAACGTCGATGCGATCGTTTTCCAGATCATAAGACGAAAATCCTTCCGTAGTAGGTGCAATGCGATGGTCGATCCGCCCACAGCCCATCAGCGAGGCTGAAGTACCGGAGGTTTGGCGCCGGGTACTCTCGGCAAGAAGACCGGATCGTTGATGCCCGTAGATCGTTTCAACTGAGCGTCTGCGACATAGAAGTCGTAGATCGCCTGGACGAGAGCGACTTTGGCGATCGTAAGGTTGTTCTCGGCTATCGTGACTTCCGGGATATTGACGAGCGCGTTCTTCTGCTTCTCGACGGCGACATCGTATCCCTTTTGCGCAGCGGTTACGGCATACTGGGCTGCGCCAATACGCTGCCGATCCAGTTCCCGACTGACATAGGCCTGCTCCACCGCAAATCGTATATTCTGTTCGATCTGATCGAGGGTACGGCGGTCCTGCTCCAGTCCGGCCTTAGTCTCTCTTACGGCGGCGCGTGTATTTCCGCCATCGAATAGCGGATAAGAGAGCGAAACCAGGAAGGTGCGCTCTTCACCCGCATTCGGATCGAGCGCATAGCCTTCGGTCAACTCCGCATTCACGGAGACTCCGGCGTTGATCTGCGCGATTCGAACATTATAGCCCTGCGCGTTGATCTGCTCCTGCTGTTGTTTCGCATCCAATCGGTTTGCATACGCCTGTCGCACATAGGGCTCCAGGCCGACCGCATCAGGCTTTGCGTCCGGTGTCGGCACCGTCTGGTCCGGGAGAAGGACCGGCTGTGAAGTGACGATTCCCATCGAGTTTTTGAGCGCTGCCTGATCGACACTGAAGTTGGTCTGCGCCACGTAGACCTGGACACGCGCATTCGCGTATTCGGACGCAGCCTGGACCACATCGGAGTCGGCCGCAGCGCCCACCTGAGCCTGCGCTGTGATGACGTCCAGAGTCACTTTGGCACGATCCGCGCTATCCTGCTGCTCTTTGACGAGTTCTCGATCCCGCAGGAGATTATAGTAGTCCTGTGTGATCACGAGAACCACCGACTGACGCTGATTTGCCAGTCCGTATTCGGAACCGAATGCGCTCCGTCGGGCAAACCCGACGTTGGCTTCCCGTTTCCCGGTATCATACAGGAGTTGGTGCGCGGCCACGATCTCGGTCCGAGTGTCGTTTCGAAAACTACCGTTTCCAGAGAGCCCCGTGGTCTGATTGAAGACCTTCCCCGGCTGCACTGTGGATTGATATTGAAAACTGGGCGTCACTTGCGGATAGTACAGCGAGCGCGCCTGGATCACCCGCGCGTTCGAGGCATCTACCTGCGTCTGAGCGATGGCGATGGTGTCCTGACGTGCCAGTCCGATGCGGATAGCCCTGTCGAGGGTCAACGCTTTTGTTAGATCGGTATCTACCGGTCCCCCGATGGTCGGATTGCGTGGCAGCCCATAGCGTTTCGCCGCAGGGTTGAGGTCCGGCACCGACGCGGGCGACTGGGGAGCCTGATTCTGCGCAGGAAGAGTGGCATTCTGCGGAGTCGGAAGAGTCGTCTGCCCAGGGACGGGCATCGGCTTCGGGTTTGACTGCTGTGGGACCCCAGAAGGCGACTGCTGCGCTCCTGTCGAAGCTCCGACCAGACCGATTGTCACCATAGGCAGAAGCGTGAAAGCACATCGGCAGAGCGGTCGTATCATAGAGGTCGTTCCTTTCGGCATCGAAGATTCATTGAGAGAGATCAGCCTCTCCACTTCACGCTTTGAGCGAGAGCAGCAAAGACCGGAGATCGATCTCATTATCATCGGCCGCGTACGCGCCGGGTCATAAGATCGACCGGTTTGGTCTGCGGATCTTCATTCTTCGTTTGGGGATTATCAATCCCCGGTACAGAGGCGGGCAGAGGCGGGAGAGGCCGCCCCTCTTCCGCCCGAATTTTTTCGCCCCAGTCGCCAAGCAGCGCCAGAGCCTGCTCCAGTTGTGCCTGTTCGGCAGGATTCAGAGCATACCAGGCTTTGCGCAACGTCGCCTTCCGGGTAGAATCGGCCTGCCCGACCAGGTCCTGTCCATGCGCGCTGGTTCGCAGGCGTATGACACGGCGATCGTGCGCGTCTTGAAGGCGCACCACGAGATCACGTTTCACTAAACGTTCGGCGAGTTGCGTCACCGTCGATTGTGAGACAATGAGCCGCTCGCTGAAATCTTTCATCGTCGAGTTCGGGCTGTAGTAGACGGACATGAGCAGACGAAGCTGCGCCAGGGGCAGCGCATCGAGTTCCGGCACCGGCCTGTCATCGAACACGAGCGCGCGCATCACGCGAAAGAGAGCATGCCCTAACGGCGGCTCCCGCTCCTGCGTAAGTTCGCCGGTATAGGGAAGCGTCTCTACGTCCGTTTCCGGCGCATTCTCGGTCGATTTCGTTTGCTTATCCTTATTGTTCGGCATCGCGGGAATTTTACACAAACGAATTACTTTTGGCATTGATTCGGCGCGTAAAAATACCGCGCCGAATCATTGACGAAGCAGAATGCTCCGAGTATTCACGAATTGTTTAGTGGGCGGGAGTCAGCACCACGGTATGCGGCTTGGGCATTACCGCTTCGGGAATGCCACTTACGACCTCCGCTTCCTGCTTGTCCAGGTCGTCCATTTTGGCTTGAAGGTCTGGAGTGATCGTCTTACCGCCCGAAGAGTTCGGCACCTGCACATTACGCCACTTCTGAAAGTGCAGATCGTTATGGCGGCGAATCAAACCCAGAACAGCGCTCGCCTGTTTGTTGGGTCCAAGTGAAGGAATCGCTGCCAGATCGACTCCTCCCTGCAACTGTTCGCGCGACATGGTGCCCATGTCCTCGCCATCCACTTTCACGGCGTAGCTTGCGGCAGGCAGATTATCGATCTTGAGCATAAACCGATTGAGGGTCTGTTCGATATCCGTCACCTTCAGCATGAGCTGAGTGTCTTTGTTGCCGTTCGGATCCCGATCGATCGGCCAGGGCAGCGCGCTATCGGTATGTGTGAACGTGATACTGGTGGGCGTGACCTTCAAGTCGCTGATCTTGGTACCGAGGGCCGTCACCACTTTACCGGACTTGGCATTGACCTCGATGTCGGTGACCGTATCGGGAGCGTGCCACGCTTTCAAGACAGCAGCAGCCATGACGACATGGCCGCCCGACCCTGGATGGACACGATCCCGGATTACCTGGGTGGAGAGATCCGCGTCCACCGAATGAGCCTCAGTGAGCGCCACCACCAGCGGCGCATTGGTATCCGCAAGAGTCGCCTTGTACTCTTTGGCCAGGCCCTCCACCGCTTTGCCATACGCGATCAGCGTGGCATTATAACCGCCCGGAAAGCCGACAGGGCGCGTGAAGTCGTCGTAAGCCGACGCGGTCAGCAGGGTGATGCGAACGCCTGGAAGCTCTTTGGTCAGCCGGTCGAGAATATGCCGGTAGCCCTTGACATAGGTGTCGAAGATACCCTGATCGAAGTTGCGATAGCTGCCGTCGTTCATTCCAAGACAGATCGTAACGACGTTCGGCTTGTAGACGAACACATCGCGGTCGAGGCGCAGATCGATCGGCCCGCCGCCTCCCCC
>JAYUMV010000252.1:0-7050 GCA_043762265.1 Chthonomonadaceae bacterium | reverse complement strand
GGTATCTTACGATACCGAACGGCTCTAGGTGTTTCGCCTCTTCTTATCGAGGTCGGGGATCTACTCTTTGTCGGCGGTGGCGGACATATCACAGCCTTTGCAGCAGTAGTAGGTCTTGCCGCCGTATTTCACGGCTTTGGTCATTTTCGCAGTCGCCTTCATGGGCATCATCATGCCGCAGGCGGGACACTTTAGCGGCGCACCTTCGTCGGAGCTGGTGGTGACGTTCGCCTGCAACTGTGCCTGCCGGCCATGGATTTCCGCGCCGAGCTTCTGCATTTGCGTTATGGTTCCCTGGGCCTCACGGATATGGGCGAGGGCGGCATCGCAGGGATTTCCTGCCTCCACGACAGCAGCCGTTGCCGACATGACGGGAACCGTAAGGATCAATCCGAAGACCATCGCGAGGCCAAGACCGATCTTGCGTGTATTGTACATCGATGCACTCCTTTTTTGTGGGGGTCGAACGGGCACGACAATCCAAGCAGGTTGAGGAACCGCCCACATGAGCGTTGGACGATGGCATCTGCCTGCAAGTTCCTACATTTTTACGCCCGTACCCCTATGTTTCTCACGGCATCGCGTAATCCCTTCTCCTTCTTTTACACCCTCCTTTGTGCCCACAAGCGCAGGGAGTGGTCAAGAAATCCCGTCCTCCGTGGAGGCGGTGGCTGCTCAACGCATCAGAGTCGTGAGAGCATAGTCGCCCAGGGTCTCGAAGTCGAAAGTGCGAGCGTCCAGTAAGATCGCTTCCGTCATCTGCGGGCCGAGATGCGTTGCGGCGGTGGAGAGCGCCGTCTGAAGAGCCTCCTGCATCGGATGAAGCGGGTCGGGGAAACTGTCGCGTAGATGCAGCAGTCCAGCCGAAAGACCCAGGCTCGCTTCCCAGTCCTTTCGGTCGTGCATCAGTTCGGAGAGAGAGACGAGTATATAGACCGTCTCCTGCGGATTGGAGAATTCGAACGAGGCTGGCAGACAGACCCGCAACAGCTCCAGAGAACGGTCGTAGTCCCCTTGAAGCCGCTTCGTGTGCGCCAGACTGGTCTGAGCACGCACCACGCCCCAGGCGCTGTGAATACTCTCGTAGACAGCGGTACATCGCGTAAAATACTGCTCGGCTAGCTCTAAGAGCCCGCGATCCCGTGCGCTGAAACCGCGAAACAGCAGCGCCAACCCTTCCATCGATCCCATGTTTTGCGCACGTGCGAGCTCTAGCGCCTCCCGCTGAAGCGCTTCCGCCGCCTCATGCTGGTGCAGATTGGTCAGACAACCGCCCATCATAATAAGCAGGAAAAGCCGCTGATGCGGTGGGTCCGCGTCCCGATAGTAGTCGTAGGCTTTCTGGAAATTGGCATACGCCTCCTCGTGCTGCTGCGTATAAGACTGCCGTGTCCCGAGCGAAAGGTAGATGTCGCTCTCCCCCTTTCGGTCTCCAAGCTCCCGATAGATCGCGAACGCCTCGCGCAGGCACTCCTGCGCCTCGGCGCTATCGCCTTCGCCAAGCCCTGCAGAGTAGTCGGAAATCTTGAGCATCGAGGTCGCCAGCGCCTCTTTCGGCAGTCTGGTCCGGCCAGCCTGCAGCAGTCGGCGATGCCACTCGCGGCCTTCCGAGCGCAGCCCGCTATGCGCCCAGTAAGAGTGCAGATGCAGCGCGAGACGATGCCCTGCCTCCAGTAGCAGATCGGGGGATTCGAGCGACCGCTGCATCGCGCTCAGGAGATTGCTGCGATCCCGGTCCACTGCCGTGAGGTACGCTTTGATCTGCGACGCATCGTCTAACGCGGCGAGCATCTGCAGATAAGCGGCGCAGTGCGCAGCCTGCATCCTGCCTTGCTCCCCGCTCTCCGCCAACCGTGCCGAGGCATAGGCCCGGATCGTCTCCAAAAGGCGAAAGGGAGGCGTCAGCACATCCGAGCGCTCCATCACCACCAGCGACTTCGTGACCAGTTCCACCAGGACGCTAGGGATCTCTGCGCGGGGCAGCGTGGCATCTGCGCAGATCTGCTCGGCAGCCTCCAGCGTCCATCCCCCTGCGAAGACGGAGAGCCGACGCAGCAGCGTGCGTTCCGGCTCACGCAGCATCCCGACGCTCCAGTTCAAGGTTGCCTGAAGCGTCTGATGGCGTGGGGAGATACCGCGCTTGGCATGGCGCAAAGAGATCGCCGATTCCGAGAGTTCGGCGGCGATCCTCTCCAACGGCGCGCCCGCCACCTGCGATGCCACCATCTCGATGCCCAGCGGCAAGCCGTCCACCAGGCGACACAACGTTTCAATGGTCTCCGCGTTGTCCGGTGTCAGTGCGAACTGGGGACGCACGGCCGTCGCGCGTTCGACAAAGAGCCGAATTGCCGGGGATTCCTGCGCACTGGCGACCGTCATAGAATGAGAGTGGACGGACGTTCGACTCTCCCTGACTGCCGGAAGGTCGAGGGGAGTGAGCGCAAAGACCTGTTCGCCGTCGATGCGCAGCATCTCCCGGCTGGTCAGGAGCAGGCGCAGATGCGGGCAGTCGCGCATCAGATCTGCGGCGAGGCCAGCAACCTCCACCAGAAGATGTTCGCAGTTGTCGAGGATCAACACGACGCGATGCGGCGCCAACAGGTCGCGGAGAGCGGGGTAGAGTGGGCGTGCTTCGGTCTCTTTGACGCCCAGGGTCTGGGCGATGCCCTGCAATAGACTGCCGGGAACGCAAGCCGTCAGATCGAGAAAGCCCACCTCGTCTTGATAGTCGGCCGCGACGTCCAGGCCGACCTGAACGGCGAGCCGAGTCTTGCCGACCCCCCCGATCCCGACGACTGTGACCAAACGGGAGTTCTTAAACGCGCCCAACAACTCGCTCTTCGCAGTATCGCGGCCGAGCAGCGCGAAGGGGAAGTGGGGGAGGCGGGCCGAATCGGGCAGAATACGCTTCGTTTTGCGGTGCCCCGCCTGTGCCATCCGCAACAAAATCGATTTTGGCACCCGCTGGTAGACCCTCTCGGTCTCCAGTTGCGGTCCCCTGCCAGCCGTACGCTCCAGAAACGCCTTCAGACGTCCATAGTATTGTTGAATTTTGCCGTACTCCTGCCGCCGCAGAAGCGCTTCCAGAAACTCCTGCCAGACCGACTCGTCCAGCGTGACATCGGGAAGTTCGAACCGGAGCATCTGGAGGAGCCGATTCCCGGCGGTCTCTAAATCCTCGCTCTCCAATGCCTGTCGGGTCAGGCTCTCCAGGGCTTGCTGGCGCAGACGCAGACAGTGCGCCTGCTCCTCTATGGCCCAGTAAAGCGGCTCTCGCTCCAGAAAAGGACGTACGTGCAGGGCCACCGCGTGCTGCAGCGACTCGGGATCGCCACGTTGGATCGCGGCGCGAAACGCCAGCCAATCGACATCGATGCCCGCAACATCGAGCGCCAGCATGCGGGGCGCAGGGGAGGAGAGCCTGCGCCCTTCCTCACCGAGAAAACGCCGGATCTCCGAAGCCGTTTTTTTGATCAGGTCGTGCGGATCTTCCGCCTGACTGTCCCCAAAGACGGCCTCGGCGATTCGGGCGGACGTGACCGCGCGACCGGATGCGAGCGCCAGATAAGCCAGTAAAAGCCTGCCTTTTGCCGACAATCCATGCCCGGCTTCTCCCCTACGGTTCACTTCTATCGTCCCGAACAGAAGCAGTTCCAGCATCTTTCCTGTTTCGCTCCTTCGTCATGGGCGGGCTGTCCGGATGTGCGGCCCGCATCGTCGCGGGGCGCACAAGCGCCCCCTGGACGAGCTCTCAACCTTGATACGCAAATAGAGGCGTTGTGGTCACTGTTTCGGTCACCACTTGTTTTGTACACTGGAGAGGCAGTCTCACTATTGCATTACCCTCTATGTCAGGAGCATTCGGAATATGAAAGCTATCCCCGCGCAGTGTAAGAGCCATTCCCGCGTCGTTTTCCAACAGGGCTTATTTGCCCTGAGCCTGTCCGTATTAGGAATCGGGTTGGCGGGCCGACCGGCACAGGCCCAGTTCTCCCTCCGCTCCGATGCGATTGTCGGCGTGGACCAGGGCTCTGGAATCGCAACCTTCGACTATAATTCCGTCTCTGACAACTCCACTGTCTCCGCCAGCGCGACCCGGTCCTTTACCGGCCTGGACCGGGCGGGAAACACTCAGACCGAAACCTACACAGGCAACACGGTCGTGCGCTCTGACTATGGCAGCCTGCACTCGTTCACCACCGGCACCCTGGTCAACTCCTACTACAACGCCGCCAATCCCCCGTACGCCGATCTGAACGGCAGTGTCGTCAATCCGACAGGAACACCCAACGGCTTCGATGCCCTGGGGATCGCGACGTTCAACGACACGCTCCAGTACGGCGGCGCACTGCAGGCAGGTTACAAAGCCCGGTACATCTTCCATGTCGATGGCACCAACTCCGGAGAAGGGGCGTTGGCCGACCTGGGCGTAACCGTCGACTCCAACCCCGGCGATCTCTTCTTTGCAAGCGCCACCGGCCCCTTCGCTGCGGACTGGGTCACCAAGGATTATGACATCAACGGCATCACCCCGCAACATATCAATGTCCAGTTCTCGGATCAGGTCACCCTGCAACCCTCCAATTTTATCGACGGACAGACCTACTCCGGCACGTCGGATTTCAGCTCGACCCTGAAGCTGACGGGCATTCAAGTCGTCGATGCGAACGGCAACCCTGTCTCGGGGTGGACCGTCACCTCCGCTTCCGGCACCCAATACCCGCTGGCGCTGAGCACTCCCGAACCCGGCGCTATCGCCCTCCTCATGGGCGCCTGCATCCCAGCCTCCCTGGTCGCGCTTCGCCGCAGAAAGCGGGCAAAATAGAGAATTTTCACCACCCGCTGCGCTTGAGGACACAGAGGGCACAGAGGTTACACAGAGGTAATGCTAAGGAAGGAAGGGGAGAGAGGAGCAAATCTCCAAGCTTTCCCTTCCAGAAATCTCTACTATTCCTTGGGATCTTATCTCTAAACCTTGGATTTCCTCTGTGTCCTCAAGCGCAGCGGGTGGTAAAGAAATCCCCGTTTTTTAGTTTTGGAACCGGAGACTTTCCAGTCGTACAGCGTATACTATCGTAGAAGCTAGCTGGAAAGGACACATATCATGGATCTCTTTACGCCGTGGAAGGCGTTGGCTCTCGGAGCGATCCTACTGGGGGCGATGGCTCTCACACCGCAGGTCGCTCTGGCGCAATATACCGCAATCGATCTCACCCCGACCGGAGATACTGCGATTGCGACAACCATGTCCGGTAGGCAACAGGCGGGGTACTATCAGGTGTCAGGAGGGACGGTGACCCATGCCGCCCTCTGGAACAGCGCGGCGACCCTGACCGACCTGAATCCCACTGGCTTCGCCGAGTCCTATGCGGAAGGGGTTTTCGGCGGGCGGCAGGTGGGTTATGGCCGGAAGTCCTCCTATCCAGACCAGCATGCCCTGTTATGGACCGGCCTCTCGGCCAGCGCGATCGACCTGCATCCGACCAATCTGACCGGCAGTCGGGCCTACGGGCTCTCCTTCAACCAGCAGGTCGGATATGGGGCCGGGGCCGCTACCAACAACGCTTCCCATGCCCTGCTCTGGAGCGGTTCCGTCACAAGCGTCGTCGATCTGAACCCCGGCAACTTCTCTACTTCGGTAGCGTATGGCGTCTCCAACGGCGTCCAGGTCGGCTACGGCAGCGGCGCGGCGACCGGGAATGCGAATCACGGCTTGCTCTGGAGAGGCTCTGCCGCCAGCGCCGTCGATCTGAACCTTACCTCGTGGCGTACGTCCGAAGCCTATGCCATCTCTGGCAGCCAGATCGTCGGGCGCGGCTTTCCTACCGGAAATACGAGCGGACAACATGCGATACTCTGGCAGAATACCGGCGCGACGGCAATCGACCTGAACCCGACGAACTTCCTCAGCTCCGTTGCCTACAGCGTCTATGGCGGTCGGCAGGTAGGGGCAGGACAGATTACAGGCGGTCAAATGCACGCCTTGACATGGACCGGCTCGGCGGCGGGGGTGGTGGACCTGCATCTGCTGCTGCCGAACAATTTTGTGCAGTCGTGGGCGAACGCGATCAATGCGAACGGCGATCTCTGCGGCTATGCCGTCGACTCCAACGCTCGGACCCACGCCATCCTCTGGCGCAAAAACAGCCTTGCGATCCTGACTTTTCAGCACAACACGAACGGGCAACTCGTCGACTGGTTTATGAATGCGACGACGCTCTCGAATTCGGTGACCCTCTCTCCCGTGCCGGCGGCAGGATGGAACGCCGTCGCCAGCGGAGATTTCAACAACGATGGTCAGCCCGACCTGCTCTTTCAGAACAGCTCGACCGGCCAACTCATGGTCTGGTATAGGAACGGGACGACGGTGGTCGGAAGCGCGATCCTTACGCCGACTCCTGGAGCCGGGTATCAGGTAGCGGGGGTGGGAGACTTCAACGGGGACGGATACCTGGATATTCTGTTTCAAAACACGACGAACGGCCAACTCATCGTCTGGTATATGCAGGGGATCACACTGGGAGGGACCGGGGCGATCAACGCACTGCTCCCGTCCGGTTTCACGGTGCGCGCGGTAGGCGATATGAACGGCGATGGCTATCCCGATCTCGTACTCCACAATACCAGCACCCAGGCGGTCGCGATCTGGTACCTCAACGTGACCACCGTCGCAGGCAGCGGAACGCTGAATGCCTCAACGGTCTCCGGATGGGAGATTCAGGGGATGACAGACCTGGACAGGGACGGTGTGCCGGATCTGATACTGCAAAATCCGACCTCCGGAAAACTGGCCGTCTGGTATCTGCAGGGGGTGTTCTATCAGGGCGGATCGCTCTTTCCTGTGTCGCCTTCTCCTCTCTACACGCTCGCGGTCACTCATTGACAGTGGGCGTAATATCCGCCGGAGCCGACTCGCTGGCCGCCGCCAGCGAGTCGAGAAAGTGGGTGACGCAGTTGCGACCGATACGCTTCGACTGGTAGAGGGCGGCGTCCGCCTCTTCGATCAGGGAGAGCGCATCGGTCGCCGTCCGTGTATGCGTGGACACGCCG
>JAYUMV010000251.1:0-19642 GCA_043762265.1 Chthonomonadaceae bacterium | reverse complement strand
CTGCACAACAAGGACGTACCGAGTTTGTACGCAGACTATTGGAACGCGGGGATAATGTCAACTATGTTGACGAGGGAGGCATTACACCTCTCGCCTATGCAGCCGAAAAGGGTCATGTGGAGACGATGCGGTTTTTGTTAGACCAGGGAGCGAACGTCGATGCAAGGGAGGACGGCGGGATTACTCCTCTGATGGTCGCTGCATTTGGCGGTTATTCGGAGGCACTCCGCCTCTTAATAGAGCGTGGAGCCAACGTTAACACCACCGCCGAGGAAGGAGATACGGCTTTGCACCGAGCCGTCTATGGTGGCAACCAGGACGATGTCATCGAACTCAATAGGCCCGCAGAGGAATATAATGAAAAAGGATTTGTGGATGCCGTTCGTCTCTTGCTAGATAGCGGTGCGGACGTCAATAGTGCGGATCAAGTCGGATGGACGGTATTGATGATGGCTATGGGGGCAGGGCATTTAGATGTCATCCGGCTTCTGTTGGAACATGGAGCGAACGTGAACGATGTCGATGAAAATGGCGCTGCGGCACTGCACTTGGCAGAGGCAAATCATCATTTCGCCGTAGCGGAACTTCTGATAAGTGCAGGCGGCAGGTAGGGTGAATCACTTAGATAGAATTATCGGAGAAGGCCGTGTTGGCTGCACTTCAAATGGAAGGTCTCCATACCGTGTCGTTGTTGTGGGGTGAGGTCGTAGTTCATGACGTTCAGGAGATAATCTCGGGAGCGGTCGAGGGGCAGGTCCATGCGTTCTGCCCATTTGGCGGCGAGGGGTTCAAGGCGTTCTAATCCCCAGGCTTTGGCACGGTAGAGAATAGCAGCCATTTCAGGTGTTGCGCGCTCCATGCGAGCCAACCATCCCGCGTAGACGAAAGGCAAACCGGTCAGGTCGAACCAGCCCTGCCCGAGATCGAAGACGGTTGTTTGAGCGTGCAGGGCGAACAGTTTAAGGTCTCCAATAATCAGGCCTGCATCGCAAGTATGGAGCATGGTTTCCAGGTGGGGTGGCTGCGATACGTAGGTGGGTTGGACATGGAACTGTTCCGCCAACAGGATTTTGGTGAGCGCGACGGAGGTCAGGGAAGAGGTGTCCAGGGCGACGGTGCGCAACTCCGCCAAAGGCACCTGAGAAAAGAGGCGGACACTTTTGACCGCGCCATAAGCGGAGATAGAGATGCCCGGTATGAGCATCAGATCGGGATTCTGGAACGACTCGAAGATCGAGACGTTGGCGACGTCGAGTTCGTCACGACGCAGCATCTGCGCCAGTTGGGAGGGAACCGCATACGTGAGTTCAACGTCTGCGTCGCACTCCGCAGAATGGAACCAGTCGACCAGAGGTTTGGCATTGAGATACGGCACGCTGCCGATACGCAGTTTCATGGTAGGTCCTTACCGCAGTAGCAGTCCGTCGAGGAGGACGAAGGCGAAGAGGCTGACGCTCACCCAGCCGTTGAGCGTGAAGAAAGCCACGTCTACTCGGCTCAGGTCGTCCGGCTTTACGAGACTCTGCTCGTAAAGAATGAGCGCTGCGACGACGAGGACCCCTGCATAGTAGAGAAGATGCAGCGCTTCGAACCTTCCTATTACAACGAGCAATGCGACTGCCAGCGTGTGCATGAGGCGGGAGACCAGGAGCGCATTCGCCTTGCCGAGGGCTTTGGGCAGGGAATGCAGGGCAGACTCCCGGTCGAAATCGTAGTCCTGGAGGGCGTAGATGATGTCGAAGCCGCCTATCCAGAGCATGACAACGACTCCAATCAGGATCGGGACGAGGTCTAAGGTCCCCCGCACCGCGATCCAGGCTCCGATCGGGGCTATGCCAATGGCAAAGCCGAGAAAGAGGTGGCAGAGGGCTGTAAAGCGCTTCGTGTAGGAGTAGCCCAGCACTGCGGCAAGTGCGATTGGGGAGAGCAGGAGACAGAGCGGGTTTAAGCGCCAGGCTGCGATCTCGAAGAGGGCCACAGCTACGAGCAGAAAAAGGGTGACCTGGGTGCGAGACAGAAGTCCTGCGGGGAGGTGACGCTTGGCGGTACGGGGGTTCTGGCCATCGTACTCAGCGTCCACCAGACGATTGAAGGCCATGGCGGCGCTGCGCGCTCCGACCATCGCGACGACGATCCAGAAGAGGGTAGCGCCTTTGAACCCACTGGCGGAATGCCGGATCGCGAGCATAAAGCTGATAAGAGCGAAGGGCAGCGCGAAGATGGTATGCTCGAACTTGATCATTTCGAACAGTAAGCGAGAGCGTTTGAGGAAGGCGTTCATGGCATTTACTCCTCGGTAAACTGCCACTGCGGAACCAGAGCCTGTTCGATTCCGAGTTGCTGTAAGATGCGACCGACGACATGATCGACCAGATCTGTAATCGTCTGTGGTTTGTGGTAGAAGCCAGGCGCTGCTGGCAAGATGATCGCGCCAGCTTCGGCGAGTTGGGTCATATTGCGCAGATGGATGAGATTCCAGGGCGTTTCGCGGGGTACGAGAATCAGCTTGCGGCGCTCTTTGAGGCAGACATCGGCCGCGCGGGTCACCAGATCGTCGCTGATTCCGTTTGCGATTCGGCCCGCAGTGCCCATGGAACAGGGCACGATCACCATCCCATCGTGCCGAAACGAACCGCTGGCAGGGGGTGAAAAGTAGTCCTTCTTATCGACGAAGCGCAAGGCGGGGCAGGGGTGACCGAGCAGCGTCTCCGCACTGAGGTTACGGGCATTCACAACGCGGTCGGTTTCCAGACTGATCACCTGGAGCGCCTGATCCGAGAGCGCGACGTAGATCTCTTTGTAGTAGCGGGAAGCCTCTTCGAGAAGGCGTAGCGCATAGGGAGCGCCACTGGCGCCGGTGATGGCGACAACGAGGCGGCCTGTAGAATGGGGAAGCGCTATGGGATCAGAGAGAGCCACGATCAGGTTCCCAGAAAGGCGCGGAGGCGGCGGATTCCGTTTGGCATCGTTTTCAGTACCTCCATCGCCTCCCGCAGTAGAATACGGTCGTGCTGATCCAGGCGGTTCTCGCAGTCCATACGTCGGAAGAGATCCCGTGCAGTGATGATCCCAGCGGGGTCGCTCCGGATGGGGTCTAGGGCGCGCAGGCGACCGACATACATGCCCATGTAGGAGAAATCATGCGGATACTCCCGGTTCGGCAGGCGTTCCGTGCACTCGATCTTCAGGATCGCAAAAAGCTGAAAATCGGGTTCCAGGTAGGCGCAGGCCTCCTCGTAGACCTCCCGGTGCATGGCTTCTTCCAGCGTTTCGCCGATCTCCAGACGTCCGCCGGGGAAACCGAACTGGCCCTTTCGGTCCCGCACTACGAGAATACGGTCGGCCTGAAAAGCGACGATATGCACCGATGTTATCGGCGCATCGGTCGGCAGCACAAGGCAACGGGAGGCGGTAAGACGCACGGGTTGCTGGCCCCATTGCATCTCCACGACGAACAGAGGCTTCTCTCCCAGCGGCTGCGGACTATGCGATTCTACAAGAGTCTCTTCCAAATTCACCTTGGCTTCTAGATTTTTAGGTCATTCCATAGGGTATCTACGCGGGCTTTGACTTCGGGCGACATCTCAATTACATCGGGCCATTCACGGTCGAATCCTTCCGCAGGCAGTTTGCGCGTGCAGTCAAAGCCGATTTTCGAACCGAAGCCGAGGGTACGCGACGAGTGATCGAGCACATCGATCGGCCCCCGCACAATGCAGGTATCCCGCTCCGGATCGATGTTATTGCCGAGACGCCACAAGCACTCCGCGACGTTCTGTACATTGACGTCCGCATCGAACACAAAAATCATCTTGGTGAACATCGCCTGGCCAAGCCCCCAGAGCGCGTGCATCACTTTGAACGCCTGGCCGGGATAACGCTTCTTGATGGATACGAGCGCGATGTTGTGGAAAATCCCCTCGACCGGCAAATTCATATCTACAACTTCGGGCAGTGTCAACTTTAGCAGCGGCAAAAACAGTCGCTCCGTCGCCTTGCCCAGCCAGCCATCTTCCATAGGAGGTTGACCGACGATCGTACAAGGATAGACAGGGTTGCGGCGATGCGTGATCGCCGTGATGTGTACCACGGGATACATGTCGGCCAGGGAGTAGTAACCGGTATGGTCTCCGAAAGGGCCTTCCATGCGTTTTTCGGTCAGATCGATAGTGCCTTCGAGGACGATTTCGGCATCCTCCGGAACTTCGAGATCGACCGTTTTCGCTTTGACCAGATGGACCGGCTTTTTGCGCAGAAAACCTGCAAAAAGCATCTCGTCTATTCCCGGTGGGAGGGGCGCGGTTGCCGCATAGGTCAGCGCGGGATCGCCGCCCAAGACGATAGCGACCTCGATCTTCTGCTTCTTCTCCGCCCGAAGCCGCGCATGTTCCGCGCCGACTTTGTGCATCTGCCAGTGCATGCCGGTGGTGCGCTTGTCAAACACCTGCACTCGGTACATCCCGACATTGCGTTTGCCGGTATTCGGATCGTTGGTAAAGACCAGTGGGAGCGTGATATAGCGTCCGCCATCCTGCGGCCAGCAGTGCAGAATCGGCAGAATATCGAGATCGACGGCATCGCCGGTCATCACGACTTCCTGGCATCGCCCCGAACCGCTATCGTGGCGTGGAGGCATTTTGGCGAGGACGGCCAGTTTCGGCAAAAACTCTTTCGCGGCCTGCAACATGCCGCCCGGCACCTCCGGCTTCAGCAACCCCTCGATTTCACAGGCGATCGATTCGAAATCCTCGACGCCGAGCGCCATGCTCATGCGTTTGCGGGAACCAAAGACGTTGATTGCGAGCGGGATGCGACTTCCACGCGGATTCTCAAACAACAGCGCCGGACCTCCGTCCGGCATCTTCATCACTCTATCCGCGATCTCCGTTATTTCGAGATAGGGATCTACAGTCGTTTGAATCCGGCGGAGTTCACCGGCGCGGTCGAGGTGCGCGATAAAATCCTGAAAATCATGGTAGGCCATAAAGTGCCACTTTCCCAAAATACCTGGCATTTAGGGATAAAACATGCGTTACCTGCATGTAGTATACCTTATCTCTCTTTACGCAAATCAATTCCTGTAGTTCCGTTTGAGATTTTTTTCACAGAGTGCAGAGTTCCTAGGTTCATCGCAGAGGCGTCGTTGGACAAACCGTCGGGCGGTAGGGTATAATTTGTGATAATAAGGCGTATTGCTCCGACGATCGAGGCCAGTTCCTGAGTCAACGGGGGCTGGCCAAACTGCGTTGCACCATGAGAAGTTTATGACACCCAAAACAGATCCTTGCCGCGTGATGCATTTCGCCGATACGCACTTCGGAGTCGAACTCTATGGTCGTCTCGATCCGACCACGGGGCTGAATACCCGCCTGCAGGACTTTAAGAAATCGCTAATGGAGGCGATCGAGACGGCGCTCGACCGCGATATTCATCTCGCTGTTTTTGCCGGAGACGCCTACAAGACTCGCGATCCACGCCAGACCGACCAACGGGAGTTCGCGGCCTGCATCCGCCATCTGACGGAACGGGGAATCCCCGTTGTGATGCTGGCCGGGAACCACGACATGCCTTCCGTGCGTGGACGGGCGAACGCTGTGGAGATCTATCGCACTTTGGGCGTCTCTGGAGTCCATGTCGTCCACAAACCGGAACTGACCGTGATCCAGACCAAAGTCGGCCCGGTTCGGATCGCCACGATGCCGTATCTGATGAAGGGTCTCTCCGTCGCGCGGGAGGAGTTTCAGGGCAAGACCCTCGACGAATCACGTCTGCTTATGGAAGCGAAGTACGTAGACTGGCTTGGCGATATGGCGGATCAGATCCGCGAGGCAAACGACGCTATTCCCACGATCCTGGTCGGGCACTTCTGGGTGAATGGGGCGCGACTCTCCAGTTGGCAGCAGGGATATTTCAACGATATGGAGCCGAAGGTCCCGCTGGCGGCGCTGACCGATCCAGCCTTCGACTATGTCGCCCTCGGCCATATTCATAAGCATCAGGATCTCAATCCTCACGAACAGCCGCATGTCGTCTATTGTGGCAGTCCGGATCGGATCGACTTCGGCGAGAAGGACGAAGAGAAGGGCTTTGTGCTGGTAAATCTGCGCAAAGGCGATTCGGATTACGAATTCATTCCCGTCACCGGAAGCCGACCGATGCTGGATATTCAGGTCGATGCGGACTGTGACGACCCGACGGAGCGAATCGTGGCAGAGATCAAACGGCACTCCCTGCGCAATGCGATTGTCAAGGTCTCCTATAAGATCGGGCAGGAGCGTCAGGCGCTGGTGCGGGAACGGGACCTGCGCGACGCGCTGCAGACCGCTTTCCTCACAGTGACGATTTCACGGCGCGTACAGCGCGATGTCACGGAGCGGAGCCGTCAGTTCAACGAGTCCCGCACACCGCGCGAAGCGCTGGAACTCTATATCGAACAGACGGAAAAACTGGCGGTTCATCGCGAAAAGCTTCTCCAGTTCGCCGATCCACTGCTGCAGGCCGTACAGGAACAGGATGTCTGATCCGCCAATCGAACTATGATTCCACTCTCCCTTACGCTGAAAAACTTCATGAGCTACGGCCCGCAGGGCGAAACGCTGCCTTTCGAGGAGCTGCGCGTTGCCTGCCTGACCGGCGACAACGGCAACGGCAAATCCGCGCTGTTGGATGCCCTGACGTGGGTGCTCTGGGGCAAGACTAGGGCTTCTGCTGTCGGCAGTGTCTCCGAGGACGATCTGATCCGGTTGGGCGCGGAGGAGGGCGAAGTTCGGCTGGAGTTCGAGCTGAACGACCAGCGGTACCGGGTCATCAAGAAGCGGCGTAAGGGCAAGTCCACCTCCGCAAGCGATTGGCAGTTGGCGCAGCGCGACGACGACGGAGGCTGGATCCCCATCGGTGGCAACAGTCAGCGGGAGACCGGGCGGCAGATCGTGCAGCTCCTCAATATGGAGTACGATACCTTCCTCAACTCCGCCTACCTGCAGCAGGGCAGAGCCGACGAGTTCACGCGGCAGACGCCCGCTAAACGCAAGGGGATTCTCGGCGAGATCCTGGGCCTGAATCGCTATGATCGGCTCGAAGCGCTCGCAAAAGAGAAGTATCGGGAGCGGAAAGAACGCGTGGACGAACTCGATGGCGAGATTCGCTTGCTGGAGAACCATGTCGCACGGCGCGGGGCCTTTCTGGAGCAGAAGGTTGAAGCTTCCACGCAGTTGGTGGAGGCGGAGGCGCAACTGGTCCAATCTTCGACGGCCGTCCGAGCGGTTCAGGAGCGCGTGGCGAAACTGGACCAGGTCGTGGTGGCGGCGGAAGAGGCGCGGTTAGCCTGTACTCGTATCCAGGGTGAGTTGACGCAGCGGGGCCGTGAACTGAGTGATCGGACTGCCCGTGTGAAGGCGCTCGAAGCGGTACGGGTGCAGCGTGAAGCCATCGTGACGGACTACGAGGGTCTGAGACAGGCGCGCCAGCGGGCAGAGTTATTGGAACCTCAGATCGAAGAGTACCGTCGCATCAAGACGGAGCACGATACGGCTGTAGCTGCTGTCGAGATGGAAAGGGTTCGTCTGGAAGGGGAGTTGAAGACCTTTCAAATCGAACTGAAAAATGTACAGCGCCGCAGCGTTGAATGCGCCGAACTGGATCGACGCATCGCAGAGCTGGAGCTGGAGCTGGTGCGGGAGCCGAACGTGCGGGTCGAACTAGGTCAGGCGGAAACGGCCCGACTGGCGGCGGTCGAGGCGTTCAACGATCTACGGGTGCGAAACGAGCGGTTGAAGTTGGAGATAAGCGATCAGGAAGAGTTTCTCAAGATTTTGTTGGCGCCGCTGGCGCAGTGTCCGGTCTGCGAGAGCGATCTACAGGGCGACAGGCGATTGAAGGTGCTGGCCCGACAGACCGAGCGTCAGGAGGAGCGGAAGACGACGCTGCGGGCGATCATCGCGGAGGGGCGAGCTTCCAAGCAGGTCCTGGATGGCGTTACGGAGTCGGTGACTGCGCTCCAACGTCAGGTGAACGATTTGGCGGGTAAGCAGAGTCGGCTGCAGGAACAGCAGCGGCAGCGGAACGGTCTCCGAGAGCAGGGTCTCGACACGAAATCGGCTCAGAAGCAGGTCGATACGCTCCAAAAGCAGTTGGAGGAGAGCAGCTTTGCGATGCCCAGGCGCATTCATGCCCAGCGGCTGAAATCGGAGCTCGAAGGATTGGCATTGATACGGCCCGAGTACGAGAATGTACGCGCCGCGATCAAACGCTACGAAGGCGCGGAGAAGCGCTACCATCAACTCCGGGACGCCGAGACAAACTGGGACCAGGAAGTGGCTGAACAGGAGCGCCTGGAAGCGGTTCTGGCCGAACTGCGCGGGAGTTACGAAGTGGCCTGCCGCAAACACGAGGCCCTCGCGGCGCAACGTACGGAAGGCGAGGCGGTCCGGCGTGAGTTTGCCGTTGCGGAGAACCAGCGCCAGATGTCTCAGCAGCAGGTCAACGCGCTGAAGGTGCAGATCGGCACGCTCGCAAACTACGTCCAGGGCTGCGACGAGGCTGAGCAACAGAAGAAGGCAAAGGACGTGGAACGCAAGACCGTGCATCAGGAACAGTGGCTGTACCACCAGTTGACATCTGCCTTCGGCAAAAAGGGAATTCAGACGTTTATCATCGAAAACGCCATTCCGGAGTTGGCGTCTGAAGCGAATGAACTGTTAGCGCGTATCACGGACAACGCGATGCAGATCTCCTTTGAGACCACCCGACCCGCGCGGTCTACCAGCACCGAGATCGAGACGCTGGACATTCGCATCCAGGACGACGCTGGAATTCGGCCTTACGAACTTTTCAGTGGCGGGGAAGCTTTCCGGGTCAATTTTGCCATTCGTATCGCGCTCTCTCGCCTGCTGGCCCGCCGTGCAGGCGCGCGTCTCCAGACCCTGATCCTTGATGAAGGGTTCGGGACGCAGGATGGAAAAGGCCGCGAAAAGCTGATCGAAGCGATCGATAGCATTAAAGACGATTTTGAGAAGATCCTGGTCATCACCCATGTGGATGAGCTCAAGGATGCCTTTGCACAGCGCGTCGAAATAACCAAGGATCAGGAGGGTTCGCACATTCATCTGTTGTAGAGAATGGAGGGAACCGTGGGACGAGAACCGATGCAAAATAGCTTTGTGAGAAACGAGGGGACAACGGTCACGACACCCGATCGCACCACCGTCATCCGACCTGACCAGGAAACAGACATTACCGACCGAACCGATTCCGGTGGGAACGGCTTCTTGGTGATCGTATACGATAACGACAAAAACACCTGGTATGAGGTGATTGCGATCCTTCAGAAGGCGACAGGCTGTACTCTGGAAGAGGCGGAGATCGAGACCTGGGAGGTGGATAACCTGGGCAAATCGGTGGTGCATCATGCCGGGCAGGAAGAGTGCGAGCGCGCCGCCGGAATCATCCGGTCGATCGGTATTCGCGTCGAAGTCGTGGAAGATTAGGGCTGGAGCCACCATGTCTAATTTCGAGGAACTGGTGTTTGCGCTGGGTGGCATCCCTCTCATCCGTGAGACGAATCAGCACACGGCTCCGCTCGCGCTGTTGGAGAGTTCGGAAGAGTTGGCGGAATACCTGCGGCGGGGCCGGGAGGCGCTTCTGCAGCCTCTCAAGGCCACTCCTCCCGCGGGGGGGGTGGGGGCGCTCGCCGTAAACGGACTGGCGCTGGGGCGCCAACTGACCGATTTGATGGACGCGATGCTGGTCCGGCTGTTCGCCCTGGCGTGTCGTCGTGCGGGGGTGCAACCGAATGCCGTTTCCATCGCGATTGTGGCCACCGGAGGGTATGGCAGGCGGGAGCTCTCGCCTTGTTCCGACATCGATATCACCTTCATCCCGCAACGTGACGGCGATCCGATGATCGACCGTTTGATCCGGGAGATGTTCTCACAGGTAATGGACATCTGTATTGCACGGTGCGGCCTGGAAGTCGGATATGCCTATCGGCTGTTCGAAGATTGCGGCTCGCTCGACCACCAGACCGCCACAGGACTTCTCGATGCAAGGCTGCTGGCGGGTAGCAATCGCCTGTTCATTCAGTTCGAAGACGCTTATTGGATGGGATTCAACCCTGCGGACTTTATCTTCACGAAAATCGAAGAGCGTGAAAAGGCCCTGGCGAAGTGGGGTTGGACGCCGCGTGTTGTCGAACCGCAGTTGAAGGAGGGACCGGGCGGACTCAGGGACCTGCAAACGGCGGTGTGGCTCGCCCAGGCACGGGGACAGTGGGCAGCAGCACGTGTACGAGGCGAACGCGGATTTGCCGTTCTGGCTGAGCTGGCGCACGTCTCTGCTTCGGATCTGAAGAGACTGGAAGGGGCGAAAGATCTGCTGTTTCGGGCGCGAGGGGCGCTGCATGCGGTGACCGGGGCCGAACGCGATGAACTCGTCATTACCCGCCAGGAAGATGTCGCCAATCGGCTCGGCTACCGAGTTCGGGAGCAGGGCGCGGACCGTGTGCCTCCTGTCGAACAGTTTATGGCCGATCTCTTCCCTGCCATGGCGCTGGTGCGCCGGGTGACGGATCAGGTGATCCGACGCGTTGGCAACAGTCGCCTGATGATCGGTATCGGGCTCGACTGTAAGCGCCGCGAGATCGTGCCGGCCAACGAATCGCTGGAGGCCGACGACCCTGTCTGGCTGCTCTGGGCGTGCGAGTTGACTCAGAAATATCATCTGCTGCTAGGGGAAGAGGTGGAGCGGGCCATGGTGGCCCTCGTCGGTTCCCGGCCCGTGCTGAAGGATAGGCTGCAGTCCGGAGAAGTGTTCACGCAGATCCTCGCGCACCGCGGGCGAGTCTATCCTACTGTACAGCGGATGGCGGATCTCGGGATCCTGGGATGGTTTTTACCCGAGTTTCAAGCGATCTTCGACCTGATCCCTTACGATCCTTCCCACGACCATACGGTCGGACAGCATTCCCTTCTCGTGGTGCAGACGCTCGAAAACCTGTTGATAGCCACGGATCCGGAAGAGGAGATCGAGATGCGAAGGATCTATGAAGAGCTTCCGAATCCGGAGCAGTTGATCCTCGCTGCACTGCTGCACGATAGCGGCAAGGCGTTTCACGATCGTCCTCACTCCGAGGTCAGCGAAGAGATCGTCGCCGTCGTTTGTGCGCGGCTCGGTTGGTCGGAGAGCGCGACTGCGAATGTGCGTTTTCTCTGCCTCCATCATCTCGTGATGGCGGAGACATCGCGTCTGCGCGATCTGAACCTGGATGAGACGATTCGGGATTTTACTTCCGTAGTAGACGATATGGATCGGCTCAACATGCTTTACCTCCTGACGTATGCCGATACCCGTGCGGTCGGAACCGGAGTATGGACCCAGGTCAAGGGCAGATTTCTGCGGGATCTCTGGCGGCGCTCTGCTGCGGTGTTGAGCGATGAAGAGCCTGTAGGGTATGATGAAGCCATGCTGGCGCGTGCACGCCGGAGGCTGCTTAAGGATCTCTCTCTCAACAATCTCCCCGAGGAAGAGGTAGCGGCGCACATTCAGACCATGCCGCCGCAGTATCTGCTCAATCAATCGCTGCGCGACATCGCGCTGCATATCGGATTTATTCGCAAACTGCGCGAGGGTAAGCCTGTCGTCGATTTTATGGACGAACCGGATGCGACTTATACGGAAATGACTGTCTGCACTTTCGACGAGCCTCGTCCTGGCTTGCTCGCGAAGATCGCCGGAGTGCTCTACGGGGCGGATGTCAATATTCATAGCGCTCAGGTGGTCACCCGTATTCAGGGGGACGAACATATCGCTCTGGATACGCTTTGGATCGACTATCATGGCCGTCAGTTATCTCCAGGCAAGCGCCGTGAGGTTGTCTCGACTCTTCAGGAGGTTCTGAGCGGTGTGCATACGGTACAGGCGATTCTGGCACGGCGGAAGGAGCGTTCGCATCGGAGCCGCGGCCCCTCGTACGCGCCGGTTGTGCCGTTGACGGTGCGGTCGGTTCGAAACGATCTGTCTGAGACGTATTCGGTGGTGGAGATGGTCGGGCCGGATGTGCCTGGCACGTTCTACAAAGTGGCCGAATCGATGTCGCGTTTGGGGTGGGACATCGCGAGTGCCCGTGTCTCGGCCTGGCGCGGGGAAGCCCGTTGCAGTTTCTACATACTGGGCACACGTGGACTGCGCACAGCGGAAGCAAGAGAAGTTCTCGCTTCCCAGTTGTCCATCCGTTCGAATGAAAACGAAACGAGTGTTTGACAAACGATAGGATGGTTTCGCAAACGCCCTACCGTTTCACATCGGTTCGAAAGCGAACTTATTCTCTTTATCAGGAGGTCTTCATTTATGGGAACCAGACGATTCAGTTTGACCACCTACGTGCTCGTTGGGCTCTCGCTCGGCGCACTCTACTTTGTCGGCAGGACCGTCACGCCACCGCCGGCAGCTCCGCCGCAAGAGGTTGCTCCCGCGTCGGCTGTGAAAGTTGCCGCTCCGCAGAAGCCTTCGCCGGATAAGCTGAAGTTAGAAGAGGAGAAGGATAAGGCACAGGTACAAGCGCGCACGATGGCGATGAAGGCGAAGATGGTACAGACGAAAAACAATCCGGCGGCGAACGTCAAGACCTTTAATCCGAACATGATCGATGTCGAATCGAAGTATTGGCAGGATCCCAAGATTAAGCCCGGGCTTCAGGGTGAGCAGGAGATGACCGCCAAAGTCGAGGCGGCCAAGAAGAATGAGAAGCCGAATGCACCGACGCCGCAGACGTCTCCGCCGGTAAGTCACGCTCCATAGACTTCTTCGATGCGTCCACGTCTGCCTTCGAACCATGGCTTTTCCTGTCTGTTTGCAGAGAGGAAAAGCCTATTTTGCGAGCCGTTTTCGAGGGTGAAAAAAGAAATTCCTCCAGAACGCTTGACAAACAAGTGAAGATATGTTAAAGTCATTTGGCTTTGGGATGTTTGCCCGATGATGTCTTGTTTCGGAAGCGAACTTACGGTTCCCTTGCGTCCTGCACTACTGCTACTTCAGATTTTTACCGGTTTCGGAGTGTCACGCTGCCTCCGGCCGGTATGCCACTGTCTCAGCTCAATCTCTCCGCTTTCTAGCGATTGGACTATGGCTGAGTACACGCGTGTTGCAGACGGGCAATCGAGACGTACAATCGTTCTGAATCAATTAAGGGAGGCGAAATGATGAAAAGGATGGCTTGCGCGCTTGCGCTCGCTGCGGGAACCGGGCTGACACTGGGTGTCGCTACGCGCACCGCTCTCGCACAACCGACCACCGCGACGGCGGTATCTGGTTTGAAACTGAGCGTGGCTCCGCTCGGCGCTCTCAATGCCGATACTCCGGTCGCACTGGATGTGAACTTCCGGGGCGGCAAAGTACGAGGCGTCGAGGTGTTTCTCGACGGTAATCGGATCGCGAAAGAGACGATCAATACCGTTGATACGCACGGCGTCATCTCGTTCAAACTGCCATCGTCGCTGCTTCCCGAGGGCGCACACGAAATCATGATCCAGGCTACCGATATCGACGGAAGCACGGCCACCACCACTACGCGGCTTCGGATCAATGCACCCGCCGAGGAGGCCGTCGCACGTTTCCTTACCCCTAAGCGCAATGCCATGGTCAAAGAGTTTGCTCCGATCGAGATCAAACTCGACGACAGCATCAAAGACCCCTACGTCGTTTTCTTCCTCGATGGCGCATTCCTCTCCGCGCGTAACTACTCTCCGTATGTCTATTCGCTGGATACTTCCAAGTATACCAACGGCAGCCACACGGTCAAAGTCGAAGTCTGGGACAGCGCCGGAACCAGCGTGCTCAAGACGCTGACGACAGCCCTCAAGATCAACAATGTTGGTGGGCCGACCAACCTGCAGACAACCACTCCGGATCTTAACCGAAAGACGCCCAAACCTACGACTGCTGAAGCGGATGTAGTGCGTGCCGACGCGCAGGCCAGTGTGCCGACAGGGACCCTCGAAATGCAGTCCGGCTCCTCGTTCTCCCATTCGAGCACGAATGCGCGCAACAGCATGACCGTTCGCAACAACACGCTCCCCGGTTCCAGCTTCTCGCCCGTCAAATCGAAGTTCCCCATATCTGGCGTCTCCAACGCGGGAATGGTAGACCTGGAACTCAAACCCCTCGTTTCGAACAACGATCTGGCTCGGACACCGAATGCCAACAGTTCTATACTGCGTGGTACAACGGCGCCCAAGGCTCTGCTAGGCAATGGCGACAACCATCGCCCGGTGCGCGTGACACCCCAGCCCTCTGTCAATTCGACCTTCCCCGGCCTTCTGGCAGAACCGGCGGATTTGACGGCGCTGGATGGCGAAATGGTCCGAGTCGCACGGCAGGCCATCAAGGTCCGCCGCTCCGGCAACGTGGCCGCTCGCCCGAGCACCGCCCTTGACGCTGTCACCACTCCGGTAGTGGCTTCCCCCGCCCATACGATCAAGATCGCGCAGACGCCTCGCGCTTATGTCGGCACCCGCTCCATGCATAACTCGCATGTCAAAACGTTCGATGTGGCGTTCGATAACACCCAGATCGCGTTCGATGTGCCCCCGCGCATCGAGAACGGTATGCCGCTCGCTCCTTTCCGGGCGATCTTCGAGCACTCCGGTGGAACGGTGAAATGGTACAGCGAGAGCAAGACGGTCCGCGCGATCAACAACAGCAAAGAGATCGAGATCCACATCGGTGACAAAGAGGCCACGGTCAACAACCAGAAGGTCAAACTGGACGCCAAAGCCTACCTTGATCGCGGGCGCACCATCGTCCCGCTCTCCTTCGTGAAGGATGCCATGGATGTCAAAGTCACCTACGACGCACATTCCGGCCATGTCTTGATCGAAAGCAACAAATAGGACGTTCTGATCGGACGTTCCGAAAATTCAGCCGCCCTGCCCCTTCGATCACTCGGGGGGTAGGGCGGCTGTAGTTCTGACACCATTGCGGCGTTTTGATGACTAATTCAGGGAGGACAACGCTTGAACGGCTTATTTCGACGGTGCGGGAGTCCCCGCAGGCGTTACGGGTGCTGCCGGAGTTGAGTCGGTGGCTGGGGCCGCAGGCTTGTTCGCACCGCCCGCGTCGGAACTGGCGGCAGAAGGCTCCGCCTTGTCTGCCTTCACTGCATTATCCGTCTTTTCTGCGCTGTCGGTCTTTTCGGTCTTTTCCGGAGCCCGCGAATCGTTGATATACCATCCGGTACCTTTGAATACGATCCCAACAGGATAGAGTAGCCGCTTCACCTTGCCGTTGCACTGAGTGCAGACAGCGATGGGATCGTCTTTCATATTCTGGAACACGGAAAACTCGTATTTACATTCGGTACACTGGTAACCGTAGGTCGGCAAATTACACCTCATCTCGTTTTGTAGCGGGCAACACAATGTTCTGTGCCCGAAGCTCTATTATACCAATGACGCCGTGCCGATGCAACCGGCGTGCGGTGGGAGTAGCACCCTATGTTTGCAAAATACCTCGTTTATGCCTTGATTGCATCGATTTTAGGCGGAAGCGCCTATGTCTCTTACCTGCAGCGTCGTCTCAAAGTGGCGGTACGGATGTTGACCGAAGAGCGAACCCGTCAGCGCAGCATCTCGGCCTCCTACGGCAGAATCACCGAGCAGTGGTTCCCTCTTATGGAAAAGTACCCCTACGATTCCGCGAACTTCCGTTTTCTGGGCACCCCCATCGATGGAGTTCAGTTCGAAGAGGACAAGATCATCTTCGTGGAGTTCAAGTCGCGCAAGGCCGAACTTTCGACGCAACAACGACGCCTCAAGCAACTGATTCAAGCAGGTAAGGTGACCTGGGAAGAGTTTCATTTCTTCGAGGAGGAGCGGTGAACCGAAACGTACTGCGGGACCTGATGAATCGTGCGGACGGTACCCTGCGTATCGTGGGGCTCATGTCCGGCACCTCCGTCGATGGAATCGACGCCGCACTCGTGGAGATCGGCCACGACGGGCAAGCCTTCACCTGGCGGCTATTGGCCTTTGAATGCCTGCCGTGGCGACCGGACCTCAAAGCTGCGATTACAACAGCGTTTCAGTGCGAAACTTCTCTCCCGTCGCTCCTTGCACTCGACTCGCGGCTGGGAGAGGCATTTGCGGAATCGGCGCTCCATCTCGTTCGGATGGCAGGCTACGACATAAAATCCGTGGATGCGATCGCTTCTCATGGGCAGACCGTGTGGCACCAGCCGGAACCCATCGTCGTAGGCAATGGATCAGGAACGGGAACTTTGCAGATCGGCGATGGAAATGTGATCGCTGCAAGAACGGGCTGCGTGGTGGTGTCGGACTTCAGGCGGGCGGACATGGCAATCGGAGGACAGGGCGCGCCCCTCGTGCCCTTTGTAGACCATGCGCTCTTCGCCAGCCGCTCCGAAGGTCGGCTTGTGGTAAATCTAGGGGGAATCGCCAATATGACCTGGCTGCCCGCCGCTGGTTCGGCGTCTGCCGTGCGGGCATTCGATTCCGGCCCCAGCAATATGGTTTTGGATGCGTTGACCCTCCATCTGACAGGCGGGACCGAAGCTTTTGACCGTGATGGCGCACTCGCGGGCCAGGGTATGATCGATCGGCCTTTACTTGATAAACTCCTCGAACATCCGTACTTCGCGCAACCTCCGCCTAAATCGACTGGCAGAGAAGTATTCGGAGCCGATTACGTTGCGGAACTCATCGCACTGGCATCGAGGCATGGCACCCGTACTTCTGACTTGCTTACGACGGCGACCGCGTTGACCGTCGAGTCCATTGTTCACGCCTACGAAGAGTGGATACGCCCCCTGGAGCCAGTGCATACGGTGATTTTGGGTGGGGGAGGGGTCCATAATCAGACGCTGATGAAAGGGCTTGGGGAGCGATTTGCGCCTGCGCATCTCACGACGCACGCTGCTTTCGGTCTGCCGGACGATGCCAAAGAGGCGGTGGCGTTCGCGATACTGGCCTATGAGACCCTGAACGGCAGATCCGCGAATATGCCGTCTGCGACGGGAGCCAACGGCCCTGCAATACTGGGTAAAATATCGCTTCCGCCTCCAGTAAGGTCGATTTGAAGTCGAGGCGGAAAGCGGGTAGGTTTCCGCTTAAAGAAAGGCTTGACAAATGGCACTCGACAGGTCTATAATTTGAAAAGTGCGCAGCCAGGCCCAGGAATGGATAGCCGATGCTATCCTTTTTTCCGTTTGGGAAACACGACAATTGCCTCCGAATCCCCTCGCACTCACCTGGCAGAGGGAAAAGGGAGGTTCGTTCGCCCCGTGCGACGAGCCTTGCTACGGGGATGGAGGGCGACTTATGGCAAACATTGTGGTTGTAGGTGCGCAGTGGGGCGATGAAGCCAAGGGTAAGATCGTAGATTACCTCGCCGCCATGGCGTCGATGGTCGTGCGTTACGGTGGCGGCAACAACGCAGGCCACTCGGTCACCGTAGGGACCGAGGTTTATAAATTCCACCTCATTCCCGCCGGTATCCTCAATCCCGCGATCACCTGCGTCATTGCCGATGGCGTCGTGATCGATCCCTCGGTTCTGCTTTCAGAGATCGAAGGCCTGCGCCAGCGGGGCGTGAGCTTCGCGAACCTGAAGATCTCGGCTTCCGCCCATGTCATCCTGCCCTACCATAAACTTCTGGACGAACTTCAGGAGACTCAGCGTGGAGAGAACAAGATCGGAACGACCGGGCGCGGTATCGGTCCGGCCTACGTGGATAAGGCGGCACGGGTCGGCATTCGCATGGGCGAGTTTGTCGATCCCGCTCGTTTTGCCACCCGTCTGCGCGCCGTTCTGGCCGAAAAGAATGTCCTATTGACAAAAGTCTATGGGGCGGAGCCTCTGGACGCCGATGCGATCCTGGCCGAATACATCCCGTATGCAGAGGGACTCCGCCCCTATGTCCATGACACTGCCGCTCTCGTCAGTAAAGCGGCACGGAGTGGACAGGGCGTCATCTTCGAGGGGGCACAAGGAACTCTGCTCGACCTGGATCTTGGCACTTATCCCTTTGTGACTTCGTCTCATCCTATTGCAGGAGGGGCGTGCATCGGTACGGGGGTGGGGCCGACGCAGATCGACGGTGTGATCGGCGTCGCTAAGTCGTACACGACAAGGGTAGGGTCCGGCGTATTTCCGACGGAACTGCTGAACAGCATCGGGGAGCGTATTCGCGAGCGCGGGCATGAGTACGGCACCACGACCGGTCGTCCTCGGCGCTGTGGCTGGTTGGATACGGTTATTTTGCGCTACGCGGTCCAGGTGAACGGAATGAGTTGCCTCTCCTTCGGACACCTCGACGTCTTGACCGGCCTCGACGAAGTCAAGATCTGCGTAGCCTACAAAACGGATGCAGGCGAGATCCTTACCGAACTGCCCGCCGATCTGCCCTTCCGCACCGATTGTCAACCGGTTTACGAGACCCTGCCGGGCTGGTCTGAGGATGTCACCGAAGTCCTGACCATGCAGGATCTCCCCGCGAATGCGCTTCGGTTTATCGCACGGGTGCAGGAACTGGTCGGGATTCCCATCGCAACCCTTTCCGTTGGCCCCGCCCGCGAGCAGACCATCCTGTTCGACGATGTCCTCAAAGACATGCTGAAGCGGAACAGCCGATAATAACCGGCCCCACACGGCCTTTCTGTCTCTCTCCGCATTGACAGAAAGGCCGTGTTGGGGTAAAATATTTACGTGTGAAACGAGAGCATAGCTCAGTCGGTAGAGCAACGCCCTTTTAAGGCGTGGGTCCTGGGTTCGAGTCCCAGTGCTCTCATTTATCCATGTTCGTGAAAAGTTATTGTCAGTAATTGCGGCTTTTTAAAGCGGTTTCTGCTGATAGAACGCTTCATAGTCCAGTCGGCGTGTCCCTCGTAGAGAAATGATGTTTTTCTACGAAAGGACACGCCGAATTGATTCTTCAGGAAGCTTTTACCGACTATTTGCTTGAACAGTAAGCAATTGTTTACTGTTTCTCCTCGTGGCCTTAGTTTCCTCCTGCTCTTAAGAGTTCCTCCTCTGGTGTCTCATTGCTGCCCAGCGCAGCGCGGAGGAGTTCGGCCTGCTGGTGCGAGGGCGGGAGGGCAGAGGCGCGCACCAGTATCTCGGCTTCGGGGATGTCGCCTGTGTTGTGCTTTGTCAACAACACAACGGGTTCAATTCTGTCTGCGCTATGGACTATTTTTTTCCCGGTGAGGATGATTCCGAAACCCAACACTCCGAATAGAACACTGAGGAGAAAATTTTCTATCCTGAACTCGCCTATCCATAGAATAATAAGAGGTACTAGCAAGATACTGCCTACGATCAGGAGGGCAGCGCCGGCTGCGTTGGTGGCCCCTTTGGCACATTGTGTCCCCAAATATTGTTCCCAGCCTACCATCCGCTTCCCTGGCTTCTCGCTCATCGGTTCTCTCCCTGGGGCGTTCCCACCAACTCCTGTACGAGCAGCACCGGCCCTTTGCGCCCGCCATGGATCAGCCTCCACGCTCCGAGCCTTCCGACTCCAGGTCGACTTTCAGGGGGGACAGGTCAACTTCTTTGATGCTGGCTTGCTCCTGCGCTATCTTCTCGGTCTGGACGAGTTTCACGCAGACGGCGGCGAACTGCTCCAGAATGGTCGC
>JAYUMV010000250.1:0-7655 GCA_043762265.1 Chthonomonadaceae bacterium | reverse complement strand
GCGTCACGGCGACAGGCTCTGTTGGAGGCAAAAGAGGAGGCGCTCCAACTCCGTGCCGAGGTTGAAAACGAAAACCGGGAGAAACGCGCCGAAATTCAGAGGTTAGAGCGAAGGCTGTCACAGAAAGAGGAAAACCTGGATCGTCGTACTGATGGCCAGGAGGAGAAGGAGCGCGAGTTACGCACTCGGGAAGCTACGCTTCAAGCGAACCGTGCGGAGGTGGAAGCGCACCAACTTCAGCATAAGCAAGAGTTGCAGCGTCTGGCGGGATTGAGTAGAGAAGAAGCGCGGCAGCTTTTTCTGAAGAATGTGGAAGAAGAAAGTCGCCATGACGCTGCAAAGCTGATGCGCGAAATCGAAGCGAGCGCTAAGAGAGATGGCGAGCGCAAGGCTCGTCAGATCGTGACCGACATCATTCAGCGTTGTTCGGTCGATCAGGTCTCCGAAACCACTGTTTCGGTCGTGCCGCTGCCCAACGATGAGATGAAAGGCCGCATTATCGGGCGGGAAGGACGCAATATCCGGGCGTTCGAAACGCTCACGGGAATCGACCTCATTATAGACGATACTCCGGAGGCAGTGGTGCTTTCTGGATTCGACCCCGTGCGACGTGAAGTAGCGCGTATTGCCCTGACCAACCTGATCGTGGATGGGCGCATCCATCCGGGGCGTATCGAAGAGATCATCAAAAAGGCGCAGTCCGAAGTCGAGATCCGCATTCAGGAAGCGGGGGAACGTGCCGTTCTGGAGACGGGTATCACGGGGCTTGCACCGGAAATCGTGGCGTTGCTTGGGAAGATGAAGTACCGAACCAGTTTCAAACAGAATGTGCTGAACCACTCGATCGAAGTTTCGCATATCTGTGGGATGCTGGCGTCGGAGATCGGTGCGGACATACGGATCGCCAAACGGGCAGGCCTGTTGCACGATCTGGGCAAAGCGGTCGATTTCGAGATCGAAGGCCCGCATGCCCTGATCACCGGTGATATTCTGCGCAAATATAAGGAGGCCGAGCCGGTCGTGCATGCTGCAGAAGCGCATCACCATGATGTCGAGCCAGCGACGATCGAGGCAATCCTCGTGATCTGCGGCGACCAGATCTCCGCCTCAAGGCCGGGCGCACGCCGGGAGTCGCTGGAAACCTATGTCAAACGCGTCAAGAAACTCGAGGAGATCGGAGACGGCTTTCCTGGTGTCGAGAAGACCTTTGCTGTTCAGGCGGGCCGCGAGATTAGGGTCATCGTCCGTCCGGAACAGTTGGACGATTTCGCGGCGTTGAAACTGGCCCGTGATATGGCCCGTCGTATCGAGGAAGAGATGGAATATCCGGGGCAGATCAAGGTGACAGTCATCCGCGAGACCCGATCTGTCGATTTCGCGAAGTAGGGTGAGGGACGCCTTTGAGAGAGTGTTTTCCTGGCAACACCGGTTGTGCAGGGAGGTCAGATGTAACGCCTGTGTGTGAGAACTCGTCTATATCTGTAGCTGCCTGCGTGCATAGGCAACCGCCTGCGTGCAGAGGCGACGGGCGTCCTTAGAAAGCCGGAATACTCATGCGCGTGCTCATGGTCGGCGATGTGGTCGGCAAGTCCGGGCGAAAAGCTACTCAAGAGTGGCTGCCCATTCTCCGCGAAGAACATGGCATCGATTTTGTGATCGTGAACGGCGAGAACACCGCAGGTGGGATCGGCATCACGCCCGAGATCTCCCGCTCGTTCTTTTCCCAGAGTGGCGTGAATGTGGTGACTCTGGGCAATCATGCCTGGGGCAAACGCGAGATCTATCCCTATCTGGATGAAGAGCCGCGTCTGCTGCGTCCCGCGAACTACCCGCCCGGCGCCCCAGGGCAGGGCTACGGCGTCTATCCAAGTCGCTTCGGTCCTGTTGCGGTCGTATCCCTTCAAGGCCGCACGTTTATGGAGCCTGTAGACTGCCCCTTTCGCGCGGCCGACGCGATCCTGGAAACCTTACATCGGTCTACACGTATGGTCTTCATTGATTTCCATGCGGAGGCTACTTCGGAAAAACAGGCCTTTGGGTGGTATGTGGATGGCCGAGCTAGCGCCGTAGTCGGCACGCACACGCATGTTCAGACCGCTGATGAGCGTATTCTCCCCGGAGGAACCGCGTATCTGACAGACGTCGGCATGACAGGCCCTCGGGACTCTATCATCGGTATGCGCCGGGATATTGTTATTCCAAAGTTCGTCAGTTTGCTTCCGGCGCGCTTCGAGGTCGCAGAAGGCGAATCGCAACTTTGCGCCGTATTGATAGATGTAGACCCGACGACTGGCCGCGCCACGGCTGTTCGCCGTATTCAGACGCCGATGCCCGAACGGGCATACGATGACGCCGACGCGTCCGATGACCCGGACGTTGCCTTTACAGATCGAACCTATTCGAATGAGGAGACTTATCAAAAATGATCCTGAAAACACCCTCTGTGCGCTCCACCAGAAGGATCGCCTCGTTGCTGACGGGCCTCGGCTTAACTGCTCTGGGGTGGACGATGGCCGCGCCCGTTGCAGCCCAAGTCGTGGCAAACGGCCCGGTGCTCTATCAGGGCGAACCCACCAGCGCGTCCGGTGTTAAACTGTCCAGTTGGGGCAGCGGCATGATCACGGAGGACGCTAAAGGCGTCTACGGAACCGGCTCGATGTCACTGCGTATCGTGAGCCATGGTCTTTACCAGGGCGCGAGTGTGCAACTTGGCAAGACCGTCGATCTCGGCAAGTTCGTTGAGAACAAGAGCGCGTACCTCAGTTTCGTCGTCTTTCCACCTGCCCCCCCTGCCGCAACGACCGCGGGTGGGGCTGGGATTGGGCGAGGCGTTGGCAAGGGGTCGGGCCTCGGCGGTCCGCCTTCAGGCGGCAGTGGCAGTTTAGGATCGGAAAGCGGTGGCGGGGAAGGCTCTGGCGGACAGGGCAGTTACGGTGGGCGGAGCGAGTCCGGCGGAATCCAGGGCTCTAAGTCGCTGACCGTAAAGTACCAGACGCCTCATGCGATGCAGAATATGCGAGTCGTTCTGGTGACTTCTACTGGCCGGCAACTGGAAATGTTGCTTCCGTTCGATTCTGCGGTCGATGATGGCCCTTGGAAACGAGTCAGCATTCCCGTATCGGTCATCCCCGGATTGAAAGCGGAAGATGCCAAGATCAAAGAGATACGCTTGTTCGGCGATTCACCCGGGATTATGCGCATTGGGAATATCGCCGTTGTTGTGGACCAGACTCCGATTACGGTCGATCCTCTGCCCAACCGTGATCTCGCGCGTCTCGCTTCCCACGAGTTTCGTGTCATTGCGCGTGGGGGGATCACGCCCCTGGAAGTCTCCTGGGACTGGGATGCATCCGACGGCATTCAGGAGGAAGCGCAGGGTAGGGTGGTCACGCATCAGTTCCGCAAGGAATCGCCGTACGACCAGACTACCAACAAAATCCTGGACAATATCGTTACCGTGACCGTACGCGATCTGTACGGCATCAAGAAGCCGGTGTCTATGAAGTTCGCCATCCACGTCACTCCGTAGTATGTCACTTCGTAGGGAGAAGGTAGGTCGAGGCTTGTGTGCCTCGACCTACCTTCTACGCGCGCAGAGGGACTAACCCGGGTCGTGGGTTTCGTCTTTTCCAGTCTCTACATTCAAGCGCCTCTCTCCGCCAAATTCGGTGGAGAGAGGCGCTTTTGTGTCGAATGGAGAGGCCGGTTCAAGCATTGCGTTCGGGTCAGGCAATGAGTTCGGGGATTATATTGCCGTAGACGTCGGTCAGTCGGAAGTCTCGACCGGCGTAGCGGTAGGTAAGTTTGGTGTGATCGAAGCCGAGCAGACGCAGGATCGTGGCGTGCAGGTCATGGACATGCACGGGTTTGTCTTCGGCATGGAAGCCGAACTCGTCGGTCGAACCGTACACCTGACCGCCTTTGACCCCTCCGCCTGCCATCCACATGGTAAATCCGTGGTTGTTGTGGTCGCGGCCATTCTGTTTGCCGGCATTGGCGCCGGGTGTCGGCAACTCTACGGTTGGAGTGCGGCCAAACTCTCCGCCCCAGATAACGAGTGTGTCTTCCAGCATACCGCGCTGTTTGAGGTCTTTCAGCAGGGCTCCGATAGCCTGGTCCGATTCATGGGCCAGATTGCGGTGCCCGGTCTCGATGTCGTCGTGGTTGTCCCAGGGCTGGCCTGCGCCGTGGTAGAGCTGAAGGAAGCGGACTCCTCGCTCAAGGAGGCGACGGGCGATCAGAACCTGCCGTGCATAGACGCCCTCCCCGTACATTTTGCGAACGCTTTCCGGCTCTTTGCTGACATCGAAGGCGTCTGTCGCATCCAACTGCATGCGGTAGGCGAGTTCAAAGGACTGAATACGCGATTCCAACTGCATGTCGTTCTGATGGGCATGCAGGTGCTTGACATTGAGTTCCTGCAGCAAGTCAAGCTGGGCGCGCTGTTCGTGCGGCGAAGTGAAATTGTTCTTGATGTGCTCGATGATCTTTTGAATATCGGTCTGTGCAGGATCGATATAGGTGCCCTGATAGACACCGGGCAGGAATCCCGCCTGCCAGTTCTGCGTGTCCTGGATCGGGTACCCGTGCGGGCACATCGCCATGAAGCCCGGCAGATTCTGGTTCTCGCTGCCAAGGCCATAGGTGATCCACGAGCCGAGACTGGGCCGGATCTGCCGACCCTCGCCGCAGTTCATCAGCATTAGAGAGGGTTCGTGGTTCGGGACATCGGCATGCATGGACCGAATGACAGCGATTTCGTCGATGCTCTCGGCGATGTGCGGGAAGATCTCGCTGACCTCGATGCCGGACTGCCCGTACTTCTTGAACTGAAACGGCGACTTAAAGCAGGTTCCGGTTTTGCGCTCGGTAGGGAGGTTGGCGTAGGGCAGGGGCTTGCCGTGGTACTCCGTCAACTTCGGCTTCGGATCGAATGTATCGACATGCGAAGGGCCGCCGTTCATAAAGAGAAAGATCACGCGCTTCGCCTTGGCAGGCAATGGGGGCAGCTTGGGCGTGAGCGGGGTCGTGACCAGAGGCGCAGCCTTCACTCCGTCTGCCCGCGCCTGATCCCCCAACACTCCCGCGAGACCGAGGGCCGCGAACCCATTGCCCATGCGTCCGAGCAGTTGACGCCGGGTCAGCAGCAGATCTTGCCAGTTATTATGATGCGACATATCGGATTTTCTCCTAAAACAGTCCCACACCGACCGCTTACAGATTGGAAACGCACCGTTATTGTATCACAAAACCCGTGCGTTGTTCTGTCCTGTTTGACACGGCATCTTGGCGAGTGTGACGCTCAATTTTAGCTACACTTTTATCCTCGCCTCGGCTGCGCAGCCGGTCGGCACGACCGTAAGTTCAGCGTGGGCCAGGAGTGAGTGAATGCAGGCGCAAAAGCGGGGTTGACAACCGGGGTTGCGTTTGTGGGATAATGACACCTGGTTGCAATACAATCCCCAGGAGAAGCCCGTTGAGATTTTTTGCTCGCTTCCTGGTGGCGAATGGCGTACGTTCCCTCTGGTTTCCGACTGTCAGCCTCGGCCTTCTGGCCTTTTGTCTCGTTCGCGCCGTTCCCACTTCCGCCCAAGACACCATTCCGACGTCCCCGACGATTCGTCAAGGCATCGCGGTTCCCCCATCAAACGTCCCTGATCTGCCGGAAGAGATGCGGGGCCTTTGGGTCGTGCGCGACAGTCTGGTCTCGCCGGATGCCGTCCATCAGGACTGGGCCGACTGGCGGCGCGCGCAGATCACCGATCTGGTGGCAAAGATTTCGCGGAAGGTGAAGGCGGACAAGCCCTGGATGCAGGTCTCGGCCGCTGTCTTCCCGGATTCGAAAGAGGCCTTTGCAGTGCGTGGGCAAGATTGGGAAGGCTGGCTGCAGAACGGCTATCTCGATGCCGTTGCGCTCATGGCCTACGACCGCAATACCGAGCGGGTGCTGGAGCAGACGCGTCATGCCATCGCCATTGCGGGCGAACGTCAGGTCTATACGGGGATCGGGGCGTGGAGACTGCAAGCCCACGATGTCGCAGGAAAGATTACGGCGTTACGGCAGACCGGGGCAGCGGGAGTCAATCTCTTCTCTTACGGCGGCGTCCACAACCGCCCCCGCTACCTCGATACGCTGGCTCGGGGAGTGTTCGCCAGTCGCGCGGCGCCGCCACGTATGCGCTGGCTTCCTAAACGCGACTCCGCTCCAGAAAAAGAGAAACCCCTTCCCTGACCTGATGGACCGGGAACTCGCCTGAACCATAACGCTGGTTCTGGTCGATTGACAGCCGGACGGCGCGTCGGGTACGCTATCATGGTTTCGTGCGGGTTTCTTAGAAGTAGGGGAGCACGGCCAATTTTCTGTCTGGAAGGGTGACGCAACCGCATGGAGTATCTGACAAACCACGATCTGTTCTGGGTCAATCAGATTGTTACGGGTACGGTGAACACGTACAACTATTTCGCCCTCGAAGCGGCGTGCGCCGGTCAGTACGCGTATGGGACGAGTGATAACGTACCCACCCAGGCGGCGACCCTGCTGGACCGCCTGTTAAACAAGACGCCTTTTCTGAATGGTAACAGGCGTACCGCCTATATCGCAACATTGACTTTTCTGAACGCCAATGGATACGCAACGACCGTCGATGACGACGAAGCCGTACGTCTGATGGCCGCAGTAGCGGCTCGCACGACCCAACCGCTGGAAATGGTCCTGGCTCTGGCAGCGCCTGCGAAAGCAAGCTTGACCGCGATCCCGATGCGCCAACTGATCACGCACGAGTGCAACCACCATGCGCGCGCCCTGACGCTTCTGGCTGAAGGGGACTGACGCGGCTTTCTGTTTGTCGAAAGTGAGCTGACGCAGCCATGAATTCCCCGTCTCGCCGCGAATTCCTCGTAGGCGGAGCCGCGTTTGCTGGCTCCCTGCTGGTTTCGGAGGCGTTGCACGCCGCTCCTAAACCTTCTTTCTCGTTCGTCCATATCACGGATGTGCACATTCAGCCGGAGCTCGGCGCGACCGAGGGGGTGAAAAAAGCTTTTGCGGCCATACGCGCCCTGCCGCAGAGGCCATCTTTCGGGCTGGTAGGGGGGGATCTCGTCATGGATGCCGCCCTGGTCCCGCATTCGCGAGCGGATAGGGTGTACGATCTTTGGCGGCAGGAAGCCTCCGATCTTGGCCTTCGCGTCCACTATTCCATCGGCAATCACGACCTCTACGGGCTGAAAGTCGATGGCAAACCTGCGAATGAAGACCCGGATTTCGGCAAATTCCTCTGGAAGAAACGTCTGAACCTCGACCGATCGTATAGCACGTTCGATCATCAAGGCTGGCGCTTCGTCTGTCTCGATTCTACCGGCATTACACCGGACTATACCTGGGAAGGCAGCCTGGATGCGGCTCAAATCACCTGGCTCGACGACCTGCTCCGCTCCACTCCGAAGTCCATGCCGATGGTTTTCCTCACCCACTTCCCCATCTTTACCGCCATCACGATGTATACCGAGAGCACCACAGCGGCGACAACCGCCGGAATGATCGTCAAAAACGGCCGAACCTTCAAAGAGATGATCCAGAATCATAATGTAAAGGCGGTGTTTCAGGGGCATACGCATATCGTCGAGGAGATCGACTATCTCGGTGTGCGCTATATCAC
>JAYUMV010000249.1:0-7394 GCA_043762265.1 Chthonomonadaceae bacterium | reverse complement strand
ATTTGCCGTAGCGGATGGCGCGGCGCATGATGTAGCGCAGCACATAGCCGCGCCCTTCATTCGAGGGCAGAATGCCGTCGGCGATGCAGAAGGTCATCGCGCAGATGGGCGATTTTTACCCGGAACTCCACGAACGCCGCGAACTGATCCTCAAGACCATCCAGCGCGAAGAAGAGGGATTCCGCAAGACCCTCGACAACGGCATCGGTCGGCTGGAGGAGATGCTGTCGAACCCCGCGCTGCAGGCATCCAAAACCCTGCCGGGCCGCGAGATCTTCTCCCTCTACGACACCTTCGGCTTTCCCCTGCGCCTCACCGAAGAGATCGCACAGGAGCACGGCTTTACGCTGGACATGGCGGGTTTCGAAGCGGCGATGGCGGAGCAGCGCGACCGCTCCCGTGCAGCAGGAGGCGACAAAGAGGTGTTCGTCACCTCGGGCGGCACCCCGCTCACCCTCGATGCGCCGACCCTCTTCCTGGGCTATGCACAGAACACTGCCGGGAGCAAGATCGTTGCGCTCCTGAGCGGCGGCGAACAGGTCAGTTTCGCACGGGCGGGCGACACCGTCACTCTCGCGCTCGACCAGACCCCGTTCTACGCGGAGTCCGGCGGCCAGGTCGGCGACACCGGCCAGATCACAGCCTCCCCTACCGGCACGACCTGCGCCTTGAAGATCGAGATCACCGACACCCGCAAGACCGGCGGCATCTTCTTCCATACCGGAAAGGTGCTCGAAGGCGAGGCGACCATCGGGCAGAACGTGATCGCGACCGTCGATGCTGCACGCCGTCGCCATATCATGCGCAACCACACCGCGACCCACCTCCTGCAGGCGGCGCTCCGGCAGGTGCTGGGCGGCCATGTGCATCAGAAAGGCTCGCTGGTCGCGCCGGATCGTCTGCGCTTCGACTTCACCCATACCCAGCCGTTGACCGCCGAGGAGATCAAGCAGGTCGAAGAGATCGTCAACTCCCAGGTGCTCGACGACACCGATGTGACGATCTTCACCGACATTCCTATCGCCGAGGCGCGTGCGCGTGGCGCGATGGCCCTGTTCGGCGAGAAGTACGGCGACAGCGTCCGCATGGTCGAGATCCCCGGCTTCAGTCTGGAACTGTGCGGTGGCATCCATCTCTCCAACACGTCTCAGGTCGGGCTGTTCAAGATCCTCTCGGAATCGGGGGTCGCCTCCGGCGTTCGGCGAATCGAGGCGGTGACCGGCGCAGGCGCGTATGAGTTCGTGCAGCGTCGCGAAGAGACCCTCGCGCAACTCGCTGGACTGCTCAAGTCCAACACCAACGATGTGTTGACCGCCGCAGAGCGCCTGATCGCCCAACGCTCGGATCTCGAAAAACAGAACCGACAACTCCGCACTGGGGGCGGCGCGGCGCAGAGCGCAGACCTGACCCCAACGGATCTCGATGGCGTTGCCGTTGTGGTGAAACAGCTCGACAACGCCGACCCGGAGATGCTCGCCAATCTCGCGGACAGCACCGCGCAGAGACTCCACTCTGCGGTTATTGTGCTTGGCACCGTCAATGCAGGCAAGGTCTCCTTCGCGGCCAAGGTCACCTCCGACCTGATCGCGCAGGGGCTGCACGCAGGCAACCTCGTCCGCGAGGTCGCGAAGATCACGGGCGGCGGTGGAGGCGGGCGGGCCGACTTCGCGCAGGCAGGCGGGCGCGATCCCGGCAAACTGGCCGAGGCGCTTGCCGCCGTTCCCGGCCTCGTCACCGCCCAACGCGCCGCCAGCGCGAAATAGCGGGCGTCGCCCATGCAAATCACTCCATTGCGACGCCAAACGACGGAAGGAACGGTAGCGCAACCGTCGTTTGCTTCCATTCCAGCATTTGCAATCACGCTGCTCGTGTGGCTGACTCTCTGCGCCTGCTCGGTGAGGGCGCAAGAGCGGCCTCGGGTCGTGATGATCCTGTGCGATGGGCTGACGATGGACGAACTCCAGAGCGCGGACAGCAGCGCTCTGCAAGCCTGGGCGCGACTTGGCACGGTGGGCGTCATGAACGATGTCGTGCCGGGACCACGCTCGCTGCTCTCTGCCACTCTGACTCTGGCGACCGGACAGCAGGCCCGCAGCGAACCGACCGATGCGCAGGCAGCCGAGGATGGCGAGACCGTTGCGGGCGAATCGGGTACGGCACGCTCTGTCTATGCGCGCCGCATGGGGACCATTTCAACCGCGACGACGCTGCCCGACAGCCCGATCTGGCATCTCGGTATGGCCTCTCTGGAGAGGCGCGGTCTGGCATCCGACCGTCTGGACGCGGCGCTTGCAAGGGCCACGCCGCCCGTCCGCGCGGAACTCTACGGCAACGCCGATACCGATCTGCCCGACCGCCGTGCCGCGCTGTTGACCGTGAACGCCGTTGGCATCGGCGCAGGCCGCATCGGACTGCGGCATGGCCCTCCGGGCAGTCCGTTCGGCATCATCGATGATCCCCTGAAACTCATGCATGCTCTCACCGAATCGGATGCCGATCTGATCGTGCTGCAGCTAGGCGACCTGGGGCGGGCGGAAGCGGCCCGTGCGCATCTGACCGCGCCCGCCTATCGTCAGGCACGGCACGAAGCCCTCCTTCGCCTTCAGCTTCTGCTGTCGCTGCTCTCCGAATGGATGCGCGCCCCGCAGCCGCATACCGATCTGCTTATCGTCTCCTCCTTCCCCCCGGCTGAAGCGCGCCGCTACCCCGTCGTCTGGACTCGCCTGACACCGGTTGTCGCCTACGGTCCGGACTTCGGAACCGGCCTGCTGACTTCCGCTACGACCCGCACCCCCGGTCTGATCGCCAATGTCGATATCGCTCCCACGCTGTTGCAGATTTTCCACGCCTCCATTCCACAGACGATGGTCGGGCGACCGCTCCAGGTAACGGCCAAAACAATGCCTGCCGAAGCGCGTCTCGCGATGATAGCCCGCAAAGAGTTTGTGTCGGCGCTGGGCGAGGCGGTCGAGACCTGGGGCATGGTTCCCATTACCTTGATCTGCCTGGGGTTGATCGTGATTGGAATGATCTTGCGGCGCACGCGCGGGCCACAGGCTGCCCGACGTTTTGCCTGGGCGATCGTGCTGCTGCAGAGCCTGACCGCCGCGACGCTGCTCGGGCCGATCCTGATCCCCCCGACCGCCGAGGAGTACACCCTGCGCATCGCTGCCTGGATGGGCGCACTCACGCTTGCCAGTTATCTGCTGGCACGGGTCGTGCGGATCTCCCCTCCCGTCGCATCGTCGATTCTGCTGCTCGCGCTGCTCGTCGGCGATACCTGTCTGGGGCAGACGCTTCAGAAGGATTCGCTGCTCTGCAGCGATGCGGTCTCCGGGCTACGTTACTATGGGATCGGCAACGAGTATCTGGGGCCGCTTCTCGCTGCCGCGCTCAGCGGACTGTTCGCACTGCTCGACGACCGCGGCGTGCGCTTTCCCCCCGCCGCCTCCGAGCGCGGACTGCGGGTTCTGGCCATCCTCGCCTGGCTGTTCATCATGGTGGCGCTCGGCTGGCCCGGTTGGGGAGCAAATGCAGGCAGTCTCGCCTGTACTGGGGCGGGATTCGGGGTGGGGACGGCGCTGCTGTGTGGGCGGCGGGTGACCTTCGGGCTGGCAGCAGGCTGCGTCGCCTTCGGGCTCGCCCTGGCGTTCGCCTTTGGGGTTGTGGACGCCTCACACAGCGGCGGGGCAACTTCGCATGCGGGGGCGGCCTTGCAGGCCGCCTCCGGCGGGCGCGGGCCTGGCTATCTGGTGGAGATCATCGTGCGCAAAGTCGGCATGAACCTGCGCCTGCTGGCCTCGCCACCGTTCTGGCTGCTGGCCGCGATGGCGTTGCTGCCTCTCGGAGCAGGCAACGCGCTGGTCGGCGGGCCGCTGCGCCGTGCCCTCGCCCGCAGGCCCTGGTCGGCGCAGGGCCTGAAAGCCACCTTCGCTACCCTCGCCGCCGCTCTCCTCTTCAAAGATTCCGGCGTTATCACGGCGGCAGGCCTCTTCGCCGTCTCCTGCGCCTGCCCACTCTACGCAGCCCTCACCGACCCCGACGCTCCGGACACGGCTGACCCCAAGACAAATCTGTCGTGACGAGCCGAAAAGTAATCCTTCTCTCGCAGAAAGGCTCTCTTCGGGGATGCGGAAAGGGAGGAGTTTCCTCGTCGGGAGACGAAACTGACGACATCCCCCGAAACATAGATCCCCGTTTCCCGACAGACAGCAGGGAATCGTCCTATAGCAGAATTGACCGAAGAACCGACTATTACGTATAAGCGGAAGGACGGCTAAAAACTTTTTCAGAAAGGAAAAGGAAACTCTCCTGCGAAGGGCGCACGCAAAGGATGAAGGCAGAGGGTTTTCTGGTATGTATTTATGAAAACAACGAGAGGACTGTTTGGGATAGGCGTTGGCCTGCTGGCTATCGCCGGAACCTGGGCGGTCTCCCATGCGCAGGATACCGCCGGGGAGAAGCCCATGTCGCAGGCGAAGTTGCCGAAAGAGGGCATGCAGTGGGGCGACAGCGCCGACGGCATAACCGTCAAAGGCAAGCCAGTCACCAAAGGCTGGGTTTCGCTTTTCGACGGTAAGACACTGAAAGGCTGGGTCTACGAAAAAGGCTACTGGAAGGTCCAGGACGGCGCGATCGTGGGAGACAAAGGCGGCAGCACCCCGCACCATCACTATATGTTCTCCGACAAAGACTACAGTGACTTCGAGATGCACATCGACGCCAAAATGATAGGCTATAACAGCGGTGTCTGCGCTCGTATTCATCCCATTAGCTTCGATGACGTGCCCGGCTATCAAGTGGATATGGGCGACGGTTACTGGGGCTGCCTCTGGGACGAGCATCATCGCCAGGTGAAGATCTTCGATTTCCCTAAAGCGGAAGCCGACAAGATCCTGCACAAGGACGACTGGAACCACTACTACTTCCGTATGAAGGGCACCCACATCGTCATTTTTCTGAACGGCGTCAAAACCGCTGAAGGCGACGATCCTGGCGGCTTCGCGAGCGGTCCTCTCGGCTATCAACTCTGCCATGGCGACAATACCGTCGCCTCATTCAAGAATATCTACGTTAAAACCTACACACACGCCGAGAAAAGCACCGCTCCCAAACCCGCTGATCCGCCTGTTCCGTAAATCCCTGCCTCCTGATCATGAAATACCCAAATACCCGGAAGCCGCCTGTAGAAAATTGCAGGCGGCTTCCACCATGTATCTGCATCCGGTCCGGCATTGACAATTGTCAACACCTCGTTGGAAAATCAGTCGCTTCCTGCTGAACACAGTCGCGATATCCTTCTCCAAAATTGGGGGCATGGTGATGATTCAACCGAGCATCAGATCGATCAGAGATTCCTTTCTCGACGCAGGGCGGAGACGAGCAGACCTAGGCCGAACAGTCGAAGTTGAAACCGCGCGGGGAGCCTACCATAATAAGCGTGTTCAGAGGACATTTGCCACAGGTTGAAGCGAGAAAGATAGTGATGATCGAATGAACTATAAAACCGTTCTTGGTTTGCGTTTCGGCATGGCGTTCGCCGTCCTGTCTATTTCCTCTCTCAGGTCACTGTGGCACATAAGGTAACACGAAAAGTAGAACAAACAGCGTTAGGACACTCACCGCGACAGCAATGGAGTCGATTGCCTTCTTGTATTGGCCTGGAGTTACAATGGCGTCCGACGGCGGATATCGGTACACCACACGGTTCAGTACGACGCCCCTTGAATCTGGCGATGGGGGCATTGGTGAAGTAGAGCCGGTCGCCGATTGTTGCGGTCGGCTCGGAGGTGCAGACGGTTGCTTTACCGGGAAAGGCGAAGAGCTCTGGCCTGATTTTTGGGCAGGGCAAGGGGGTAAAGGCACATATCCTGACGGTGCCGCCAGTTCCATGAGTTGCCTGTAGGCCTCGTTGATCTCCTGCATCTTCTGGGTTGCAAGAGTGTTCAGTCTCCCCTCTTTCTTGAAGCGGTCTGGATGCCACACCTGAACAAGATCATGATAGGCAGCTTTGATTTCGGCTATACTTGCGCCAGGCTGAACGTCAAGAACGTTATTGAGATGTATTGCGTCCAATGTTTTCCTATGCCTTCCTTCTTGAAATAGATAACCCGAGCCGTGTGCTTCTTCGATTCCGTCGGAGGTCTAATGTGCGTATTATGTCGTCGGGGGCATCTTTCGCGAAAAACAATCAGACGGACGGATCCGTCTGACTCCGTCGCAGATCGATTATAGGTAGCCTACCGTCTCCCCGGCGGGTTGTATAATTTATTGTATCGTAGAACCCCACGACCACAATCTGCGAAACGGCATATTTTGAACGTAGTGTTCTGATCTTGCGTATTTCGGTACTCGTCTCTTGTCGAACCAAAAGATCGTTGCCAGCGGCTTGAACTCTCCAGAAGATATCGCTTTTGACCAGAGTGGAAATCTCTTTGTGTCAGACTTATCCGGCAATGCGATCATCAAGTACGATCCTAATGGCGTTGCCTCTGTGTTCGCCTCCTCCTCCGGCATAAACTGGCCGACCGGGTTATCCTTTGACAAGGCCGGAGATCTCTATGTTGTTAACAATGTACCACCCACTGAGACAATTGAAAAGTTTTCTCCGAATGGCGTGCATACTACCTTCGCCAGTACTGGGCTGAGTAGTGCCACAGGTCTTGCTTTTGACAGTGCCGGAAATCTTTACGCGGCGAACGGCGGCTCTAAATCAATCGAAAAGTACACCCCAACAGGAGCAGCTTCTCTCTTCCCCCATGTACTGGAACCAGAGGGGATCGCTTTTGATAGCGCAGGAAACCTCTACGCAGCGAGATACGACTACAATGCGGTTGACAAAATAACCCCTGACGGTACTGTGACGACCTTTGTCACCACAGGCTTAAATCATCCATATGGCGTAACGTTCGATGGCGCAAGCAACCTTTATGTAGGCAATGTAGGCAACAACACCATCGTAAAGTTTACGCCGGATGGTACCGCTTCGACATTCGCTAGCACTGGCATCAATAACCTTGGTTTCCTCCGATTTGGTCCTGCATTTCCAGGAAGCACACCGGAGCCTGGTGCCTTCGCTCTTCTCGTCTCCCTGGGTATCGTTGGCATAGGTCTGCTCCGACGGCAAAGGTGCGCTTCATTTTTGTCTCAAAAGGTAGCTAACAAGTGAACGCGGAGCCCATAAACCAGACAATAATACTGTCTGGTTTATGGGCTCCGCCCGGTTGTCAAGCTGGCGTCTACTGCGGTCCAAACCAATGAGCATTTTGGACCTCTGTCGAATCTATGGACAGTGCGTTAAGGGGCGTCGCTTCGCGGTATGCTATACACAGCAACTGAAGCGAGGAAACCCATGAGCACCGTACGCAAGTCTTACACCGCAGAGTTCAAACGTG
>JAYUMV010000248.1:0-5951 GCA_043762265.1 Chthonomonadaceae bacterium | reverse complement strand
TCGAGACCGTCGCCTGTGACAGCGCGCTTGCCTGGCAGGTCTCTCAGAAGCTAGGCTGAACGGTTACCATCGAGGACATCCTGGACCCCAAGCAAAAAGCGCTGTTCTCTTTAGAAGACGAGGTGACGGCGCTTGTCGAATATCTCTCGGTCGGCCTGGCGGCGGTTATCAACCTCTTTAATCCTCAATCTCTATTCGTCCACGGACGAACCTTCGAATTCGAGGTAGGACTGTTTGAGCGCGTAGTTGCGCAGGCGCGTGAGCGGGCGCTCGCGCCCCCATTTACGGACTGTCAGATCGTCCGCGCGCGTGGGAGCAAGCGGCAGGGCGCAGTGGCCGCGATTATAGAGCACTTGTTTGACGCCCGCATCGCGATGCTGACCTCCGAGGAGGAAGTTTCCTACACGGACAACCACTTGGCTTCCGTCAACTGAGGAAACTCCTGTAAAGTGCCGATCCCGTTGTCCGGTTCGGCGCACCACAGTACGATCCCTTTTCTGTTGATGTGGTCCCCTCATCGTTGGGATCGCGTTCTCTGTGCACACAATACTCAACCGATTCGGTAAGTGAAGGAAACACCAAGGAAACACCAAGGAAGAAATCCGCATTCACACTAATCGAGCTTCTGGTGGTCATCGCCATTCTTGCAGCGATTCTTTTCCCGGTATTTGCGCAGGCGCGAGAGAAGGCCCGCGCCATCTCCTGCATCTCCAATACCAAACAGATTGGCCTGGGACTCATTATGTACTCTCAGGACTACGACGAACAGATGACCCCGGCCTGGATCGGCTATCCCACTTACGGGTTCCCAGGCGTTGCTCGCTGGATGGACGTGATCCAGCCTTATGTCAAGAACACACAAATATTTTCCTGCCCCGACACCGATACCCACTATGCTCAAGTCCCCACGGGCAGCACCGTCAGCAGTATCGACCCCAAAACTAAGGTTTCCTACTACACCGAAAAGGGGTCTCTTCCTCTTTGTCAATTTGGGGTGCGGCGAAGCGGCTTCCTTATCGACGCTTAACGTGGGCTGTCACCCCCCGCTAAGCTTACTTAATAACGTATCTTTAAATATTTTTTTAGATCGCAGGAGGAAATTAGCATGCGGGCCGCGAATTCCTCATCCAGGCTTTGTCCGATGGCAAAATTGAGCGTTTGCGCCCGGTCTGAACCTTTTTTCGAGCAAGTCACACATTTCCAGGGAGTTTATCTCAATGACGAAACGTCTTCCCCTGTTCGGAGGGTTGACTATTCTTGCACTGACGATCGCGCTCACAGGCTGCGATCCAGACAAAAATACCTCCTCCAACGCCAACCCTCCAAGTTCCGGCATGCCGGGCACTGCCTCCGCTCCTTCGGTCGCTCCGACGGGGACTGTCAACTCGGCAGAAGCTTTCAACAAGCCGCGTAAAGCGACCGGCCCTGTGCTGATCAAAGTCATCACAAACGGCAGCGATCCCTTCTGGGACTCGATGGGCATCGGCCTCACAGACGGTCTCAAATCGATTGGAGCCGATCAGGTCAGCGGCGGTTGGTTGCCGCCCCAGGGCGCCGACAACAATAGCCAGAAGACCGTATTCGAACAGCAACTCGCTGCCAACGCAGACGGCATCGCGGTTTCCACCATTCAGGCCGAAGCCTTCAAGCCGGTCATCGACGCCGCGATGGACAAAGGAATTCCGGTCATCACTTTCGACAGCGACTCTCCCAACAGCAAACGCCTCGCGTACATCGGCACCAACAACTACGATGCCGGTAAGGTTGCTGGGGAAGAGACTGTCAAACTGTTTCCGAACGGCGGTAACTTCGTCGCTTTTGTCGGCAACATGAGCGCCGACAACGCCAAGCAGCGCTACCAGGGTTTTGTGGACGCGACCAAGGACCACAAGATCACCATGCTGCAGGAGCCTTTCGAGGACGATAAAGACGTTTCGGGCCGCGCGCACCGCAACGTCGCCGATGCGATCAATAAGTACGGCGATAAGATCAATGGCTTCCTGGGTCTCTATGCCTACAACGGTCCTGCCATCGTAGGCGAAGTGCAGAAGGCTGGCATTCGTAACAAGGTGAAAATCGTCTGCTTCGACGGCGTTCAGCTTACGTTGGAAAACCTGAATAAGGGCCTGGTCGATCTGGCCGTGGTGCAGAAACCGTACGAGTTCGGCCGTGTCTCCGCGCTGCTGCTTTACGGTATCAATCGCACCGGGTTCGACGCCGCCATGAAAGATCTTCAGCCGAAGTTGGAAAAAGAGGGCATGAAGATCGACATGGAAAAACATATCATCGATACCGGGGTCACTGTCGTGACGCCCAAGAACGCCGCAGAGTTTATAAAGGCCCTCCATGCCAAAGGTCTCAAATCCACCTGATTCCACCCCTCTCACCGGGGGCGGCGGGCCGCGAAAATCTTTCGCGGCCCAACTCCTGGCTTCGCGTGAATCGAGCGTGCTGGCCGTCCTGCTTCTGCTGGTGATCGGGATGGCTTTCACGTCGGTCAACAGCAAGTTCTTCTCGCCGCAGAATATCCAGCAGATGGCGTTCCAGGTCGCACTGCTGTCCATCTTCGCTATTGGCGAGACGATCGTCATCATTTCGGGCGGCATCGATCTGTCGCTCGGCTCCCTGATCGCTTTCAGTGGGATGATGCTGGCGTTTCTTGTCAATACGTTCGACACGCACACGCACATGTATACGGGAGCGGCCGTGGGATTGGCGATCGCCATGACCCTGTTGGCCTCCTGGCTCATCGGCGCGGTGCATACGGCGCTGATTCAACGGGTAAAGCTGCCGGCTTTCGTCGTCACCCTAACGTCGCTGCTGGTGTTGCGCAGCCAGTCGCTGATCATGAACCACCATCAGCAGATACCCGTCGATCAGGATAAGTTCCCGCTGTTCAACTGGCTCACGAACGGCAAACTTTTCGAAAAAGCCCAGTTCGCTATTCCCATTCCCGTCATCATCATGATCTTGGTTGCGGTGGCAGCGCATCTGATCCTGGCGAAGACACGCATGGGCCGGTATCTCTACAGCGTCGGCAGCAACGAGCAGGCGACGATGCTTTCGGGCGTCAACGTCTTCAAAGTGAAGCTGTTCGCCTACGGTACAAGCGCTCTGCTCGGTGGTCTCGCCGGTCTGCTCTACATGGGCTACGGCGGCCAGGGCGACCCTTCTGCCGGCGTCAGTTATGAACTGGATGCGGTGGCGGCCGCCGTCGTCGGAGGCGCAAGCCTCGCGGGCGGCCAGGGCAGCGTGATGGGCACCGTCCTGGGCGCCTGCCTGCTAAACGCCATCCTGAGCGTGATCCTGCTCACCCTCAGCCAACCGGACATCTGGCGCGGCACCATCGTGGGCGGCGTCCTGCTGGTCGCCGTGCTAGCGACCGCCTTCCAGCAGCGCAAGCGCTGAAAGTGGGCTTTACTGACCTTCGTGTTCCGGCAACAGAACACGAAGGTCGGGCCAGCCATACGCCATCTCCGTAATCTCCACGCCATCGACAATGAAAACTCCCTGCTTGAGATAGACCGCGCCAAGCCTTTCGTAGAAGCCTCTCGCCGGATTGTCACGCAGTACCCCGACCAACATACTGCCGTATCCCCGCTCCGAGAGTCCTGCAGCCACAGCCTGCACCAACTGCCGACCGATCCCCTGCTTCTGCGCCTTGCGCAGCAAGTAGAGCGTATAGAGTTCCCCCTGATAGACCTCGTCCCCCGAACGATTTGGCCCACCCGCCGCATACCCGATGATCGCTCCATCTTGCTCCGCGACAACGGTATAGAAATCAACCTTCGGGTCGTTGAGAAAGTTTTCGGTCCATTGCGTGCGCTCGGCCAGATCCATCCCGTCTAAATGACTGTCAGGCACGATTCCCCGATAGGTCTCATTCCAACTGACGATTCCAATCTGCGCTATTTCAGGCGCGTCCGCAAGGACGGCCTTTCGGATGAGCATTCTGTTTCTCCTCCCAAAACGAATGTGGTATAATAGGACTGTGCAAAAGAGAGACGCGCCCGACCTTCGCGGCGCGGCCATCGTATTATAAGGAGCGCTCCCTGCCCTTCTTCGCGATGGCGTTTTTGCCACCCTCCGAACTTCCGTTTCCCTCTGTAGAAGCAGCAGGATCGCTCCTTATGGAAGGAGAGACGTATGCTGACAGAAACGGTTACTCTTGACGGTCATATCATCGACTCGCTCACCCTCTCGAAAGTCCTCGATCTGATTCTGCGTGACGGCGGGCAGTATACCATCGCGAAGTTTCACATCGGCGCAACGCGCGCCGACCCGAGCCACGCAGAAATCGTGGTGACAGCCCCCGACACCTCTACCCTCGAACATATTTTGCATCTGATCGGGCAGCACGGCGCGGCCCGACACAGCGGCGAAATTCGTACGCTTCCGGCTCCTGCCGACGGCGTATTCCCCACCGGCTTCTACGCGACCACCAACCTTGAAACGGCCATTCATAAAGGGCACGACTGGTGTACCGTCCAGAACATCGAAATGGACTGTGGTATCGTGGTGCGCGAGAAGGGAGGCGAACCCCATGCACATTGCGTCCCGATGCACCAGGTGCGACAGGGGGATGGGGTCGTGGTAGGCGACACCGGGGTGCGGGTACGACCCCTGGAGCGTCCGGACGCTTCCGACGCCTTCGCCTTTATGGGGAGTGAGGTTTCGACGGAGCGCCCGAAAGAGCTGGTGATCGCCGCCATTGCGCAGGCGATGCGGGATGCCCGCACTCAGGGCCATAAGATCCTCTTTGTCGGCGGACCGGCGATCATGCACACCGGTGCAGGTCGCCACCTCGAAGCTCTGATAGCGGCAGGCTGGATCGACACCCTCTTCGCCGGAAATGCTCTGGCGACCCACGACATCGAGCATGCGCTCTACGGCACTTCGCTCGGCGTCGAACTGACGACCGGCGCGGTGGCCGCGCACGGCCATGAACATCATCTGCGAGCCATCAATACGATCCGCAGTGTCGGCGGCATTCGACAGGCCGTTGAAAGCGGTATTCTGCGGTCCGGCATCATGCACGCCTGCATCTTACATGGCATCGCCTATGTGTTGGCGGGCAGCATCCGCGACGACGGCCCGTTGCCCGATGTGATTACGGACAGCGTCCGCGCGCAAGATGCGATGCGTGCCGGGGTCCAAGGCGTTAGCGTCGCTCTCATGGTCGCCACCACACTCCACTCCGTCGCTACCGGCAACCTGCTGCCTGCCTCCGTCCGCACGATTTGCGTCGATTCGGACGCGGACTCGGTGATCAAACTGATGGATCGCGGCACCCATCAGGCGTTTGGACTCGTCACCGACTGCGAGTATTTTCTGAAAGAGCTTGCCGCGCAACTGAAAGGAGCCTGACCATGCGAAGCGATCCGAAGGCTATGTCCATTCCTATGCCGCGAGCTTCGAAGCATATCCCAAGAAACCTGACTTCCGTCTCCCCGGCAGCCAGCAGATCCGTTGTCTCTACCGCTGGGGCGATGCCGCTCTTGATGTGTATGCCGACCGCCTATGGGTTGAAATACGTGATCAATCCCTGGATGTCTCTGAATCAGTTGCCCGATCCCGCGCGGGCGCAGCGCCAGTGGGAGAATCTCTACCGCATCTTGACCGAGGAGATGGGCGCGCACGTCGCGTTGATTCCGCAGGCCGTGAACGCGCCCGACATGGTGTTTACCGCCAACGCCGGGCTGGTACGAGGAGGGCGATGCCTGCTCTCCCGCTTCCGCCACCCGGAACGGCAGATCGAAGAGCCCTTCTATGCCGACTGGTTTGCCGCACACGGTTACGACGTATGCCGTCTGCCGGAGGAGATCTCTTTCGAGGGCGAAGGAGACGCCCTTTTCGCCGGGAATACGCTGCTGGCAGGCTATCTGAAACGCAGTGACATTCGTGCCCACTCCCTCCTGGCCGAGAGGTTCGACGTGCCTGTGCTTTCCCTC
>JAYUMV010000247.1:0-27497 GCA_043762265.1 Chthonomonadaceae bacterium | reverse complement strand
ACGAGAAAGGACAGGAGGAGCCTTCGGCAGAGAGGATACCATTCCTCCCCCGCCTGAAGGCAGGGGTCTCCTGGTATGTTTTTATGAAGCCTTTCATCGTTTGCTTGTTCTTCCACCACGCTGATGATTAGCAGTGCCTATGTCATCAGTGTTGCCTATTGAAGAAGTCCTGGCGTTGCGCTTCCTGCTCACGCTTCTTTCGCTCTTCACCAAGCCGTTCGCGTACATAAATCCAGGTCAGATATGACATGCCTTCGGAAAGACGATGTATCCACTGAGGCAGACGATTGCCTGCCTCACCCGGATCGCCGACATTTAGAATCGCGTCCAGAAGCGACCATCGCTTTGCTGCCTTGCTTTCGCTATGGTAGGCGTCTATCAGGGCGTTCAGCTCACGGCTCGTCCGCAACTCACGAAGAGCGATTTCCGCCGCTGCCATAACCTCAGAGGAACTATCGTTCGCGCAATGTAGTAATCTCTGTTCCAACTGGAGGCCGTCTGGCTGATAACCCGCGAGCTGACAAGCCGCGATCCGTTCCTCTGAATCCGACGATTGAAATTTGATAGTGAGCAGATCACTCAAGTCGGATTTTGCGAGAGTACGCCCGATAGCCCACCGAACGGCCGTCGCTTTTTCCAAAGGCATCTGCTCAAGCAGATCAGCCACTGCCCGCTCCTCATGTAGGTGCATAAGGATTTCCGGATAGCGTTCACGGTCCCGAGAATGCGGATTGCGGAGAGCAGCGAGAGCGGACTCGTATGCCTCTTCCCGATCGCTGACCGACAGCGCGCGTATGGCAGCGGCTTTCGTCCCTGTATACCATATCCCTGCCTCTACAGCGGTCGCTGACGCCCTCAAGTGTTCTTGAACGTTATCTTCCTGAAGAACGGCAGAGAGCAACGTCTCATCATCTACATAGGCGGTCAGTTCCTCGAACGCCCGATTACCGAAGGGTTGTATAACACCCGCGGAGGCAAGATGCTTCTGCATCAGCCGTACGACATCTGCGGTTACTCGGGGCCGATGCAACAGATTGATAGCAAGAGTATGGTCGTAGGCGTCTGTCAGTCGCCGCAGGAGCACGTCAGTCGCCTCATTGCTTCCGTTCTTTAGCAAGGCGATCCAGGCAGGGCGATAATGCCCCGGTATAAGAAGTTGTGCTTCCAGGACATGGACGATGCGCTCGCCACTATCCCCCAGACAACCTAATGCCTGTACGCAGGCTTGTGCCGTAGGAGAATCGGCTGGCACACTCGCCAGAAGGTCGCATAGCACGTCTACTTTGTCTTTGCGCTGGCCCAGGCCGACCGCCAGTATAGCGCCAATTTCAGGTTCTTGACTCTCAAGCGATACAAAGGCCGGAGCCATCGCCGCATCATCCAACGGTACAGTGACGAGAGCCTCCTCTCCGATTTCCGCAGGACATTGAAAACCACTGTGGACGACACCGCTAATGAAGGAAGACCACTCTTCGCATCGCGCCAGTGCGAGGATGGCTCTTGCGCGTTCGACCTGTCTTCGGCTGTTACCTTCGACTTCCTGCAGCGATACCTGCTCCAGCAATCGAATTGTCTCAGCGTCAGGCCGCTTATGCGCTATATTCAGACCATCGTACCGCGCATAGATACTGGGCGAGGTGATCATCCTGTTGACGACACGAATATACCCCTCGCCATCCATCCATGATAGGATAGTCAGAGCGTCTGCGGCATCATGTTGGAGAGCAAAATAGTCCAATTCTGCCCTTCCGAGCAGCCACATTGTCAGTTTCTCTTCCAGCGAAGAGCCACGTCGGCGAGCAAAGCATTCCAGCAGTTCCAGTCGATGTATGCCGCAGAGTAACCTTAACGGGCTGTACAGCGGAGCGGTATCGGCTGAAAACTCCCCGGCCACCATCCGATCCAACAGAGTTTCCAGCGAATGCAACAATAGTTCCAAGGTCGGCACATCCATAGCGTCCTGGCTGCCGCTATAGGCCATCGCCACATTCCACGGATCCTCTTCATGTTGCATCTGGCGTAGAATGCAGGCTCGCGTCTCTTCGGGGCGTAACAACAATAGGTGGCTGAAACACCAGATTTCCTTCAGTCCCAACGCAAAGATGGGAGCATCAGACACCTCCTTAAGCGCAAGGTCAGGATCAATACGAGTGATTGCTGCCAATGCCTTTGTCGCGCCCCAATCACTTGCTCGCCGGATACGCTCTTGCAGCCAGACAATAGCCTCCGCGTCCCGATGGATATAAATATTCCATGCGAGGAGATGGTCGTGATCCTGCGGAACCTTCGCGAAGAGAGCCACTTTGCACCGCTGCCAGATATCAGGACGTTCCTCAAGCGTTGCGGTCATATGCGGAAGGTCTAAAACAGGTGCGGTCGCTGGATCAACGGCTTCCACTATGGCAGGCATCCATTCTGGATGGAGGGGAATACATGCCGTCAAAGCATCACGTCCTTCCTCCTCTGCTCTGTAGCTCATGCGACCTGTATCCAGTTCCCATCCCAGGGCGTACTCTGTAGGATTTTGGTGAATATCACAACACACCGCCCATAGTCGATCAAGGCCGCTCGCAGATGGACAATTGGCGAATACGCGACAGCCACGACGCCGGATCGCGGGCGACGACTGTTCCAGCAATCGTAATGCTTTCGGCGCGACGATTTCTCCACTGAACTGCGACAGAGCTTTATAGACTTCTAGGGATATGGTTGTATCATCAGGCGAAAGCAATTCCAAACGCCGCACAAGCGCCGGTATGATGCGTTCCCCTAAGCTCGGCAACAAGTTCTGATAGAGAGCGCTCTGATATTGCCAGTTGTCTTGTTCAAGAGCGAGAATCAGGCGATCAACTACATCGTCAGCTGGGGAAGCAAGTCCTGTCAGCAGCCAGAGAACGTCCATCGGAACATAGCCTAGATTCTGATTTCCATAGAGGGCTTCAGAATGGAAGAGTTGCCGTACAGTGTCAATCAAATCAGCGACTTCCATCCCCCGCGCTCGGTAAGTCGCCACTATGCCTTCGGCGACAGCCCAGTTCAGCAAGCGGGAGTGCAGGATTTCCCAGCATCCATCCGGCGTATGGTGAAGCCACCCTGCCTTCACCAATCTGTTTCTTACTGCGTTATCTATACCTGCCTCATGCAGCAGTCTCTCGGGCCACGGATAGATCTGCTCGATCAGGAGGCGTGCAGCCAAATCGCCTAGAAGCATGGCGTCCGTAGAATATGCGCCTGCCTCCTGCTCGCAGATAAGTTGCCAGTAACGCGAATACAAGCTGTACTCGTTGGTCGGACGCCAGTCTGAATCCGTTGCGATGGTACAATATAGTCCAGCGAGCAGAGGGCGACGCAGAGTGTCCCGCACATCTTGCGGTATATGCGGCCAATTAATACCGACGCCTTGGCTTAAGCAAGCGTGTAGTTCCTTAAGGGTAAAATCGGTTACTGCAATTCGCTTAACACGAGATGGGGCAGATCTCTCAAATACATCCGCAATGGCATCAGAACAAGATACCAAAAGGCGCACACCCCATCCTTCCCAATCCATTTGCGCCAGGTTCCGTGCTTCGTCAGCGTTCTGAACACCGTCTACGCAAAGAGTCAGCCATTGGGGTGACGCGTTCTGTTTCTCGCTTCTCAGACGAGCGGATATGCGATTCAAGGATCGCGTAGTATCCAGGCCCCAAACGTCTTCGCAAAACACTCGTGCTACCCGGTCGATATCGCTGTCGGCATCTCCTGTGGCGTCTATAGCGACGACAAGACGCTGTTCGGAGAGAAAGTATGCTGTTCCAAACGCGCTCCAAGTTTTACCCTGCCCGCTTTCACCGGAGAGAACGACAGTAGGCATGTGTTCCGTCCAATTGCTTGCAATGCTCGGTACTCGTTCCAGGCGTACATCGTGCAACACGTTATAATTCCGGTTTCGCAGATACCGGCGTAGAACGGAAGTACAGGCATTTCGCAGGAGCAACCATTTTGTTATCGGCACAGAGAGGCCATACTTGCTCAGGAACTCCCCAGTGTGAATGTCAGCACTGCCGGAAGAAGCACGAGCCATTAAGTCGTCGAGCATGGCCCTGCGCGTAGTTTCCAAGCTCGTGTTCGGACATCCCATTGCAAGGAGCGAGGCGTCGATGGCGCTTTCAATCTCTTCTTTTGATCTGGGAGGGACCATCTCGAAGTTCCCCAGTAAGTGCCATACTTTCCCGTGTGTTTCCTCAAGAGGCTCGTCCTTAGCTGGCTTATGGTTACGCAATACAGCCACAATGTGGCTGAAGAGCGATCGTTCCGTGTATGCGTCTCGTTGCCAATAGCGTCGATTGCCACTCGTTGCAGTATCCTGCGAAGGTAGCCTAGCGAAATGCAATTCATTCTCATTATCAAGCGCGTCCAGAACATGGGTATCAGGTGGCACTCTGGAGTTGAGGGATCGAAAGAAATCATAGACTTTTCCCCATCCGCCCATTTTTCCTTCAGTAATGAAGCGGTACTGAGTCGCAAGCGAATCGGAACGATATAGGTCCGGCAACACCTCATCAATCACTTCACGCAACGACCAGGCTCCTCCGTCAAAACGAGCCTTTACCTGCTCTACAATGATCCCTGATGAGTTGATCTCCTGAAGATCCCCGCCACCCCCAATCGGCTCAAGACGAAGTGTCACCTCAGTAAATTCTTCGCCTGCTTCGTTTTTCGTGCAGTTGGAAACACGCAATTCAGTGGTTCTTAAAAGGCTCCAAAGCATCTGGTAACGAACGCCGTAAATTGTGCTTGAGCCACCGGGCGGCAGGCCTTGTTTCACTTCTGTTATCCTCACAGATGCTGGATTCATAGAAACTCGTTGACGAAATACATTGCAGGTAGAAATTGACCAACTTTCCCCGATCTATCCCCAATAACGATAAAGCCGTTATCGTCGATGAGGACGATAACGGCTATCAGGAGTACATATAACCTTTAGACGATCTGCATGGGCATGAGGACGCAGAGGTAGTCGGGGACAAGGACTTGACCGGCTTCTTCCTCTTTGGTCACTTTGGGGACGGGGCGGAGAATGCCGGGTTTGAGGGCTTCGGTCAGTTCCAGTTGCAGGTAGTCTTCTTCGAGAACGGCGAGGACGTCCAGGAGATATTTGGCGTTGAAGGCGATCTCGACGTCGTCGCCTTCACGGGTTACTTCGACCTCTTCGTAGGCGTTCCCGACCATCTGACTCTCGGCGGTCAGGACGAGTTTGTCGTCCTCGGTGCGTAGCACGACGCGCTGGGAGCTTTCGCGAGCGACGATGGAGGCGCGGCGCGTGGCGCGGAGCAGCGGTTCGACGGGAATGGTCAGCTTCTTCTGGAAACCGGCGGGAATGACGCGCTGGTAGTTGGGGAACTGGCCCTCGATCAGTTTGGAGATGATCTGGACATTGGCCTCACCCGGCAGTTGAAACTGGACATGATGCGCGGAGAGCGTCACCTGGACATCGCCGTCGGCGTCGGTGAGAAGACGGGTCAGTTCGTTCATGGCGCGGGAAGGGATGATCGCGTTCTGGGAGCCGGTGCCGTTGGAAGTGAGAGCGGTCTTGACGGCCAGTCGGTGCGTGTCGGTGGCGACGAACTTGAGGGTCTCACCATCGAACACCATCAGGATACCGGTCAGGATAGCGCGGTTCTCGTCGGTGGAGACCGCGAACAGCGTCTGTCGGATCATCTCTTTGAGTTTGGCCTGCGGGATCGAGAAGCCGACGCTCTCTTTGACCTCGGGCAGTTTCGGATACTCTTCTGCGGGCAGGCCGAGGATTTTATAGTCGGAGCGACCGCTATGCACGCGCACCGTGTGGCTTTTATCCACGGAGATCGCGACATCGCTCTTGTCCGGCAGGTTCGCCAGGACTTCGGTCAGAGTACGCGCAGGAGCGGTCAGGCCGCCGAATTCGGCGATCTTCGCCGGAACATAGCAGGAGATGCCGAGTTCGAGATCGGTGGCAATCAGGCGCAGCCCTTCGCCCTCCGCAAGCAGCAGGATATGGCTGAGGATCGGCAGCGAACTGCGGCCCGAAACGGCATGACCGACGGTCTGCACGGCTTCGAGCAGGGCTTTGCGGGGGCAGTCGGCTTTCAAACTGGCACGGGTATCGACGGGTGTAGCGACCATGGGGATAACTCTCCTTTATCGTTTGAAGGGGACGGCGTAGTAGCCGAAACCGGATTTAACATTGCTTCACCCCTCACGACGGGGATGGGATCAAAAAAGTGTCGCGTCCTGGAGAATCTTTTTTGAAATTGTTTGCAGGTCAGCGGGAGGCGAGGAGGCGGGCGAGCGTGGGACGGGGAAGGTCCGGGGCAAGTAAGGTTTCGGGGCGACCTTCGGCGGTGAGGATGGCTTCGGCGGCGAGGTAGCCGCTGCGGGCCGCGCCTTCCATGGTGGAGGGCCAGCCGGTACGGGTCCACTCTCCGGCGACAAGGAGGTTGGAGATAGGGCTGATCTGGCTGGGGCGAAGGGCGTCGGCGCCAGGTTTGGGAGAGATCGTGGCTTTGGGCCAGCGGATGATCTGGGAGCGCAGGAGCGTGGCTTGTCGAGAGTCAGGCAGGCAGGCATGAACCTCGGCGAGGATGCGCGCCAGGATCTCCTCTTTCGGCAGTCCGGCGAGATGGTGGGAAGCGCTGATAACGACGCTGAGATAAGAACCGCCGCAGTGCTTGGGTAGATCGAAGTTGAGATTTTTGTGGAAAATCCATTCGGTTTCGCGGTCGAGCACAGCGAGGGCGTCAGGGCAGTCCAGCGTGCGGTCGAACCACAAATGTACGCCGCAGATCGGCGAGAGTTCCAGGCCATGCAGGTTCTGCCAGTAGGGCACGTTTGCGGTCACCGAGTCAGGCAGAAGTTTCAGAAGCAGGTCGAACTGAAGCGCGCTGAGGTAGTAGTCGGCTTCCAGGTGGGTTCCGTCGCGGAGCGTGACGCCAGAAATTTGGGGCGTGCCTTCGGCGGTGAATTGGATCTCTTCCACAATGGTTCTGAGACGGACGCAACCGCCGCGCTTGGCGAGGTAGGCCAGAGTCGGTTCGGTGTAGAGGGAACCGAGTGGGACACGGGGAACGCCGAAATGGAAGGCTGTGGGATGTAGCAGGAAACCGTCCCGAAAGATCTTGAGAGCATGGGTGAAGGCGATACGATCGTTGGTCTCGTTGCAGGCGCTGACCAGGATAGGACCCCAGAAGCGCTGGACTGCGCGCTCGGTCTGGCCGGTCTGCTGGAACCACTCCGCAACGGTAATGGTATCGTGTTGGGGGTCGTTGGGGCGGGCGCGCAGCATTGCCATCATCCCGCGTGCGATGCCGATCTTGTCCTTCAGGTTCAGGGATCGAAAGCGGAGGAACGAAGGAGCAGTGTGCATCGGTGCGGGGAGGCTGCTGCCTTTGATGATGGAGTGCACGCCGTCGCCATCCAGAAAGTGGAGTGTGTCGTGGTAGCGTATCTGATCCTGTACGCCCAGGCGCGTCAGCAGATCGGTCAGGTTGGTGCAGCAGCGCATCGTGCCGTGCTGGCACTCGTCCAGACGCTCGCCGGTCGTAGGGTCGAGGTAGGAGGAGGCGCGGCCTCCGAGCAGCGGACGCTTCTCCACCATTTCCACCCGAAAGCCACGGTCCGAGAGGGCAACCGCCGCTGCGATCCCCGCCACCCCACCCCCGATGATCAGCACGGATTTAGACGGCATAGTTTTAGGAGCCTGTCGGGAGTTTGCTGCGGAGCCACGCTCCGGCGACAATTCCGAGTTTCTTCGGAGTGCTGACGCGGGCGCGACGGCTGTGGACGTCGTAGTCGTTGCGCTCGATGCTGTCGAGGATGCCGCGATAGATCTTCAGCATAATCGAGAGCGTCGGGCGACCGGGCGAGTGGACCAGCGGGAAAAGCGCGTGCGCCTGCTTGTAAAACTCCTTGGCACGCTCCGCTTCGAATTTCATCAAGGTGCGGAAATTTTCGGTGAGTGCGCCCTGTTTCAGCTCGTCTTCGCTCACGTTAAATCGGCGCAGATCCTCCTGCGGCAGGTAGATCCGATCGCGTTCGGCGTCTTCCTTCACGTCGCGCATGATATTGGTCAACTGGAACGCCAGACCGCACGCCTCCGCATACTCCATCGCCTTGCCGTCCGCCTCGTCGAAGCCCCAGACATGGAGGCAGACGAACCCGACGAGACTGGCGACCCTATAGCAGTAGAGCCGCAACTCGTCCCAGGTCTCGTAGCGCGTTTTGGTAAGGTCCATCTCGGTGCCGTCGATCAGTTCACGGAAGTAGCGGCCGGGGATGTGGTAGTTTTTTACCGTATCGTGGAAGGCGGGCAGGATCAGGCTGTCGCCATAATCGCCTTCGAGCGCACGCTCCAGCGCGGCACGCCACTCCTGCATCTCGATAGCTTTGGTTTTATCCTCGGCGGCCTCGTCGGAGACATCGTCGCTATAGCGGAAGAAGGCATAGATGGCGCACATCGCCGCCTTGCTCTCGGGCGGCAGCGTCACAAAGGAGAAATAGAAGTTTCGGGCCTGCGTCTTTGCGACCATTTCGCAGTAGCGATAGGACTCGGCGAGACGTTCAGGCGTGAGAGGAACGGACATAGCTGGGCCTCTACTTTGCAGTCAAATTAGCGAGCAGCCGCCCGATCAGGAGGGCGAACTGACGGCTCTTCGGCACGGCGGGACGGGTAGTCAGGGTATCGTAATGCTGCTGCTCAATGCGTCGCAGCACCTCCATCCCACCCCGGTTGAACATCTCGATGTCGAGTCGCACGCGCTTCTCCACCAGTGTAGTCAGTTTCAGTCCCTCGTTAAACAGCGTGTGGGTGCGGTCGACCTCGAACTTCATCAAGGCGGCAAACTCAGGGGTGAAGCGTCGGGCAAACAACGACTCCTCAGTATACCCGAACCGCGCCATGTCTTCCAGCGGAATATAGACCCGGTCCTTTACCAGATCGCGGGTCACATCCTGCCAGAAGTTGGCGAGTTGCAGCGCCGTGCAGGTCTTGTCGGAAAGGGTGAGACGTTCGTCGTCCTGATAGCCGCAGAGATAGAGTACCAGCCGTCCGACCGGACAAGCGGAGTAACGGCAGTAGCCCACCAACTCTTCAAACGTCTGATACCGGGTGACGTGCTGATCCTGCCGGAAGGCGGTCAGCAGGTCGCGAAACGGACCGGCGGGAATGGCGAACTTCTGCACGGTCTCGGCGAGCGCGACAAAGACCGGATGCCGGGGCTTCCCCGCATACATCGCATCCAACTCCTCTTCCCACCAGTCGAGCAGAATGAGGGATTTCGCCGGATCGCCGATCTCATCGCTCAGATCGTCGCTGATGCGGCAGTAGGCATAGACGTTGTAGAAGTGCTGTCGCAGGGGCTTGGGGCAGAACGCGCCCGCCACCAGGAAGTTCTCATAGTGCGACTTCGCCAGCTTCTCGCAGTACAATCGCGCCTCTTCCGGCGTCGCCGTGCCTGCGAACTGATAGGGATGCGGAATGTCCTGTGCGGTCAATTTTGTCATTGTGGTCATCGTTTTTATGGTCACAGCGTTCTACTCTGCCGATCCCTGTACCATTTTGAGAGCCGGGCGGTAGAGGAAGGGCACGCGGAACGAGAGATCGTCCCGTGAGCCTTGTTTTTCGAAGAAACCGACTTCGCAAAGCTGGTCGGCGCGTTCCAGGGCGGTATCGCGACTGACGTTCCAGATCGCGGCCAGGGTATCGGGTGTCTGTTCGGTGCGCTCGCCTTCGAGTTTCTGGAACCATGGGCGCAGCGCGGGAAACTCCGCGCAGAGCGTCTGTTCGTAGCGTACGCGGGAGACTTCCGGCAGGGCGTCGTTCAGGGAGTTGCGGGTGAAGAGCGCCTCTTTCGGCGGCTCGGCATAGCCGAGTTCCAGCCGCTGCAACTCTTCGTTTTTGGCAGAGGTGAGCAGATGGATCAGTTCGCGGGGCGCATTCTGGTCGAACGCGTCGCGGGTGCGCGACAGCATCCAGTCGAAGGTCTTGGGCCTCTTGGGTCCCGACTCGACCTGATCGGGAAAGATCCGATAGAACAGCTTCGTCTGCTTCTGAAAGTCGGCCAGCGCTTCGGCCTCGTTCACCTGATAGAAGGCGCGGAGGGCGTCGTTGTGCAGCGCGCGGCGCACGACCAGGTTGAGCAGGGCCGGATGGCTCCAGGAGATGGTCAGATGGCGTGTCACATGGCTGGCCTCCCGAAAGCCGGTGGCGAGAATACGCTGCCAGATGTCGCTGCGCAGAAAGATCTTGAGGGAGATATGCCGGTACTGGAGCAGATCGAGATAGACGCGAAACAGGGCGCGCAGGGCATTGCCTTCCAGTTCGTCCGAATCGGCGAACGCGACATCGAGTCGGTCCAGCGCGAGCCAGACGGTCAGCCCGGACTGCGCCAACGCCTCCTCCGCCATTTCAAACAGGCGGTCGGCGGAGAGGTGGCCGCGATTGCGAAGCGCAGCGTCGGGCTCCCGCAGCACGATCTGCCCGATGATGCCGTTCGGCAGGCCGGAGACCGGATCCATCTTCACGCCTCCCTCGATGCCTTCCACCCGAAACAGATTGCGGGCGTAATCAACGGCGGAGCGGAGCATGGTGCGTAGCGAAGCGGTCTTCTCCAGTAGCCCGGCGCTCTCCAGCGGTTCGATCACCTTGCGGGCAAGTTCTGGCGCGACATTCTGCGCGCGCAACTGCTGCGCGATCAGCGAAAGGAAGTAGAGTTTCCAGATACCCCGAAACTCGTTCTCTCCCGGCGGCGGCTCCGCCGTCAAATCCCGAAAAATCGGCACTCCACGCGGATTCTCCGCCGCCACGATGAGGATGCCGCGCTGCCGCAACGCCTCACTGCGACTGAGCAGCAGCGAATAGATCGCGCTCTTCCCCGCCCCCTTCATCCCATAGACGACATCGACTTCGCCGCCATAAATCCGGCGCCAGGGATCGGTCTCGACGAAATAGGCATTGAGTTCGGTCCCCTCTTCCTCCGCGATCCGCTCTCCAAACCGCGTCGCCAACAAAACATCTCTTCGGGTCATCGCACTCTCCACCATTGGGTTCGTCCTACTGCCTACCATTATACGCGTTTACCATCAGCACGCGCAAGCACTTAGCACGGGTGCAGAGATGGCTGCCGGGCCAGTTCGTCTGCCTGGAGGTAGACACCGATAGAGATAGGAATCTGCATTCAGGAGCAGACATCCGGGAGAAATGGCGAGACGGGCGAAGAATATGCTTCGCGTCTCCTGTCTATCGGGTCACCATAGTCCCCATCTGCACTACTTCGAAGTCATGGCCTTTGAGGTGTTTTAGGGTATTGAGTTCGTCGTCGTTCCAGCGGGGATCGGGAGCGCCGCTGACGAACCAGTCGCTGCCATTGTCGGCCAGGATCATCCCATAACGTTTCAGGGCGCGTAGGATGACCTGCGCTGTGGGAGGATAGGCGCGGAGATCGACCGAGGCTTTGAGGCGGACGCGCATGCCCATCGGTGGATACTTCTCGTCAGTCAACTTACTGGCAAAATGGCGGGCGGGGGCGACGAATGCATGGCGCGAGCGCACACAGGTAAATCGGAGCGCGTGGGGAATCTCTTTGCCTTCGACCGCTTCGTCGTAGCGCACCAGACCGGGGAAGACTGGCAGGCCAGCAGCGTCGGCAGAGGTCCAGCCAAGCGGACGTTCTTTGTTGGAGTTCAGGTCAAAGATCGCGCCAGAACCCGCTTTCCATCCGCTGGCTTGCGGGGTGGCGGACCAGAGTTCGTAGAGCGTTCCGTGATCCCGGTCCAGAACCAGCACATGTCGATCCCCCTCCGACTTCGGCCCACCTTCGATCGGCGCGTCGAGCGGAATGGGATATGGCCCCGGATCGCTCTCGTCCGCATATTGAAAGGTGACAGGCAGGCGCTTCTTCGCCTGCTCCCCCGAAATAACGAGGTAAGGAATTCCATTGGGATTGCCGTTGTAGACCGTCCCAAAGTCGGGATGCAGCGGTTTGTCCGCTCCGATACTGGCGACCAGAGTGTCAGAGCGCGGATCGACGGGCAGCTTAGAAATGTCTTGGTTCCAGGCGTTGTCCGCAGGAAAAACCCGTTTGCCGTGCAGGCTGGCTCCGACTCCCAGATCCGGGAGCGCCACCTTCTTCCCTTGTTGCGCACCGCCACCAAGGGCCACTGCCAATGCCACCCCCATTCCCACCAGTCCTACCATCACTCTATCGAATCGCATTGTGTGCTCCTTCTTCGAAATTTGTCTGAGCCTGCCACTATCAAACCGAAAAGCGCAACGGGGTCACTTCGTGCTAGGGCGCCCCTTCCCGTTTTGGGAAGGGGCCGGGGGTCGGGTAACCTGGTCAAGGGAGGAGACAGCAGCGGATAGACCTCGTTGCTTGGCGTTAAGTCTATCCAAGGCCAGCGAGGAGCCCCATTTCGTCCACCGAAGCGTTCAGCGCCTCTTGCAGCCTGAGGCAGCAGGCGAGAGGGTCACGGTCCGGCAAACTTCCCCGCACTTTCAGATGCGCTTCCCTGCTTTCGAGCGGCAGCAGACGCTCTTCTGCCTGTGAACGACAGCGCCGAACATCGATCGTCGGATAGAGGTGTTGGCGAGCAAGGGTCTCGGACAGCGGCACGAGCCAGCCTGCTTCGGAGAGAATATGTTCGAGCAGACGAAGATGCGGATGGAGATCGTGCTCCTCCTCCGCGTCGGTATCGACCGCCTGATGCCAGACTGTTCCGACCAACGTCAGAGAGCCTCCCAGGCCGCCGCCGAGAGGGGCTTCGCCGTGGAAGCAGCCTGCCTTCCGAACCCACTCCTGCATACGGCGACGTGCGAGGGAGACATCGGCTTCCTTTTGTGCATCGGCCTCTTCCGCTTCCAGCATCGCTCCCCAAAGCGCGGTCAAAGAGTCGACCAGTAATACCACATCATGGCCCAACTCTGTCTGCCGTTGCGCGGCCTCCAGCATCAGGTCACACAGTTGCAGGGTCTGCTGGGGCGTGCTTTCGCTGAACGCCGACGCGCCGACGACCACGTCAGCCTGCGGAAACCGCCGTCGCCACTCCGTCGCCTCTTCCGCCCTTGGGCGCAGCAACAACACCAGAGTGACACAGTCCGGCGCATTTGCGACGATCCCGTTTAAAACAGATTGGAGTGTACGAGTCAGCCCGGCGCCGTGAGGTCCATAGAGAATACCGAAGGCGCCTGCCCCTAAGGGAGCCGCAAAATCGAGCGTGCGCCCTGTGACATCGTTGCGCCCGGTTGCGAGCCTCAGCAGTCTGTCGGGGGCGGTACGCTCCGACCGAGCACGCTGCGTCTTCGGAAAGGGACGGTCGTCTGCCAGCAGAGCGTTTGTCTTCACGGTGTCCTCTGTGGGGAGCGTCCATAGCCCATTGATCGCCGCAATGGAGACCAATCGATGGGTCCTTGGTCGCTCCATAACAGAGGAGGGCGACTCTGGGGAAGAACGAACGCCGGGTTCGTCGAACTGAGCATCCCAGTCGGGCTGCCGATCCCAGTCGGGATCGAGGTCTGCCACGGCAGTTTCCATGGGAATCGGTTCCGTTTCACCTTCCAGAACATCGCCCGTTGTAAGACGATAGGCGTCCGCGATTTCAGTCGACACAGCGACCTGTGTACCCGGACCACCATTGCGTCCTGGTCGGAGGATCGCGACCATTCCATCAGCTTGTCGAAACACAATGCCGTTCTGGCCGATATTAAGAGCCATCCTGCTTTCTCCCTATGCTTCTCTCCCAACTTCTCCCCTGTTCCGATCGCCTCCGGCCTGCGGGAAAAGGATGCGTTAAGAGAAAGACGAATCCACAAAATCTGCCGTTTCGCAGATGTCCTGTATTGGTACGATCTGGTAAATTAAACTAGATAAAAATGTCTCGTCCGGTCTACTCTCCAGGAGGTTATTATGCCACGTTATTCTAAACCAGTTCGCGGCCGCAAGCGTAAGGGCTTTACCGTGGTGGAACTTCTCACGGTCGTTCTTATCATCTCGATTCTGATGTCCGTCGCCCTGCCGCTCTATCTCAATGCTCTGGACGACTCACGCAAGAAGGTCTGCCGCGCAAATATGCAGACCATCGCCAATGCGGTGATGGCCGCGCGCGTGAAAAGTCGGGCCGCCGATTTTGCAGCGCTGATTACCGGAGGTGTCACTACGACCAATCTCCCGGACCTCACTGCTACCCCTTACTGCCCAAATGGAGGCACCTATACTCTCGCTAACGGCAGCAGCGGTTCGGTATCCACGTTCCAGGTGAAATGCAACGTTACTTACCCGCTGACTCACGGCAAGTTCGAGCCGGGCTTCGATAGCAATTAGGAATTGCGCGACAGAGTTGTCATGAGATCCATTGTGGCCTATACTCGTTGAGAGTATAGGCCAAAAGTATGATATGTGGGTAAACTTAAGTGTATAATTGCGCGGAACTCAACTGTGCTCTCTTCCGTCCAATAAGCAAGAAGTGAATTTGTGCAGATTTTGTAGGAAGTTCTTGGTGAGGTCGCAATGCAGGGTAACAAAAAATACTCGCTTACTCCTAGTTATGAACCCGGTGAGGTGCTAGCGCTTCTGACGCCCCTACAAGAACTCCCTACGGGAATGTACCTGCTCCACGAGGTGCTGGAGGACTGGGTGGTATTGCGCCGACTGATCGACGACGAGCAGACAGAGCAACTCATCCTCACCGAACATCTGGCCCGTCTTCCTGCTCGCCTGCTTTTGCTTTTTATGCCCGTCGGATTGCAGATCCGCCCGGACAAGTCTAAACATCTACCTCACTGAGTCGTCTGTCCCACGGCCCTGTTTCAACTCGGCTCGTCCCCAACGTAGTGTCCTGGCTTTAACCATGGTAAATCTCCCTTGTAAACAGGGTTAAAACCGGGTATACTACGCCTAACCGATTTAACCCTGGTGCATCTTTTCCCAATACCTACTTCCTTTTTGGTGAGGCAACGTCCATGTCGTCCCCTTCGGTCGAAGACTATATCAAAGGCATCTATAAAGCGCGTCTGGAGGCGGATGAGGTCACGACGCAGGATCTGGCAGGCCGAGTCGGGGTCACGGCCCCTGCAGTGAGCAAAATGCTCAAGCGGCTGACGGAACTGCGTCTGGTGGAACATACGCCGTATCAGGGCGTACGCCTGACGGCAACCGGAGAGAAGATGGCACTGGAGATCATTCGGCACCACCGTCTGCTGGAGATCTATCTGGTGCAGGCATTAGGTTACGGTTGGGACGAGGTGCATGCCGAAGCGGAACGGCTGGAACACCATATCAGCGAAGAGTTTGAAGAGAGGATCGATGCCCTGCTCGGGCATCCGGCCTCCTGTCCGCATGGAGATCCTATTCCCACTCGTGAAGGCGTCATGCCTCCGGTCTCTCGGCATACGCTGGCGCAGCAACAGGCTCCGGCTGCTCTGACCATTCGCCGTGTACGGGATGAGGATGCCGAACTCCTGCGTCATCTCAAGAAACTCGGCTTGCTGCCTGGGACGGCGATTGAGTTCGTAGAGCAGGAACCTTTTGGAGGCGCGTTCGTCGTGCGCGTCGGAGGAGAAGAAGTGCGGGTCGCGCCGCAGGCCGCCCGGCAGATTTTTGTCGAAAAGCAAGAGGGGGAAGGCCCCTCCGTTGGAAAGGAAGTTTAAGCGAGCATGAGCACGAGCCCCTATACGGAGGATACGCCGGAAGAAGTGGCTTCGCACGACGGATGGAATACTCCGGTGCAGCGGGTCAGCCTGCCGGAGGTACACCGATCCATTCTCGTTCCTGAGAACGCTACGTGGCTGCGTCGTCTCTTCGCCTTCATCGGGCCGGGCTATCTGGTCGCTGTCGGATACATGGATCCCGGCAACTGGGCCACCGATATCTCCGGAGGATCGATCTATAAATACCGACTGCTTTCGGTGGTACTGCTCTCCAGTTTGATGGCGATGTTCCTGCAGTCTCTCGCGGCCAAACTGGGCCTGGTGACTGGGCGCGATCTGGCGCAGGCGTGTCGTGACGCCTACGGCAAAAAGGTCTCTCTTTTCTTGTGGCTCTCTGCGGAGATCGCTATCGTCGCCTGCGATATTGCCGAAGTCATCGGGGCAGCCATCGCCTTGAACCTGCTGTTTCACGTGCCGATGGTCCTGGGCGTAATCCTCACCGCGCTGGACGTGTTGATGGTTCTTGCCTTCCAGAAGCGCGGCTTCCGCTGGATCGAGATGCTGGTCATCGCGCTCATCGGCACGATGATGCTGATATTCGTCGTCGAGATCTGCTATGCGCGCCCCGATTGGATGGGCGCGAGCGGCGTCCTCTCCGGCTTCCTGATGCATACGGACCTCATAAGCGACCACAAGATGCTCTATATCGCGTTGGGCATTCTCGGCGCGACCGTGATGCCGCACAACCTCTATCTGCACTCCTCCATTATCCAGACGCGCAGTTTCGGCACGACCGTCCGAGGCCTGAAGGAGGCCGTGCGCCTCGCCTATATCGACTCTTCCGTCGCTCTGACGCTCGCGTTTTTTATCAACGCCGCCATTTTGATCCTTGCGGCAGCCGCCTTCTTCCGAACAGGGCATCATGAGGTGGGAGACATTCAGGGCGCCTATAAGCTTCTTACGCCGCTGTTAGGCGCGGCGCTGGCGACCCCGCTCTTTGCAATTGCCCTTCTCGCCTCCGGACAGAACTCGACCCTGACCGGGACCATGGCCGGTCAGATAGTGCTGGAGGGCTTCACACGGTTCAAGATGGTTCCCTGGGTCCGTCGCATGGTCTCGCGCTGCCTGGCCATCGTGCCCGCCATCCTTGCGGTCGGGATCTATGGAGAACGAGGCACGGGTACTCTGCTCATCGGCAGTCAGGTAGTGCTGTCGCTCCAGTTGTCCTTCGCGGTAGTGCCGTTGATCCAGTTTACCGGCGACCGCCGGAAGATGGGCGCTTTCGTCAATGGCAATCTCACCAAAGTGATCGGCTGGACCATCGCCGTGATCATCGCCGTCTTAAACGCTTATCTGGTTTGGACCACACTCTTCCCCTCCAAGGAGTAAACTTATGAAATCTTTTCGTCGATTGAGAGGGCGCTGCGCCATACTGATTTTCGCCGCCTTTCTGACTGGATGCTTGCTGCCGATGCAGCGGGCGACCGCCGATCCGCTGAATGCGCTGATCCGAATCAGTTGCGGCGGTGCGACTGCGCCGAACTTTACGGCGGATACGCCGCTCCTGATGTCGGATGGCGAGGTCTACGCGCATCCAGTGGCCATCGACCGCTCGGCGGCGCATGCCGCCCCGGAAGCGGTCTACCAACAGGAGCGGTATGGGCCGGAAGTCGTCTATGCGATTCCAGCTCCGGTGCCTCCTGCCGGTAAGAGCTATCGGGTACGCCTGCATTTCGCGGAGCTTTACGACGAGGGAGTGGGCAAACGGCGAGAGGATGTCGCGATCAATGGCCGCACCGTACTGTCGAAGTTCGACACGTTCGCGGAGGCCGGAGCCCGATACAAGGCGGTCGTAAAGGAGTTCGAGGGCGTGCTCCCGAAGGAGGGCGTTATCACGCTCTCCTTCCGCATCGTCCCCGGTTCTGCCGATGCGAACGCCTCCATCAACGGCATCGAGATTCTCGCCGATGGGTTCGCGCCGGTCTTTGCGCCTGCGGTCCTAAAGCGTTACACTTTTCAGGCTCCGACCCGACCAACGTCCCAGCGGGTGGACGACCTGCTGGCGCAGATGACGCTCGCGGAGAAGGTCGGGCAGATGCGCTTCACGGCGCCGGGCATCACACGTCTGGGCATTCCGCCCTACAACTGGTGGAACGAGGCGCTGCATGGGGTCGGGCGCGCAGGAGTCGCCACCGTGTTTCCGCAGGCCATAGGGATGGCTGCCGCCTGGGACACCCCGCTCCACCATGAGGTCGCCACCATTATCTCCGATGAAGCCCGCGCCAAGTACAACGACGCCCTCCAGCACAACAACCACGGGATCTACTACGGGATCGATTTCTGGTCGCCCAACATCAATATCTTCCGCGATCCACGCTGGGGTCGTGGGCAGGAGACCTACGGCGAAGACCCTTATCTGACGGGGAGGCTCGGGGTCGCCTTCATTCAAGGCATGCAGGGAGACGATCCGCGCTATCTCAAAGTCGGGGCGACTGCGAAGCATTTCGCAGTACACAGCGGTCCGGAATCGTTGCGCCATGTCTTCAATGCCCAGCCCTCCGCCTACGATCTGAACGACACCTATTTTCCCGCCTTCGAGGCTGCCGTCAAAGAGGGGCACGTTCGCAGCGTCATGGGCGCTTATAACAGCCTGGACGGTATTCCCGCCTGCGCCTCGCCGTTCCTGCTTCAGCAGACCTTACGAGATCGCTGGGGGTTCACCGGCTATGTCGTGTCGGACTGCGGAGCGATCTCCGACATATTCGCCACCCATCACTATGCCAAAGACGCGGCGGAAGCTTCGGCGGACGCCGTCCATGCTGGCTGCGATCTGGCCTGCGACGGCGCGTATAGCGCGCTCGTCGCGGCCGTTCAGCGCGGTCTCATCCCGGAAGCGGAGATCGACCGTGCTGTGCGTCGCCTGTTCACGGCACGCTTCGCGCTGGGCATGTTCGATCCGCCGTCGATGGTCAAGTACAACAAGATCCCCTTTTCGGTCAATGACAGCGCGGCGCACCGGGCGCTGGCGGCGCAGGTAGCGCGCGAGTCGATCGTGCTGTTGCGGAACGCGGGCAATATGCTACCGCTTCCCCGATCGGTCCGTTCCGTCGCGGTGATCGGGCCAAACGCCAACGATGCGACCGTTCTGCTGGGCAACTACAACGGAGACACCTCTCACGGCGTCACCGTGCTGGAAGGGATCCAGAAAAAGCTGGGCGACGGCGCAACCGTCGGATACGAGCAGGGCTGCGCCATCAACAGCCGTTCGAAAGCGGGCTTCGAGGCCGCATTGGCACTGGCGCAAAAGTCGGATGTCATTATCGCGGCAATGGGCATCAGTCAGAAGGTCGAAGGTGAAGAGGGCGAAGGTGGCATCGGAGGCGACCGGACCGACCTCGGCCTGCCGGGGGCGCAGGAGGAGTTGCTGGAAGCGCTTGTCGGCACCGGCAAGCCGGTGGTGCTGGTGCTGCTCAACGGCAGCGCGCTCGCGGTGAACTGGGCAAACGACCATGTCCCCGGCATCGTTGAAGCCTGGTATCCAGGCGAAGAGGGCGGCGCCGCCGTCGCCGATGTCCTCTTCGGCGACTACAATCCGGCGGGACGCCTGCCCGTCACCTTCTATCGCTCCACCGACGATCTGCCTGCCTTCACGGACTACGCGATGAAGGGCCGTACCTACCGCTATTTCCCCGGCAAGCCGCTCTATCCTTTCGGCTACGGTCTCAGCTACTCGCAATTCGTTTACAGCGCCCTCAACCTGCCCCACCAGATCACAAAGAACCAGTCTGTTACCGTCCGGGTCAAGGTGCAGAACGTCAGCGCCCGCGCGGGCAGCGAGGTCGTCGAACTGTATCTGCGCCCCCTACCGGAGGGCAGAGTTCGTGAGATCGTACCGGGACAGCCGATGCCTCGCCTGATCCTGGCCGGTTTCCAACGCGTCGAGATCGGAGCCCACCAGAGCAAAACCGTCTCTCTGACCGTTCGTCCGGAACAACTGCTCCTGGTCAACGCGCAAGGCGAACGCACCCTGCAACCTGGTCAATGGCAGTTCTATGTCGGCGGTGGCCAACCGGATCTCAACATGCCCGCAGGTCACGGTCCGGTCTCTACAGGGCGTCTCGTCATCAAGTAGGACACTCTCTTCTCGCTGCGCCAAAACGCCCATTGACAAACTCCCCGAATTATTGTATCATTGACTTAATACAATAATTCGGGGAGTTTTGCTGTCCGACTGGACCTCCTACACTACACCATGCAAATTCACATTTCGCCGAACGACGGCGTTCCGATCTATCTTCAAATTGTCCATCAGGTGAAGTATCTGGTGGCGTCCGGGCGGCTGGCAGCGGGCGAAGAGTTGCCACCGATCCGTACCCTGGCAGAACAGCTTGTCGTCAATCCGAACACGGTAGCGCGTGCCTATCGTGAGTTGGAGACGGCCGGAGTCGTCACCAAGCGCCGAACCGCCGGAACGTACGTTTCGGAGGCAGGTTCGCCGCTGGCGCGGCGGGAGCGTTTGAAGATCCTGACGGAGCGCGTGGATGCGCTGCTGGCCGAAGCCCGTCAGATGGATATCGACACCGAAGAAGTGATTGCGCTGCTGCGGGAGCGCGACGACGCGTTACAACCTCTTGCGCGTGAGAGACAGGGAGGGATCGAACCATGATTAGCAGTAGTCGCCATCCGCTATTTGACGAATCGGCTGTGCCGCTTCGGCCCCCGAATGTCATCGAGATCGCGGGACTTACGCGGACATTCGGAACCAAGACAGCGCTCGACAACGTCAGCCTCGCGGTTCCTACCGGCACGGTCATGGGCCTGGTCGGCGAGAACGGCGCGGGGAAGACCACCCTTATCAAGCATATTCTCGGCCTCCTGCGCGCCCAGACCGGATCGGTGCGCGTGCTGGGCCGCATTCCAGTGGACGACCCGGTAGGAGTGCTCTCGCAGATCGGCTATCTCTCAGAAGAAGACAATCTGCCCGGTTGGATGCGTGTCCACGAACTGCTGCGGTATGCGAGGGCGTTCTATCCGACCTGGGACGATGCCTACGCCGACTCGCTGCGACAGGAGTTCGGCCTGGATCCGAAGGCATTCGTCAAGAATATGTCCAAGGGCCAGCGGGCACGGGCGGGCCTGACGATTGCTCTCGCCTATCGCCCGCCGCTGTTGGTTCTCGACGAGCCCTCCTCCGGTCTCGACCCTATCGTACGCCGCGACATTCTGGGCGCGATCATCCGCACCATTGCCGACGAAGGCCGCACGGTCCTCTTCTCCTCGCATCTTCTGGGCGAAGTGGAGCGGGTCTCGGATCAAGTGGCGATGATCAAATCGGGGAAGATCGTCTTTTGCGAAACGATGGACGAGATCAAAAAGACGTACAATCGGATCACCCTGCGCTTCAGCACACCGCGCGAAACTGCGCCCCGTATGGACGGAGCGCTAGACTGGCATGGCGGGGGCCACGAGTGGAGTTCGGTATGCCGAGGGCGCAGCGAGCAAATCGAAGCGATGGCGATGGACGAAGGCGCTCATATCGTCGCGCTGGCTCCGGCCTCTCTGGACGAGATTTTTGTCGCCTGCGCTGCCAAGCGCACCGACACCTCTCAGGAGAACGCACGATGACTTCTCCAGCATTCGGTCTCGGCTGGCATCTCTGGCGGCGGCACCGCTTCTTTGCACTGGCCTTCCTCACGTATGGCGTGGTGCTTGCGGTGAGCGTTCCCGCGATCGTACGTCTGCACCTGAATGGGGTGGCGCTGGAGGCCTCGATCCCGCTGATCGTCGCGCTGTTCATCACGATCTCTCTGTTCGCGAATCGGGATGCGGACATCGTCGGCAGAGACTCCGGCTACCCGACCTATCTGCTGACACTGCCCGTTCGAACCACAGAACTTGTCTTCTGGCCAATGGCTCTCTGTATCGGGATCGTCGTGTCAGGTTGGCTGGCGCTGGACTGCTTGATCCTGCACCCTCTGGGGCTCGCCCTGCCGCTCTGGTGGCCTGCTCTCGCGCTTGCAGGCCTGGTCGCCTTGATCCTGGCCGTCTTCTGGATGCCGCTGGGGGTGCCCTACTTGAGATTGGGCCTGCTTCTCCTTGTCATTGTGCTCGATCTGGCGCTGGGAGTGCGGGGCTCCATAGTCCTCGCGCCCGGTGCATTGGTCGCACTCTTCCTGGTGGTCATTGTGCTGGCCTATCGGGTGGCGGTCTCCGGGGTAGCCCGTGCCCGCCAGGGCGATAACCCGGAATGGAGGATGGGAAAGGAACGCACCGGCAGCGTCCTGCCGCTTCAGCAGCCGTTTGTCTCGCCCCATCAGGCGCAGTTCTGGCATGAGTGGAAACGCAACGGCATTCTGCTGCCGCTGGTCATCGGCGCGGTCTTGCTGTTCCTCTTTGCCCTCTTCTGGACAGGGCACGACCAGGTGGCCTTCGATCCGTGGCATCCTCTGGTTCCCTCCGAACAGGAAGTCACCGGACTGGCCGCGATCCAGGTCGATGCCGGCATGAAAGCAGGGCTTTTCTTTTGCCTGGGCTTAACGCCGATGCTGGCGATGGCGATGGGCTGCGGGGTCTGGCGCCCCGACAACCGCAAACCGGATCAGAGCCTGAACCCCTTCTACGCCACCCGCCCGCTCACCAGCGCCGCGATGGTGTTTGCCAAGTACAGGATGGCCGCATACAGCACCCTCACGACCTGGGGGATCGTTCTGCTGTTCGAAATCCTGATTCTGTCGCGTTCGGCGCAGGATGGAGCGACCGTCGCCCCGCTCGGCCTGCTCTTACTACACTATCTCACTCTGAAAACCGGAGTGATGCTCGTCCTGGCGCTGATTGCGGCCCTCCTGACCACCTGGAAGAACCAGGTCAACAGCCTGTTCCTCGAACTGTCGGGCCGAGCCTGGATCTCCAGCGGCTACTCTGTGATACAGGCGGGCATGCAGGTGGCCTTCCTCATGGTCTTGGTCTTCTCCAGCACACGGAACCCGGAACTGTTGCCCGCGCTCTTACGCGCTCTGCCTTATGCGGTCTTCGGGGCGGTCCTGCTGAAGCTGGCTGTGGGTGGGTGGGCGCTCTACCGGTGCGGCCAACGACACCTGATCCCACCGCGCACCCTTGCAAAAATCGGGATCGGCTGGCTGTCGGTCGCCGTCGCCTCCTGGGTTCTGCTCTGCTGGCTACAGGGCAGCAACCAGCGGCAGGCAGGCGAGATCCTGTGCGGTGTCCTGCTCTTTCTGCCCCTGACTCGCATCCTGCTGGCCCCGTTGGCAATGGACTGGAATCGCCACCGCTGAACAGATCGCAAACCCGGTATCGGGCCTCGGGCACGCAACGCACAAATCAGACAATCAAAGTATGCCGTATCGCAGATGCGAAGAGCGAGGGGAATAGTCCAAAATATCCCTATTCACCTCTCTCCTCTTGCGAGTGGCTTGTCAGGGCGAGAATATCCGTCCGGCAAACTCTTGAACGGTGTGAACGAGACACACGCTCGTGTGAACGAGACACACGCTCGTGTGAACGAGACACACTCTCGTGTGAACGAGACACACTCTCGTGTAAACGAGATACACTCTCGTGTAAACGAGATACTCTCGTGTGCACGAGACACACTGTCGGAGTAACGCGCGTTGAGGCAGACACATATCGCGTGCGCCCGGAGGAGGTCTTCCGGGGTTCGACGGAGAACTGCCACTATGAAACGTATTTTTGATCTGGTGTTTCGGGATCTGTTCGTCGGGGATTTCAGCGAACTTCTGGATAGTTGGGCGCTCCTCTTCGCCATCGTGCCTTTTGGAGCCCTGATCTTTTGTGGGATGTACGTCGGCCAGTTCGTCCTCAATAGTATGCTACTGGGCATCGTGCTGATGTTTGTCTTCCCGCTCCTTGGTTTCGCGCTGCTCGTCGGCATTCGCAAGACGCTCGCGACACGGCAAGACCGCGCGCTGCCTGCCCACAAGGAAGCACAGGCGAATGTAGAGGCGACACTGGATTCCCCTCTCGTCGTGGTGCGCATCGAAGCGTCGAGCGAATCGGGCAACCGGCCAAAATATACCCTGCGTCGAATGAACGCGCTCGAAAATCTCTACGTGCAGAAGGGCTTCGCAGCGAGCGTCTACGAACTCGAAGCAGAGTTTGGAGAGCAGTACCCGGAGGTGGACTGGACGCGCATCGTGGCCGATCCCCCGAAAAGCCTGGCCACCTCCATGCAACGCACCGAGGGCCACTCCATCGAACCGATTCACACATCGGGGCGCTAGAAAGATTTTTATGCCAGAGGATTATCGAGATTTGGTGCGGGCGACCGTGCTCGATCCGGAGAGTTTTGTGCGAGCGGCCTTTAGCGGATCTCTGCCGGGCCATGCGCTCGACTGGATTCGGGTCACGCTGCGCACGGTCGAAGTCAAAAACGTAAAGCAGGTGCAGTTCGCCTATTACGACACCAAAAAATGTATCACCAAGAACTATGCAGGCCCGGATCGCGCCGCGCCCCTGGACAGCCTGCTTGCACTCGGGTTTAAAAACCTGTTTCTCGCGACAACACAGGAGGAGATTCAGATCAGCCTCGCCAAATCGGGCGCTCCCCGCATCCATCGCTCCCGGATTGCCCGCCCCCCGGAGCCCATCGAGTTTACGCACGACCGCCAGAAGGACCTGCTGCTGCCCGAAGGCAAGCCGGATCCCTATCTCCAGGCAATCGGATTTATGACGGTGGACGGGCGCATCAAGGCGGACAAGCAGAAAAAGTTTCGGCAGATCAACGAGTTTCTCAAGATGATCCAGCAGACGGGGGAACTGGAAAAGTTCGAGAAGCCGATCCTCGATGTCGTGGATTACGGATGCGGCAATGCCTACTTGACATTTGGGGTCTATCACTATCTCAACCACATTCTGGGGCAGCCTGCCCGCATGATCGGGGTCGATGTACGCGGCGACCTGCTCACAAAGCATCTCCAGACCGCCCGTTCCCTCGCCTGGGAACATCTTACCTTTGAGAACCGCACGATCGCCGAGTTCGTTCCCGCTGGCCCGCCCGACATCACGCTGGCGCTGCACGCGTGCGACACGGCGACGGATGAGGCCCTCGCGCAGGGTATCCACTGGGCGAGCAAATTGATTATCAGCGTGCCCTGTTGTCACCATCATCTTCAAGAGCAGATCCACCGTCAGGGCGCTCCGGAGCTTTTCCGGGCCATCTACCGGCATGGCATTCTTGGGGAGCGCCAGGGAGATATTTTGACCGATAGCTTCCGCGCCCTGATCTTGCGTATCATGGGCTATCAGACGGAGGTGTTGCAGTTCATATCCGCGGAGCACACAGCCAAGAATTTGATGATTCGCGCGATTCGGACCGAGACACCGGCACCGCAGGAGTTTGTGATCGAGTATCATAAGATGAAGGCATTCTGGAACGTGACTCCCTACCTGGAAACTCTGTTGGGCGAGGCGTTGCAGCGCCGACTAGTGTAAAAACGGATCTTCGGACGTGACCCTGGGCCTCAAAGGCCAGGGCACGATTCTGGTGCAACCCTTCCTCTCGACCGGGCAGATCGTGCCCTGTCGGCAACGCATCCCAAAATATCTCGTTATAGCCATCGACAGCGAACGCCCCCGGCGTCGCTGCCGGGGGCGTTCTCAGATCGCGTCGTGACCGATGCGTCCGCACTACTTGCGTTGCATCTGAAGTTTGCGGAAACTTACCATCTGTCGGGTCTGTTCGTCCCAGAGATGCAGGTTGATGCACTTGAGGCTCTCGAAGAACGTCAATGTGCGGGGATGCTGGAGTTCCGGCACCTCGTCATAGCATTTCTGCAGGTTGTAGTTGGGAATGCGTGGGCGCAGATGGTGAATATGGTGCAGGCCGATGTTGCCGGAGAACCACTGAAGTATTTTCGGCAGTTTGTAGTAGGAACTGCCTTCGAGCGCCGCGCGAATCGGATCCCACTGTTCGTGATGCTCCCAGTAGACGTCGTCGTACTGATGCTGCACGTAGAAGAGCCACACTCCGAGCGAGGCGGCCAGGGCGATGATCGGCACCTGAATCAGCAGGTAGGTCTGCCAGCCGATCGTCCGACAGGCGAGGGCGACCATCGCGAGCAGAGCAACGTTGGTAATCAACACGCTCTGGCGCTCACGAGGTCCGGACCGCTTGTGCGAAAAGCGCTGAGCGGCGACGAACTGAATGAAAGGTCCGATCCCGAAAGTGAAGATCGGATTTCGGAACAGGCGATAGTAGAGCTTTTTGCCGGGCGTGGCGTTCAGATACTCCTCGGTGGTCATCGTCATGATGTCCCCGATTCCGCGCCGATCCAGATCCTGAGCCGAGGCGTGGTGGGCCGCATGCTCGTGTTTCCAGTCGTCGTACGGAGTGAACGTGATGACTCCACACACCAGTCCTAGAAATCGGTTGGCTTTATGCGATTTCAGAAACGAACCATGTCCGCAGTCGTGCTGCATGATAAAAATGCGAATCACGAGACCGGCGGCGAGCACGGCCAGGGGGCAGAGATACCAGAGCGAGGCATGGGAGCGTACGATCCATATCATGGCGGCCCAGAGGCCGATATAAGGTACAAAAGTGTTCAATACCTGTCCGGCCGCTTTTTTGGGGTCAGGCTTCTCGTACTTTGATAGCTCTCGGTACCAGGTCGCTTGAACGACCTTAGTTTTGAGATCATCAGGGGGCAAACTCATCTTTTCCTCCGTTACAGGCCCTGGAACATTCTATAGCAGCCTGAATAGTCACACAGTTATTATACCTTGTGGAAGGGTCGTTCGCAATATGCCAACCGGCCGCCACATCAAATCTCTCTGAACTCTCTGAGGAACCTGATGTCCCAACCCACATTGCCGTCGTATCCCCTATCCGCTCTCGTCCCGGCAGATCTCTCCGTTGCTGGCCCGGAGGAGATGCAGAACGCGCTCCTTTCGAGCGCCATCCTACGGTCTGCGGAGGACGCGATCTTCTCGACCACCCTGCAGGGGGTCGTCACCTCCTGGAACCCGGCAGCCGCGCGTCTGTTCGGCTATACGGTCGAGCAAATGATCGGGAAGCACACGTCCCTGCCCTTCTTCCCCGACCGCCTGAAAGAGAGAGGGACGCTTCTGGACCAACTGAAGCGGGGCGAACCCATCCCACCGTTTGCTTCTACCCAACTGGATCGGGAAGGGAAAGCTGTTTCCGTGTTGCTCACTCTCTTTCCCATACGTAACGAATCCGAAGAGAGCGTCGGGTTAGGGGTGATCGCCCGAAAACAGCCGCAGTCCTTGCCGGATCCGGCCTCAGAGACCACGCCCCGAGAAGCGGCGTCCGTCTCCTCCGATTCGGCCACCATCCATGCCCTCTTGATGGAGACGAACGCAGAACTCGTGCTGCAGTTTCAACGAGCAAACGCGCAGAGTGAAGAACTTGCGGCGCAGAAGGCAAAACTGGAACGGGCCAATCAACGGTTAGAGGAGTTGAACGCGCGGCTTTCAGGCCTCGCGAACACGGACGGATTGACAGGATTGAAAAACCATCGCACCTTTCAGGAACGTCTGCTGGAGGAAGTGCAACGCGCGCAGCGTTACCGTTCGCCGCTCTCTCTCCTGATGCTGGATGTGGATCGATTCAAAATCTACAACGATGCCTTCGGGCATCCTGCCGGAGACGGGATCCTGCGTAAGATCGCAGAGAGTTTGCAGACGACCGCGCGCACGACGGACATGGTGGCGCGTTATGGCGGGGACGAGTTCGCCGTGATCCTGCCGGAGACAGACCAGGATCAGGCGCGAATCGCCGCCGAGCGGTTCCGCGCCGCGATTGAAATAGCGTCCTGGCCGGAGTGGGCCGTCACGGTCTCGG
>JAYUMV010000246.1:0-2289 GCA_043762265.1 Chthonomonadaceae bacterium | reverse complement strand
ACCCCGACCATCAGGGAGGAGTTGAACCAGCCGCGATGCTGATCGCCGCCTTCCAAATAGACGTCGGCGGGCCAGGAGAGATCGGGCCAGTGCTCCGTGTTTTGCAGCACGGCGCGGTTCGTGGAGCCGGAGTCGAACCAGACATCCAGCACATCGGTCTCTTTGCGCAGTTTCTCCACGCCGGAATCGCAGTGCGGACAGCGGAAGCCTTCCGGGAGCAGTTCGGCAGGCGTCTTCTCATACCAGACATCGGAGCTTTCGCGCCGCGTCCACTCTACCACCGCGCCTACGCTCTCCTTGGTCAGGATATGTTCACCACAGTGATCGCAGTAGAAAGCAGGGATGCCGACGCCCCAGGAGCGCTGACGCGAGACGCACCAGTCCGGACGGTTGCCGACCATCGTGGTGATGCGATTGATGCTCTCTTTCGGGAACCACTGTACGTCTTCGATTGCCTTGAGGGCTTTCTGCCGGAACCCATCGTGGTCGATGTTCATGAACCACTGCACGGTCGCGCGGTAGATCAGCGGGCTGTGGCAGCGCCAGCAGTGCGGATAGGAGTGGGGATACTTGCTGGCGTTCAGCAGGTTGCCCGATTTCCGCAGGGCTTCAAGCATCACGGTGTTGGCTTCGGCATCTTTACCGCCCACGTTGCCGAACGTCGTGACGCGCAGCCCCGCGAACAGTTGGCCGTCGTACTCGCCTGCCGCGACGGTATAGCGCCCGGAGTGATCGACCGGGTTCAGCACTTCCAGGCCGTAGCGATGGCCCGTCTCGAAGTCCTCTTTGCCATGTCCCGGCGCGGTATGGACGATGCCGGTGCCGCTGTCCATCGTCACATAGTCGGCCTGTACGACCGGCGAGGTGCGATGAAAAAGCGGATGACGGAAGACGAGTCCGTCCAACTCCGCGCCCGGCAGCGTTTTGACTGTCTCGTAGGCGGTGACGCCGACGGTCTGCATGACCGATTCCAGCAGCGGCTGCGCGACGAGATAGTAGTTCGTGTCGTCTTCGCCAGATTTCGCGCGCACCACAACATAATCGGCTTCGGGATGCACAGCCACCGCGACATTCGCTGGCATCGTCCAGGGGGTCGTGGTCCAGATGATGACGTAGACGGGCACCCCTTCACCGGCGACGCCCTGCGTTGCGGAAGCCGCATCCGGCAAGGCGAAGACGCCCTTCGGATCGCTCCAGAGCGGGAAGCGGACATAGATGCTGTTGGAGACGTGGTCTTCGTACTCCACTTCGGCGTCCGCCAGAGCGGTCTCGCAGGTCGCGCACCACATGACCGGTTTGAGGCCGCGATAGACGAAGCCCTGCGTCGCCAGTTCGCCGAACGTCTCGACGATACGGGCCTCGAAGTCGCTCGCCATCGTCAGATAGGGATCGTCCCAGTCGCCCCGGATACCGAGGCGTTTGAACTGCTGGCGCTGGATCTCGACCCATTTGGCAGCGTATTCGCGGCAGGCGCGGCGCAGAGTCACCCGGTCCACGACCTGTTTGTCTTCACGGAACTTGCGGGCGACGGCGTTCTCGATGGGCATGCCGTGGTTGTCCCAGCCGGGCACATAGGGCGACTTATAGCCGGTCATCGTGCGGAAGCGCGTCACGATGTCCTTGGCGACTTTGTTCAGGGCATGGCCCAGATGGATGTCGCCGTTGGAGTAGGGCGGCCCGTCGTGCAGGATGAAAGTGCCGTGGGGGGCGGGCTTGTCGAGGGTCTTGCGATAGAGGTCCATCGCTTCCCAGCGCGCCTGGAGTTCCGGTTCGCGGACCGGCAGGCTGGCACGCTGCGGGAAAGCGCCCGGATCTTTATCGTTCAGGGTGATGTTCAGCGTACCCCGGTAGTCTTTTTTGGTTTCCGTCTCACTCATGATCGTTCTCAACTCTTTCCGTTTTCGTCCTCGAAATGGGGCCTTTAAGGATGTAATTCACGCGCAAAAAACGCGCCGCCGGGAACGCTTTGCGTTCTGGCCGGGCGCGGTCGAGAAGGCGACGCCGGGGCTGACGAAGAGCGTCAGGCCGTCTGCATCGCCTGCATAATGACGATGATCGTTGCCCGCAAGGCGCACGTTGGGGGCGGTAAGAAGGTTGTGCGGTTTCGGGTCACGGGTCGCATTGTGTTCGGATGTCCTTTGCGGGGCGCCTGGATCATTTCTTAGGCGCGGGCTCTTTCTCCCAATGGAAGGAGGCGACGAGTTTATTGAAAGCGGCGACATACTGCTTTGCGGAAGCCGCTGGCGTGCCTTTCGGATAGGTCAACGTCAGAATATAGGCCCGATTGTT
>JAYUMV010000245.1:0-4539 GCA_043762265.1 Chthonomonadaceae bacterium | reverse complement strand
CGTTTTCCGGAAGTCGGAGTACGCCTCCTCAACCAGTTCGGATCCACACATCCGGAAAATCCCGGTGACCGCTCGGCAGAAGGGGATGCGCCTCCCCTCACCGCACCTCACGGCTTCGGGTTCGCGACCCATGTTCGCCCGGTGCTGGACGTCTCCGCTTCCATTGGAGGCATTGAAGAGTTCCCCACAAAGACCGTTGCAGGGCGCGTGGCGGCGCGTGTGAGTATGGCGTCGACTCCCTTTCTCATCGGGCCTCGCCTCTCGGCGCGTGCTGGTCTGACAGACTGGGTCAGCCTCTATTCGACGGGCAATGCTTACACGCTGTTTTCGCCGGAAGTCGAATTTAACTATGTCATGACCAAAACTTCCAGCTTGAACGCCGGTTATAGCTTCTTCACGGATCTCGGTGAATCCCCCTTTCTCTTCGACAGCCGCGACGTACGTCAGGAACTGCGCCTCTCGTATCGCGTCAGCGGCCCAATCGGTTTTGGATATGTCACCAAACTAGACATCGGGCGATCACGCTTTTACGACTCCGAACTTGCGCTCACCCGCAACTTTGACTGTATGCAGATCGGTCTATCCTATAGACTGCGTTCGCAGTCCATCGGGATCATTTTTAGCCTGACCCCTCCCAAGCGACATACGCACGCTCAGGCAAAGTAACGAGAGAAAAGGATAGGAACACGGCTATGGCAGCACAGAACATGGAACAACTGGTTTCGCTTTGCAAGCGGCGGGGGTTTATCTTTGGCGGCAGCGAAATCTACGGAGGACTGCAAGGGACGTTCGACTATGGGCCCCTCGGCGTCGAACTCAAGAACAACCTGAAGAAACTCTGGTGGAAACACAACGTCTACGAACGCGACGACATGGAAGGCATCGACTGCTCGATCCTGATGAACCGCTACGTTTGGAAATATTCGGGGCATGAAGACACGTTCGTCGATCCGCTGGTGGACTGCAAGACCTGCAAAGCCCGATTCCGCGCCGACAAACTGCAAGACGGAGTCTGCTTGAAGCATCCAAAAATGCATCCCGGCGAATGTGAAGGCGAGTTGACCGAGCCTCGCGCCTTCAACATGATGTTCAAGACAACCGTAGGCCCCATGGCTGATCCGGACTCCTTCGCCTATCTGCGCCCTGAGACCGCTCAGGGAATCTTCGTCAACTTCAAGAACGTCGTCGATTCTACCAATCGTAAACTGCCGTTCGGGATCGCACAGATCGGCAAATCGTTCCGCAACGAGATCACCCCGCGTAACTTCATTTTCCGGGTTCGAGAGTTCGAGCAGATGGAGATCGAGTATTTCGTTCGACCGGGAGAAGACGAGGCGGTTCACGAACAGTTTATCGAGGATCATGTCAACTTCTGGGTCGAAGAGGTCGGACTGAAGCGCGAAAACCTGAACCTATACGAGGTACCACAGGCGGAACTCGCACACTACTCCAAGCGCACCGTCGATTTGATGTACAAGTTCCCGATCGGATGGGAAGAGCTGGAAGGCATCGCGAACCGCACGGACTACGATCTCGGCTCCCATTCTCGCGAACAGGACAAACTCGGTTTGACCGCGAAGGTCACGAAGAACGAGCACAGTACCGAGAAGCTGACCTACTTCGATCAGCCCAACAACAAACATATCGTTCCGTATGTGATCGAGCCTTCGGCGGGAGTGGATCGTGGCGTACTGGCAGCGCTCTGTGAGGCCTACGACGAAGAGACCCTGGAAAACGGGGAGATCCGGACCGTTCTCCGCCTCAAACCTGCGCTCTCTCCCATCAAGGTCGCCGTTCTCCCGCTCAAGAAGAATGCCGATGAGATCGTGGCGGTGGCGAAGAAGATCAAAAACGACTTGCAGGCGAGCGGCGAGATGCGGGCGGTCTACGACGATTCTGCCGGTATCGGCAAGCTCTACCGACGCCAGGATGAGATCGGCACTCCGTTTTGCGTCACGGTCGATTTCGACACTCTCGGGCGCGGGGACGACGTTTCGATGAAGGACACTGTGACGATTCGAGATCGAGACACGATGCAGCAGCACCGTATCCCGATCTCAGAACTCTATACCTACGTTCGCTCCAGGATCTAAAGTACAGGGGATTCCTTTGGGAATCTGCCATCCCCCCTTCCCCGAAGCATTCGCTGCTCTCACAGGGAAGGGGGCCTCTCCAATACCAGCCTCGTTGTCCCCCACTTTGCTCTGGTTTCTCTCGTTCTTATTTTCCTCGATGGGACTCTTCAGGGACGATGGTGTGCTCCCGGATCTCGCCCTGACGAACTACCGTCAGGTTGCCGGTGGCGCCGATGCGTGTTTCGGTCAGGACGCGGTGCAGGCTGTCTACGGTTGCGAGCGGTTCCGAATCGTAGGCGATCAGAAGGTCGCCTTCGGCGAGTCCTGCGCGTTGGGCGGGACTGTCGGGTTCGACGGAGATGACCAGGATGCCGCTCTGCTGAGCCAGTTGGAGGTGACGCACGATGCGGCGGTGAAGCTCTACGGTTTGACCGCCGATGCCGAGGTAGCCACGCCGGATCTTACCATCCTGGATCAGGCGGCCCGCGACGAATTTTGCGGTATTGATTTCAACGGCAAAACAGAGGCCTTGCGCCGAAAGAATCGTCGCCGTGTTGACGCCGATGACTTCCGCACGCGACGTGATCAGCGGCCCGCCGGAGTTGCCGGGATTGAGCGCGGCATCGGTCTGAAGGATGTTATCCATCATCCTCCCCGATTGCGACCGCAAAGATCTGCCCAGAGCGCTTACCACCCCTGCGGTCACGGTGTATTGGAAGCCAAAGGGATTCCCGATGGCGATCGCCAACTGACCGACCTTGACCTTATCGGAGTCGCCCAGTTTGACCGACACGAGATCGGGCGCGTCGATGCGTAGCACCGCAAGGTCGGTATCCGGGTCTTCGCCGATAGGCTCTGCGCGGAGACGCCTGCCGTCCGCGAGCGTCACATGGAGACGTGCGGCGTCGTGAACGACATGGCTGTTGGTCAGAATAAATCCGTCCGGCGTAAACAGAAACCCCGAACCGCTCCCGTGCATCTCGCGCCCTACCGGCTGACGCCCTTTCGCCCGCTGCTCCACCTCAATATAGACGACGGAGGGGCGCACTTTCTCGGTCGCATACGTCACCGCCTGCGAATAGGCATCCAGCAGCAGATCCTCCGAAGGCCAATTTCGTTCGGCAGCGGGTGCATCATGCGCCTCCGCCTCCCTTTCAAACAGTTCGGACTGTATCATGGACATGAAGTACTCCCTCTCCTCACACATCCGTCCTGTGCCGTGTCGCGACTCTTCTGTCAAAGCAAAGTTTTTGGACACGCCAACGCAGAATTCGCGCAGCGAACGGATTCGCCCTACACGGACGACGGAATCGTATTAGTCCCTTCTACGCGGAGAGTAGCCTGGCAAATGCTGTCCTTTCGGCTAGGAGCATTGCCCTCTATCAAGCTAGCTGCCTACGACTTCGGCGAACGTGTTCCGAATGGGTCCCGAGGGAAGTCCTGCGGAGGCAACGGCGAGTCGCGTTAAACCGGATTCCTCCTCCTCGATAGTCTCCTCCAGGATCCCTGTCTCTGGGCGTATCAGCGCGGCTTGCCGCAGGTTCTGCTTGAGTTCCGTGAGGTTTCCGGCCTTGGCAAGAGCGTCCTCTTCCGTGATGATACCTTCGGCGACATAGCGCTCCAGCGCTTGATTCATCGTCTGCATTCCCCAGAAAGGCCTCTGTCCATCCTGGCGGATCGCGGAATAGAGGTCGGAAGCGCTGCCGTCCTTGAGGAGCTTCTCGATGGTCGGCGAGGTTACCATGATCTCCTGAGCCACGACCCTCCCGCTCGCATCCGCTCGTTTGACCAGTTTTTGGGAGACGACTCCGCGCAGACTGCCTGCCAGACGCAGCCAGAGCATCGGACGTTCGTGAGGCGCATACATGTTGGAGATGCGGTCAAGGGTTTCGGGAGCGCTGGAGGTGTGGAGCGTACCGAATACCAGATGTCCTGTCTCGGAGGCTTCCAGGGCGATATTGATCGTCTCCATGTCCCGCATCTCCCCGATCAGAATCACATCCGGTGTCTGGCGCAGTACCTGTTTGAGCGCTTCGGCAAAGCTGGCGGTATCGACGCCGATCTGTCGCTGACTGATGAGCGCCTGCTTGTCGGAGTAGACATACTCTACCGGATCTTCCATCGTGACGATGTTTACGGGCCGGGTCTCGTTAATATAGTCGATCATGCCCGCCAGGGTGGTCGTCTTGCCGGAACCGGTCGGCCCCGTGACCAGTACAAGGCCGTTCGGCTGATGGGTCAATGCCCGGATCGCCTCCGAATAGACGCCGATTTCGTCGAGAGATTTCACCTTTAACGGAATCAGACGGCATGTCGTCGCAACGTTGTCGCGTTCCTGATAGACGTTCTGCCGAATACGAACCACGCCTGGAACGGAGAACGAAAGGTTCATCTCATGCGTCTCGGCGAACTGCTTGCGCATATCAGAGGTCATGTGTTCGCTGGCGAGCCGCAGTGTATCGTC
>JAYUMV010000244.1:0-3557 GCA_043762265.1 Chthonomonadaceae bacterium | reverse complement strand
CGCCTGGCCTTAACGCTGCAAAGCGGCTCGACCGGTCCGTTGGAGGCAAAATAATGACAGTGGAATTGACACCGATCGAAACCGAGATCATCAAGAACGAGATCATCGAGGCCATGAAGACCGTCTACGACCCCGAGATCCCGGTCAGCATCTACGAGCTTGGCCTGATCTACGACGTGGATGTAGACACCGACGGCTCCGCCAACATCCGCATGACGCTCACCTCGCCGGGCTGCCCTGTCGCGGGCACCTTACCGGGCGAAGTCGAGTCGAAGGCGCGTGCCGAGTCCGGCGCGACGGATGTGGAAGTGGAAGTGGTCTGGGATCCGACCTGGACGATGGACATGATGTCCGATGGCGCAAAACTCGAACTGGGCCTGCTATAGACCCGCCGGAGGAGATTGACATGAGCGATAGTACCATCCTGACCGAAAACGCTGCCCCCACTATCACCCTGACCCCCGCCGCCATTGTGCGGGTGCAGTTTCTGATGGCGAAGCAGGGCAAACCGAACCTCTCTTTGCGCCTCGGCGTCAAAGGCGGAGGCTGTTCCGGCCTCTCCTACGCGCTGGCCCTCGAAGAGATGCCGACCGAGCGCGACCATATCCTCGAAATCGGGGGCCTGACCGTCCTCGTAGACCGCAAGAGCGCTCGCTTCCTCGAAGGCATGGAACTCGACTACACCACCAAAAACCTGCTCGAAGGCGGCTGGAAGTTCTCCAATCCCAACGCCCAGCGCAGTTGCGGCTGCGGAACCTCCTTCACTCCCAAATAGCGGCTACCCTTCTCTTGCTCTTGACCATGGAGGAAACACAAGGCAGACATCCGCTATATCTACTCCTTCATGGCATCGGGATCGAGGCCATTGGCGTAGCAGTAGTCGAGGTAGGCCTGCGGTGCGATCTCGGAGGGTTTGATCTCGCTGCGCCCGCCCCAGAAGACGTTGGTGTAGCTGACCGGAATCCCGATCTCTTCGAGATGGACGTCGATGGCTGCCTTGTGCTTCATCACCATCTCCTTCTCCATCCCATGCGCCACTCCCATAATGTTGACATTGCGGAACTCCGCTCCGCCTTCGCGCCAATAGGCGTGGGTCATGATGTCGAAGCGCCCGACTTCGCGACCGGCTTCGATCTCCCGCCCGGCTGGAACGGCCCAATGGAAGAGGGCATTGTAGCGGGTGACGCGCTGCTCGTTCACCGGTTTGACATGCTCCAAGAAGGTGGAGAAGCGCCCGATCACTTTGCGCACGTGCAGGGAATCTCCGACCGCCAGGAAGGTTTCGTACGAGACGCCTGCTTCCTCGGCTCGCGCGCGCCATAGATCGCGCGTCAACTCTTCGGGTTTGAATTCTCGCTTCAAGGCGGTCAGCACCTGCCAGTCCAGGTCGTTAAGCGTTACGATCTCCGTACCTATCACATTCGCCAACTCCTCCGACTTACTGCCGGGAACCATATGACGGCGGCGTACATGGCCGACGCCCAGCGCAAAAAGGCGCTTGGCAGGCATGAGGAGGAACTTCTCCGCGCCCGTCTTCTGGCGCAAAAACTCCGCGTGTTTGGCGAGCGAGAAGCCCTGCGGCACTTTCAGAGTCGTCCAGAGGCGATAACTGGATCCCGGCGTCGCCGAATCGGTCGAGCGAATGACGATATGGCCGGAGAAGGGATCCTGCTGGAACATATAGTCGAAGGCTGCATTCAGCTTGTCCTCTGGAACCTGCCATGCCACCAGTGAACCCTGTGCCAGGTTGGTCGCCATCAGAGTCTGCCGCACGCGCCGAATGACGCCTGCCTCCAGCATCGCTCGCACCCGGGCAAGCACGGTATCGACAGGGATTTCGCTGAGAGTGGCGATCTCACCGAATGGGTCGGACTGGAATCCCTGAATTCTATCTTCGGAGACCGCAAGAATCGCGGCGTTGATCGGATCGTCGATCTGAACAGGGAGGGGCAATAGGTTATTCATAAAACTAGTTTACCTTACGGAGGGGATCTCTTTCTTTTGACGTGTTGCGAGGAGGGATGTTTCTGCGTACTGATCTGCTTGGATTTTGCGCTTTTCGCGCTCATGTGAACGGCTTGCGGGACGGGACGGGGAGGGGCTATCTTCTCATAGGCGACTTCCGCCAGCATTCCCATTCCGAACATGATCGCGACAACCAGCAGGCAGGACGAACTGTGCCAACTCTGAATACGATCTACAACCGTTTCCTGTCGGCGCTCATGGGTCGCCTGCCGATTCTCTTGTAGCTCCTGCGGTTCGTTCTGCGAGGTGGCGATCCCCGGCGACGTACTTCCTGGTAACGAAGGATGGGTTTTTGTCGGAACCGGAGGCGGAGCAACAATCTCGATTTTCTGCTCTTTCGTCCAGAGCGGTCGCGGCACAGGCGGAGCGGGAGCCACTGGCAAATGCGACGGCAGTGGCGGCACTTGCGGCTTGGTGCCCCGTGTTGCACGCACAGGGGCAGTGGTAGCAGTAGAGGTGTCTGGTGAGGCGTTCTGCCACCAGCGCTCCGGCAGCGGACCGTGGGTCATGTTGTCCACGACCGAACGGAAATCCGGCGTCTGGGCGACGGACCCGTGGCAGGCGTTGATCAGCGTCGCGGCGAGCGTCTGAAGCCCTTTGTCCGAATGCTGATGCAGATACTCCAAGAGGACGGACTTGGTGGGCATCCGAAAATCCTGGGCCGTAAAGAGCATGTTCTCACCGGTATCGAAACGCTTCCAGAGCCCCGGTTCCAGGCTCAACGCCATCAGCGCGGTATAGATCACGATAGCGGAGAAGTTGTCGAGGCGCTCGTCGAAGTCTTCCGCGCTTCTTTTCGGGTGCTGATAGTTGATATGGCCGAGCTCCGAACTCCGCCGACCCGCCAACTTGGGGACGAACATGCCGTCGTAATCTACCAGCCGAAGCTGCCCCTGCGGCGAGACCATGACGTTGCCATGCTGGAGATCGGCATGCGCGATCTTATTCTGACGGAGCCGGTCGATGAGGCCGCGCCACTGCAACGCCAGATTGCGCAGGGTCTCCGGTTGATGCAGGTGTTTCTGGACATAGGTGGTGAGCGTCTCGCCTTCCACCCACTCCATCTTCACTACCGGATACCATTTGCCGCGTACCCGAATGCCCTCCTGCTGATAGCTGAACTCCACCAGTCCGGCGACCATAAGACGCGACAGATAGAGACTTAACAGCGCATACCGATTTTGCTGGTCCTCGCCCTGCCGTAGAAAACAGCGCACGGCCCAACGATGCGCCCCGTTCTTCATCTCATAGACGCTGGCGAAGTTACCCGACGCGACACGCGGCAGGCCGATCTTATTGATCGCCACGACTCCTGTTTTCAACTCGATGTCGCTGAAGCAGGTCATTGGATTCTGGACCGCATCCTGATAGTCGGAAGCAGGAGGCCAACTCATATTACCTCCTCATTCTGTGGCGCAGAGAGGGGTAGGGTAGGCGTCTCTACCGAGACAGTGGCCACCGCGTATTTCGGTTCTGCCGATTCGAATTCCGGATTCTGACGGGCAACCTCCTCCGACGCGAGTTCTGGAGAG
>JAYUMV010000243.1:0-3417 GCA_043762265.1 Chthonomonadaceae bacterium | reverse complement strand
GCCCAGCGCGGTCAGTTTTTCGCGCACTTCGGTCAGCGATTTGCGTCCGAAGTTGCGAATCTGCATCAGGTCGTTTTCGGTATAGTGCACCAGATCGGGAACCGTCAGAATGTTGGCTTTTTTCAGACAGTTGTAGGTGCGTACCGAGAAGTCCAGCTCTTCGATGCGGATGTTGGGCGCTGGCGGCCCTCCGGGATCTTCCGGGATCAAGACCCCCTTGGCATCCGGACCAGCGACAGGGCGGAAACCCTCGAACAGCTTGAAGTAGCTGACGAGAATCTTGGCCGCCTCGCTGATGGCTGTTTCCGGGGTGATCGTACCGTTCGTCCAGACTTCCAGCACCAGTCGCTCCAGGTTGGTATTCGACTGCACGCGGGTCTGTTCGACCAGATAGTTCACTTTGCGGACCGGTGTGAAGGCCGCTCCCATCGGAATCGTGCCGATGTTCATCAGGCTGCGCCGTTCGAGACGGTCGGGCAGAACATAACCCTTATTGATCTCGATCGTCATCTCGATGGACAGGGTCGATTCGTTGTCGTTGATCGTGGCCAGATAGACTTCCGGATTCACGATCTCGACATCGCTCGGACACTCGACATCCGCGCCGGTGACGACGCCTTCGCCTTTGCGGTCGATCCGAATCGTCTTCGGCTCTTTCACATCACCCGTCGTATGGACCCGAATATTCAACCCTTTGAGGTTGAGCAACAGTTCCGTCGTATCTTCTTTCACGCCCGGTATCGTCGAGAACTCGTGCATGACCTTGTCGATCTTGACATAGGTGATCGCTGCGCCGGGAATGGACGAGAGCAGCACACGCCGGAGCGAACTGCCCAGCGTTGCGCCATAGCCACGTTCCAGCGGCTCGATGACGAACTTCCCGTAGGAGGCTCCCGTATCGAGCGTCTGCACGTTCTGTAGAGTCAGTTCCATGGATTCCTACTCTCCTGTTTATCAAACCACCTGTGCCGACAGATCGGCGGTGGTTCCTGACGGTGCGAACCGATCAGCGCGAATAGAACTCAATGATGAGCTGTTCTTTAATGTCGCGGATATCGCCGCTCATTTTAATCTCTTCCAGACCCGGCACAGCGATGAGACGGCCTTCGAGCGCGTTCACGTTGATGTCGAGCCACGGCGGAATAGAGCGCTTCAGGACGCGGTTACGAGCCTCTTTCACGCCTTCGTTCTTCGACATGGTCTCATGAACGCCGATGACATCTCCCGGCTGTAGGATGTAGGAGGGGATGTTCATGCGGTGACCATTGACTGTGAAGTGCCGGTGCGTGACCATCTGGCGTGCCTGGGCGCGGGAAGCGGCGAAGCCAAGTCGGTAGATGACATTGTCCATGCGCGTTTCCAGCAACTGCAGCAGGTTCTCGCCGGTGACGCCCGGACGGCGCAGGGCCTCGCTCAGATAGTTGCGGAACTGGTTCTCCAGGATACGGTAGATGCGGCGCAATTTCTGCTTCTCGCGCAACTGGTGACCGTATTCTGTGGTCTTCTTCTGGTAGGTCGGCAGACCGTGCTGGCCCGGCGGCTTGTTGCGCCATTGGGTCTTGCCGTCTCGGCTCGTTTTGTCGAGCGTACATTTGGTGAAGCACTTATCGCCTTTGAGGTAGAGTTTGACTCCCTCACGGCGACACTGACGACACCTGGGATCGTGATTATCAGCCATTCTGAAACAATGCTCCTTGTGGTTCGATGATCGTTGCCACGAAGTCACGGGACATCGGCGCGGACTGCGCCGAGAATCGCCGGGTGTTTACACGTCGTAAGACGCTTCCTCCACCTGTGCTCTATGGAAATCGTTACTCATTACACACGTCGTCGCTTGGGTGGACGGCAGCCGTTGTGCGGGATCGGGGTCACGTCTTTGATCAGCGTGATCTCGAGTCCGACGCCTTGCAGGGCGCGGATGGCCGTTTCGCGGCCCGCGCCGGGTCCCTTGACGAAGACATCGACGCGTCGCAGGCCATGTTCCTGCGCAGCGCGCGCTGCCTTCTCCGCCGCGATCTGTGCGGCGAATGGGGTGCCTTTACGGGTGCCCTTGAACATACCGACGCTGCCTGCGCTGGCCCATGAGATGACCGCGCCCTGCACATCGGAGATCGTTACGATCGTGTTGTTGAAGGTGCTCTGGATATGTGCGATACCCTGGACCACGTTCTTCTTTTCGCGGGACTTCTGCTTGCTTGCGCCCGGCTTGGTTGTCTGTTTGTTTGCCATAGTGTCGCTCCCCTACTTCTTCGCCTTCTTCTTGCCGGCGACCGTACGCTTCGGTCCTTTGCGGATGCGGGCGTTGGTTTTCGTCCGCTGACCGCGTGCGGGCAGTCCACGCCGATGGCGTACACCCCGATAGCAGCCGATCTCCATCAAACGGCGAATGCTGAGTTGGAATTCGCGGCGAAGGTCTCCCTCCACCCGATACTCCCGCTCCAGAATTTCGCGTACCCGCGCCGTCTCCGTCTCCGTCAGTTCACGCACCCGAGTAGCCGGGTTGATTCCTGCGTCCACGACGATCTTCTTGGCGCTGGGCAGGCCAATTCCGTAGATGTAGCAGAGCGCGTATTCGATTTTTTTATCGCGTGGCAGATCCACGCCAGCAATACGTGCCAAACCGCTCCTCCTTCGGGACGGGGCAAGAGCTGCGTAATTGCAAGAGACCGAAGGGTCGCTCCCTTACGCAGCGCTCGATCCTAACCCTGTCGTTGCTTGTGTTTGGGATTGATGCAGATCACCCGCACCACGCCCTCCCGTTTGATGACTTTACACTTCTCGCAGATCTTCTTCACAGAAGCTCGCACTTTCATGTTGCACCTCCGATGCGTTGCAATTCCACTCGCCGAACTACAGTAGATGCGGGCGAGCGCCAACCCTCATGGGCTAAGACACACAAAAAGAGGGTCAGCAGAGGAGAAGAGTGCTCTCCTCCGCCTCCCGTAAATCTCAGGCGAACCGTTCTAACCGAACTACGATTTGTAGCGATAGCGGATACGTCCGCGCTCCAGATCGTAGGGTGAGAGTTCGACGAGAACTTTATCGCCCGGCAGGATGCGGATATAGTTCTGGCGCATCTTGCCCGATACATGGGCGAGTACCGATTTCTTCTGATCTCCGACAGGGATCTCGACGCGGAACATCGCATTGGGAAGCGCTTCGGTGATCACGCCCTCCACTTCGATTCCGGCCTCTTTACCGCCTGCGGCTTCCTCTTCCTCGGTCGGCGCCGGTCGCGGGGTAGGCCCTCCTCCGGGGCGTTGCGGCCCGGCTGGCGGACGGGGCGCGCCGCCTCCGCCTCCGCCGCGTCGCGGTGGTCCTCCGCCGCCTGGTCGCGGCGGTCCGCCCGGTCGGGGCGGTCCTCCTGGTCGTTTGGGTGGTGGCATTCAGTCTCCGTTCGTCAAAATAGTGGCGCCT
>JAYUMV010000242.1:0-9232 GCA_043762265.1 Chthonomonadaceae bacterium | reverse complement strand
GCACCTGAGCAAGCAGTTGATCGAACTCGGTGACGCTCACGCCGGTGAAGGCTTGGAACTGGCGCGGCTTGCGCCGCAGTCTGGCTACGTTAATCATGGGATCAGTTCACCCTATTACGCATAAGGTCTTTATTGTTCAGAAGGAATGGAGCCAACGGAGCCAACATTGGGAAGGAAAACAACGGGCGTCCAGGGAAGCTAAACGGTAACGGTCCAGCAATCCCATTTCGATCAGATCAACGTCGAGCCTGACAGTGAACGGTAGGAAACTGTATGAAACGCGACGCCAAATCGCTCACATCGCGACGGCAATGCTTGAAGATGAGCGACGTCGAACCCTGTCGCAGCAATGGATATTTGCGGGTCAACAAGTGCACTTTTTTGTAAAATTCCAACGACTCCTCTTAAGCAATAGTGCATCGGAGACCACGGCTCGAAAGGCCGGTCAGGATCAGGACTGGCATCGATTCACCATCGTTTTTCTGGTGGTCACCTCGGTGTTGCGTCTCTGCCTCCTTCCGATGAAGGAACTTGCTGCCGACGAGGCCTACTACTGGGACTGGTCACGCCATCTCGCGTTGGGATATTATGACCAGGGGCCGCTGATCGCCTATCTCATTCGCCTTACAACGGCGGTTGCAGGCGTCAATGAGTTCGGTGTGCGCCTCGGGGTGTGGGGGGTATCCTGCGGTACCCTCCTCGGCGCCTATGTTTTCACCTGCCGCTTCGCTTCCGCGAAGGCAGGCTTTCTGACCGTTCTGTTCCTCGCGCTCACGCCTCTCTTCACCGCAGGCAGCCTGATCGCGACCTACGACCCTCCCCTGGTATTCTTCTGGATGCTCAGCCTGCTCGCACTCGAAAGAGCGCTTTTCGCTTCGGATGGGCGCAGCCAGGATCGCGGCTGGGCGGCGGCAGGGCTGTGGAGCGGTCTGGGTCTGCTCAGCAAACACACGATGCTGTTCATCGCGCCGTGCCTGTTGCTCTTTCTGCTGCTGTCCAGGCCTCATCGGCGGTGGCTCTCCCGCCCGCATCCCTATCTCGCCTTCCTGCTGATGCTGCTTCTCTACAGTGGCGTCCTCTGGTGGAACGCGACACACCACTGGTGGACCTTCGGCCATCTGGGCTACCTGGTCGGTAAAGACGCCGGAACGCCTCTGCGCCGTTTCGGCGACCTCATCGGATCGCAAGCCTTATTGATCGGCCCCGGCCTGTTTCTGGGAGGCCTCTGGGCCCTGTGGAAGACGGCGCGGTATGGCCGGGAACAGACAGCCACGGAGGCGCCTGCAATGGGGCTGCCCGCTGTAGACACCACCTGGGAAACTCCGAGGGGCGACGTTCCGCACTTCTCTCAGACAGCCCGGCTTTTTCTCTGTTGCTTTGGGCTGCCGGTCCTCGCTTTTTTTTGTTTGATGACGTTCAAGGCGAAGGTGCAGGCGAACTGGGCGCCCTGCGGCTGGATCACGCCGACCATCGCGTTGGCGATCTTCCTCGCGGACGCTCGAAACCTGCCGCACCGCGCCGCCCAACGCGTCCGTCTCCAGATTGCCGCAATTGCGTTGACCAGTGGGGTGCTGACGCTGCTGCTGCTGTTCCCCCAACTGCGGTTGGCGCTCGGCATCCAGCAAAAATCGGGCGACGATATCGAGAACAAAATGACGGGCGGCCGACAGATGGGCCGCGAGGCAGGGGCCATTCTGGCCGAGATGCAAAAGGAGGGCCGACCGGTGTTTCTCGCCGGGAACGATTACCAAACCTGCGCACTCCTGGCTTTCTATGTGCCCGGTCACCCACAAACGTACGACCTTTTTATGGGCTATCGTCTGAACTTTTATGCGGCACACGTCGAGGAGTTGAAAGCGCATATGGGTGCCAACGCCCTCTATGTGAATGAGACGACGGGAGAGGACTCGGAACTGCATACCCTCTTTGAACGCGTCCAGTGGTCGGGACCGAAGCCTGTATGGCGTCGGCCCTATTTTGCACAGCCGATTCGCAGCCATTACTACGGTCGCTGTTATCGTTTCCGACGGTTCATCGGCATAAGCGAGGCCCATGGAGGATAAGCACCCCGATCCACGGTCGTCGAGCGCTCTCGATAGGGCGGAGAGGAGCCAGCAGCAGACCATGCCGCAGAATGACAGTTTCGTGCCCCACATTCTGGAAATCGGCCCCGTTCCCTATCTGCATCAGGCTTTCCCCACAACGACTCATTTCTATTCGACCTGGCCGGGGGAGACGCATTCCGATCCAGAGCGCGGCCGCCATATCGTGCAACTCGCGAACCTGCCGACCCTGTCGCGCCGACTGGCCGATCCCACCTACGACCTCATTGTCGTCCATGCCGTGCCGTTTGCGCCGTGGTCCTTCCGGGCGCTCAATCGGTCGATTTTTCGTCGCGAGAGTCTGCGTGGCGCAGGTTCCCTGCTGCGATCGTTCGGCCCACAACTTCTGCGGGGACCGATTGTCGCTCCTCTGGCCGTTCTGGACTTTGACGATCCAGCGGTCATCGATCGAGCCAACGCGTTTCTGCTGGACAGAGCGGCCGTCTATTTCAAGCGTGAACTGCCGCCCGACTACTGGAACCTGTTCAACGGCACCTTGCATTGGCGCGTCCCTACGCCGCGCTTCCGAACCAAACGTCTCCATCGCGAACGCATCGCAAAAATGCTGCCGATCTCTCTTGGCGCGCCGGTTGGCATGTTCGAACACGAACTGCCGCAGCCGCTGGAGGCGGCGGATAAAACAGCCGACGTATTCTTTGCAGGGCGCATTCATGCTTCTTCGACCTTACGGGAGCGCGGCATGGACGAACTTGTGGCGCTGCGTAAAGAAGGGTATCGCATCGATATTCCGGAGGGGCCCTTGTCTCAGAAAGAGTATCTGGAGCGGTGCAGACGGGCCTGGCTCGTATGGTCGCCGGCCGGGTACGGGTGGCAGTGCTTCCGGCTCTACGAGGCGGCGCTCTGCGGTTCCGTCCCTCTGGCCAATCATCCTACGATCGAACAGTATCATGGGCTGATCGACGGCGAACAGGCCCTGTACTATCGTCCCGAGCCGGGCGGATTGACCTGTGCCGTGCGTTCCGCCCTTGCAAACCAGGAGCGTCTTGCGGCCATGGCCAGCGCGGCACGCGCGCATGTGCTCGCCTACCATACGCCTGCCGCCATCGGACGCCATATCGCCGCAACCACCCTCGGGAGATCCGTCAACAGAGGAGAATCGGGAGGCGACACGGTCGAATCCGAGCGGATCTCTCCTCCTTAAGATCCGGCAGACAAGAGATGGGGGCGGAGGAGGTCGGCAACCACCCGGCGTTTCTCCCTGACTAGCTCTTCCTGGCCCATTTGACCGACCTCATGCAGCCAGACGCCGCACCACTGAAAGGGGCCGTCCTGCACCTCGACCCCCGGCTTGAAGGGCACGAAGCGGGTCTCGAGTTCGCGCAAAGAGGCTCTGTCGGTATCGCGATAGAGAACTCGCCAATTTCCGCCGCCTGTGTCCAGTCCGTTAAACCAGTCCTGCCCGAAATCCAGAGGTCTGTTTTTCACCTTATCGAATCGATAAAAGCAGAAACCGGCCCATAAAAACCAGCGGCCATGGGCTTCCCGCACGACGCCATAGAAATCCTGCCTATCCAGGGCCGCAAACGGATCGTCCGGTGCGGTGGGAAATAGGTCGTCATCGAGAAGCCCGAAACGTTCCGGTTCGCCGGAGCGGATAATATTGCGCCAGATCCAGTTAAGCGCGATCCCATGGGAGCGACTTCCGGCATGCCAGGGATTTTGAGGCAAGCGGACATACAACAGATTGTCTCTCTCCGCGAGCGCGCGAAGAGCCGTCGCGGATTCGTCGTCCGGTGAGTTGTCCGCGATCAGGTACAGCGCCGTTGGAACATACTGCTTTATGAGCCGGGCCTGCCAATCGATCGCCTGTGGGTCCGAATAGGCTACGGTTAACAGGAGCCTCTGTCCTCGAATGGCATCGCGCAGGGCCATAATATCGCCTTCGCGCGGGAGGAGGCGCGTATAGCGCCGATCTGTCGCGCGGTACCGCACCGTCTTCAGCCAGTGTGTCACCGGCCGCAGGCGACGCCAATCTCCGAAGGTATACTCTGCCAGGGATTTCATGATGTTGCCGGCGTCTCTCCCAACAGGTCCAGAACTCCCTGCACCATTCGGTCGGTGGTCAGGCTGTTCATGCAGCGCATATCGATGGGGCACGCTCTGAGAAAGCAGGGGGAGCAGGGAGATTCAGAGACGATCAGCGAATGACCGCCGACGCCCGGCAGTCCCGGCCCCGTCAACTCCGCGGAAGTGCTGGCGAAGAGGACACTGACGGGGACGCCTACCGCGGCGGCAAGATGCATTGGCCCAGAGTCGTTTCCGATGACCACGGCACATCCGCGTAACAGCACGGCGAGTTCCCGGAGCGAGGTTTGGCCTGCCATATTGAATGCCGTCGCACGTCCTATCTGCGCGTGAATGGCGGAGACGATCCGCTGACAGGCAGCGCGCTCCCCCGGAGTGCCGAAGAGGAGCCATTCGCACCCCGTCTGCCGATGAAGACGGCAGGCCGCTTCTACAAACCTCTCCTCCGGCCATCGCTTGGTATTCCCATATTCTGCTCCCGGACACATGCCCATCCAGGGCGGCGCCCCTGTGGATCGCCCCGGAAAAAAACGATCTTGTATTGCGGCCGCTTCGCCGTCGTCGATCGGCAGGAACGGCGCCCTCGGGGTGGGATCCGCCCCGAGGGCAGTGACAAGATGGAGATAGCGGTTTACATGATGACTCTGGAGAGACGGGGAAACCGGTCTCTTTTGATCGGCGGCTTCGTTCGCGCGCAGGATCTCGTTGACGGTGCGCTTCTTCATCTCCAGGATTCCGGACGGTTTTCGGATCGGATGGGAGAAAAGTATCTGCCGCCCCTTGTGCTCCGTGCCTATGCGTGTGGGGATTCCTGCCAGTCGGAACTCCAGCGCGGATCGAAACGACATCGGCAGGACGATGCCGGTTGCGAATCGACCCGCCCGCAGTTTCCGAACCACGCTGCGCAGGCTCTCCTCGCTTTCGAAACCGATCACCTCGTCGATCAGCGGAGATCTCCATAAGTCGGCCAGTTTCACCGGAGTCAACAGGGCGATATGCGCCGCGGGGCGCGCTTCCCTCAATGTATGCAGGGCGGGAAGGCACATAATCGCGTCGCCAAGCCAGTTCAATCCCCGAATTACAATACGTTCACGATCCATAATCTTCATCTCATCGGTCTTGCGCACCAGGGGGCCGCTCACCTTTCTTCAGATGCGTAATTTTGCATCGCTACAGAAGTAGGCGGCACTCCCCGGCAATTGTCGTATCGATGCTCTTCCATAACGGCTGCCACGGTTCGCCGGCTCTCACGTCCGTCCTTGTGCCGTCAGGATCAGGCGATAGGCTCCGAGCGTCTCCCGTGCCATCGCCTCCAGAGTGAAATCTGTACGGGCACGTTCGGCAGCGGCCGCACCCAACTTCGCACGCAACGCGGCGTTCCCTGTCAGGCGACGCAAAGCCGCCGCCAACGTTTCCGGATCGTCCGGAGGCACCAACAAGCCGTTTACCTCCGATTCGATCAGTTCCGTAAGGCTGCCTACCTCGGTCGCCAGCACCGGAAGCCCGGCCGCCATGGCCTCCATGATGGCGAGCGGCAACAGTTCGCTTTGAGAAGGCAGCGTAAAAACATCGAGCGCGCCGAGCGTCGCCGGAATGTCATTTCGAAAGCCTGTGAAGAGAACAGTGTCCGAGAGGCCGAGCGCGTCCGCCTGCCGAGAGAGGCGCTCTCGCTCCTGGCCCTCCCCAACAAAGACGCACTTGACCACCGTGGCGTCCTCTTGAGACCCGGCCTGACGCAGGCGAGAGAGAGCTTCCAACAGGAGGGAGTGGCCCTTCCCCGGTACAAGTCGGCCGACAACGCCGACAGCGATCTCCTCCGGCGCAAGCTTCCACTCTCGGCGGATCGTCTCCCGGTGTGCCGGGGCGGCGGCGCCGAACAGGGCGGTGTCGATACCGGATCGCACGTGGTGGAGCAGCGAGAGAGGGACTCCCTGTGTTTGCAGAAAGAGGCGCATTCCCGCACTCAGGCAGAAGACGCCTCGCGTTTGCGCGTAGAGACGACGCATCATCGGTTTCAGGGGGAGCATCATGTGGCGCGTCAGGACAAGCGCCGACCCCGGCAGAAACCGCGACGCCAGAAGCCCTCCTATATAGTCGCGCGGCGTGTGTACATGGAGAATGTCCGGCCGAAACCTGGCGAGGCGTAGGGCAAGCTTTGCTCCCGCCATGAGATCCAGTTGATTGATCGCCGTGATCGGCAGAGAGCGAATCCCATGGCTTTCGACATCCTGCCGCAGTCGGCCCTGCGGATGAGAGCAGACGATGACGGAGTGATCCGCCTCGCGCAGGCTTCGACTCAGCAGGGAGACGTGTTTTTCGGCTCCCCCCCAGGCCTTTTGCAAGTTTACCTGCGCGATCTTCATACGAGCGGCTCAGTGGCTCCGGAACCTGAAGGCGCGGGCGTTCCGCTTTGCAGGGAACCATCGCGTGCGAAACCATGCGATACGTTCCCTGATTTCCACTCTTCCAGGACAGCAAAGGCCAATAGGGGAATCATGATCTCATGATGACCCGTCAGGGAGATGCCTTCTCCACCGATCGCCTCGACATGGGTCACGATCTGTTTGTTCGCGCGATAGTGCTGAATCATATCCAGATTGACCCCGAGAAACTGACTGAACGTCGGGTCGGCATTGCGGAGAGAGGCCATCGCTTTGAGGAGAACTTCAGGAAGCAGCACAGCGGAACCTATATTCAGCAGGACACCGCCATCTTTCAGCGCCTGCATTGCGGCGGTCAGAATTCTGAAATCGCGCAGACTTGCCATCCCAAGGGCGCCGCCGTCAACACCGGGATGGATATGGACGAAGTCGGTGCCGATCGCGACGTGGATCGTCACCGGGATATGGAGCGCATAGGCGGAGGCCAGCAGACTTTGCGAGAGGTAGGGTGTGTGCCGTTCGCAGAGCATTCGCCCCAGCGCTTCGCCCCCGCCTTCGTTGCCTTGTTGTGCGGAGACTAAGGCTGCATTGATAAAATCAGCGGTCTCGAAGGAGGCGCCGAACGTGCCCTCTTGAAGACCGCTCTTCACCACCTCCGACGTCTCCCCAAACAGGCCGATCTCCAGGTCGTGTATGGCGGTCGCGCCATTCACCGCGAGCGCGCTGATAAATCCGGCCTGCATCAACGCGATCAGCGCCGGCGCGAGGCCGCACTTAACGACGTGCGCGCCGCAAGCGACGACGACAGCGCGTTGGGACCGTCGCGCCTCCACGATCCGCTCGGCGACTCGATGGATGCCCCGGCCGGCATAGATGGCAGGGAGGCTATTCCAAAACTGGGCGAAGGAAGCCCCTGCTGTCGGCGGAGCGCAAAAATTCTGCTGCGATACCGTATGCGGTATCTGAGAAAAAGGAAGGAGACGGAGGCATCTTGGATCGAACTCCTCATAACGCGACATAAATGATTTCGCTCCTTAAAACGCGATAGTCGCAATGACGGAACGGGATCGAATCCCCAAGGACGTTCGCCGGCATTTCTCCGGATTAAGACAGTCGCATCCCTCAATACCGACTCAGGCTGATCGGGCAAAAAGGTCCTGGAACCCCTGAACATCCTCTTCTCCGGTCGAGGAGATTTTTCCTTCCTGATTTCCGGCTGCTCTCCAGGCCGGAGGCGACAACTATGGGCGATTCGCAGGTATAAAAAGGAGCGTGGGGAGAGGAACCTTCTCCCCATGCGTTGGAAGACCGAATCACGAACACGAGCGTTGTAGGAAGGATGAGGGCAGATGCCGCCTCCCAAAGTAAGCGTATGCATCGATGTTTACAACTACGAGGATTTTCTGCCGACGGCCATCGAATCGGTCCTGGAGCAGACGCTGACCGACCTGGAAGTGATTGTAGTGGATGACTGTTCGACGGATGCCTCCTACACGATCGCGCAAGCCTATGCCGCTCGAGACCGTCGGCTGCGTGTGGTGCGCAATGCCGCGAATCTGGGCATGGTACGCAACCGTAACGCGTGTCTGGCACTCGCTCGATCCGAATATGTGAAATTCGTGCATGCGGACGATTTTCTCTGCTCCCCGGACGCACTGAAGTGTATGGTAGAGCGCATGGAGAGTAATCCGGCGGCCAGCCTGGTGGCCTGTGCGACCCGCTTTGTCCGTGAGGATGGCGGCCCGTTCGGTCAGTCGCACTCTTCCTTCCCCGAGGTGCGCTTTCCGGCCGGAACCACCGTCATTGGTCAGTGCTTACGCGCCCAGAAAAATCTCATCGGCGGACCCAGCGCAGCGCTGTTTCGGCGCAGCAGGGCTTTGCGCGGCTTCGATGAAAACTATTTTCATGCCGCAGACCTGGAGATGTGGTTCCATCTGTTGGAGCAGGGTTGCTTCGGCTATATCGGCGAGCCTCTGATCGCGTATCGGTGGCATCCGCGTCAGCAAACCGAAAAAGATCGTCTGACGCTCTCCCAGGCCGACGACCAACGCGCGCTTCTGGCCACCTATCTGGAGAAGCCCTACAATCGTCTTCGTCCCTGGCTCAAAGCGTATCTGGTACACGATGCGGTGCGCCAGACAGCGCAGCGCAGCGCCAAAATCGGTCAGTCCAACCAGGCGAAAAAGGTGGTGGAAGCCTACGGAACGCAGCGCTACATCACCAACTATCCCTGGTGCTTCGCCTGGAAAAGAGCAGGCAAGAAACTGCCCTTTTTGCAGGATCGCAGCCTGCCCTTGCGGGCAGGCGCCGGCCTCGCAGATCCCTCGCCGCGCTATCCACAGGGGGTCAACGTCGCGGGGTTTCTGAAGGGGCAGTATGGTATTGGCGAGTCTTCCCGCGCCTTCCGCCGTGCCGTAGCGGCGACCGGCATCCCTTCTGTCGCCCTCAACATAGACAGCCGCGAACACCGCAATCTGGAGAACAGCACGGAGCCTTTTGCTCGCCATAATCCTTATGGTATCAACCTGATGACCTTCTCGTTCGACTATGCGCGACGATTCTTTACGGATCGCGGCCCGCGTTTCTTCGAGGGCCGGCGCAATATCGCGGTCTGGTACTGGGAACTGGAGCGGTTTCCCGCGCGCTGGCATGGAAATTTCGACTACTACGATGAGATCTGGGTTTCCACCGAGTTCTGCCGGG